>QUBZ01000106.1 GCA_014338005.1 Chloroflexota bacterium | reverse complement strand
TTAGCTGTGTGCTGAACACCGGCCGCGGCGCGCAGGCCCAGGCGCAGGGGGCAGCCGTCGAACCCTGCGGCGGCTCCGGCAGTTTTACCGCCAGCGGCGAAAACTTGCAGTATGTGTATGCCGCCACCGCGCCGGATTTGTGCAGCGCCATCCAGGCAAGCTTCCCGCGCCAGTAGAGAACTAAACCGGCGACGGCCTTTCGCCCGTCTGCGGGACGCGCGCGGCAGGCGGCAGGTTTAAACGAGGCGCGCGGCGGCTGGCCGGCGCCGAGGTGATGAGGATAACCGCCGTCACGATCACCGCCGCCGCCGCCAGCATTTGCGGCGTGAATACTTCGCCGCCCAGCGCCCAGCCCAGGAAAACCGCCACCACCGGGTTGACGTAAGCGTAGGTCGCCACCCGGTTGGGCGGCACAACCTTCAGCAGCCACATATACGCGCTGAAGCCCAGAATCGAGCCGAAAACGATCAGATAAACCACCGCCAGCCACGACTTGAGCGAGAAGGTTTCCAGGCGCAGGCTGCTCCATTCACCGGCCAGCAGGCTGGCGACCAGCAGCAGCACGCCCCCGGTGAACAGGTTCATGGCCGCGCCCAGCAGCGCCGACGGCGGGGACGGCAGACGCCGCGACAGCAGCGAACCGGTCGCCCAGGCGAAAGCCGAAAACGTCAGCACCAGCGCCCCGACCGGGTTGACCTGATGTTCGATTTCCCCCGGCCCGACCAGCAGCACGACGCCGGCAAAACCGATTGCCAGCCCGGCAAAAGCGCGGAAGCCGGGCCGCCCGCTGCCGAAAAACAGCCACCCCAGCAGCGCCACCCACAGCGGCACGGTGGCGACGATCAGCGCCGCCGGGCCGGACGGCACGGTTAGCTCTGCCCACATGATGCCGCCGTTGCCGATCAGAAAAAGCAGGCCGCCCACCACGAACGACGCGCGCCAGTGAACCCGCGCCGGCGGCTGCGCCCCGCTGCGCCGGGCGATGGCGTACAGCAGCGCGCCCGCGATCACAAAGCGCCCCCCGGCGGCGAAAAACGGCGGCATCGTCTCCAGCGCGAATCGCATTCCCAGATAGGTGGATCCCCACAGTACATAAACGGCGGCAAAAGCCGCATAAATGCGTGTGCGCGGTACAGCCGGGGTCGTCATGGCGGCGCTCTCCTTAAAATGGCGGCAGGGGCGCAAGGTACACCCCTACATTTTCGCATTCTATCAAAAACGCCCGCGTAAAAATATGCCGTTTAAGACCATCTAAAACCTGGGCGGATTGTTTGCCCGGCGCGAATCCTTTATAGTTGTTAAACCCTGTAGCGCCGGTTCACTTGTGAACTTTTTAGCGCCTCCCTGGCCCTCCCCTCAAGGGACATTCGTCCCCATCCGGGTCGCCGAATTCGGGGAGAGAACGGAAGCTGCCTGTTTTTAGCCCTTCGCCCTGAATTCGGGGGAGAAGGGTTGGGATGAGGGGGTCTAGCCAGCGCCATTGGTTGAACCCTGTAGCCCCGGTGGTGAGCGATGCGTTTCGAGACGATCAAAGCCAGCATGTACCTGGTGTGGAAGTTAAAATTCGCCGGCGTGACCATCCGCGAAGACGGCGGCGACATCATCCTGGCCGCGCTGCCGACCGGCCAGATCGTCAGCTTTCACCTGATCGAAAGCCCGATTGAACTGTACGAGATCAAAAGCATCCTGAACGACAACGCCCGGCGCGGCTATCACACGCTCTTTTTGCTGTGGTGCGACCTGCTGCTGCCGCCCGAAGGCCATCTGGTCAAACCTTACGATTGGGAACTGGGGCTGCTGGCGCTGTATGAAGACCGCATCTACGCCTACGAGGCGGCGGGCGGCGATGTATTTGTGTTCGCCGTCCACTTCGAGCGCGAAGGGGCACACCGCCATATCCGCTACGGCCATACGCTGAACATGCGCGACCTGAACTGCGCCGACGTTTCGACCGGCGACCCCTTCCTGGCCGGGACGTGGCGCGTGGCGCATTTTGCCGCCGGCCAGCAGGCGGCCTCCGGCGGCAGCCGTTATGCGCCGGGCGTCCCCGCTTCGCTGAGCGTGTATTACGACCGGCTGGAACTGCACGTCGAAGCCGACGCCGAAACCGTCAAGGTGGCTTATCGGCGGATGGCGCGCCGCTATCACCCGGACTTAAACCCGTCGCCGGACGCGACGGCGCAGATGCAGGCCATCAACGAAGCCTACGAGCGCATCATGGAACGGCTTGAGGGACAGCAAAAGCCGTAGCGGACCGTTCGGCTTCCAGGCCGCGTTTTTAACTCAGAACTCAGCACTCGGAACTTTTTTGAGGAATGCACATGCGTAGAGGGATAGACTATATCGGCGTGGGGGTGGGCGCGATCATCCGCGATGACCAGGGGCGCGTCTTCCTGGCGAAACGCGGGCCGCAGGCCAAAAACGAACGCGGCCTGTGGGAGTTCCCCGGCGGCGCGGTTGAATTTGGCGAAACGCTGCGGGATGCGCTGGCGCGGGAAATCCGTGAGGAATACGGCATCGTCATCCGCGTCGAAGACCTGCTGACCGTAACCGACCACATCCTGCCGGACGAGCGCCAGCACTGGGTTTCGCCCTCGTTCATCTGCCGGATACTGGAAGGTACGCCGACCATCCGCGAGCCGGAAAAATGTTCGGCCATCGGCTGGTTCGCGCTGGACGACATGCCGGATGACCTGACGATGGTCACGCGGCACGACCTGGAACTGTACCGCGCTTACGCGCGCGTCATCAGGTAGCCGCCCGCCAGCAGCAGCACGACGGCCACCACGCGGGTCAGGTCAACCGGGCGCGTGGTCACGTTGAACCAGCCGAACTGGTCAATCAACAGGCCCATCAGCAGTTGGCCGAGGATGATGAGGGTGAGCGCCGCGCCAGCGCCCAGGCGGGGCAGGGTGTGGCTGAGGGTGAGATAAAGAATGAGGCCGAAAACGCCGGATACCAGCATGTACCAGGGCAAACTGCGCCACGCGCCGATGTTCTCGCCGCCGCGCGCCACCAGCAGCAGCGCCGAAAAAACCGCGCCGCTGATATGGACGATCAGGCTGCTGGCCGCGCCGCCGATCTGCTGGCTTATGCCGCCGGCGATGGGGGACTGAAGGCCGACGGCGATGCCGCCCAAAACCCCGATGAAAAACGTGACGACTTTTTCGAGCATCTGTGTTTTATCCTTTGCGCCAGGTTATAAGCGCCGCCAACTGTAGCATGTGCGCCGCAAAAGCGCACAACACCTGTTAAGGAAAATTTATGCGACTCCCATCCAACCGGCTGTTCTGGGCCGTCAGCCTGGGACATACCACCAACGACATCTTCATGAGTATGCGCTCGGTGCTGCTGGCGTTTATCAGCGCCTATGTGCTGCCGATGAGCAACCGGCAGATCGGGCTGGCGATCAGCGCCGGGGAGCTGGTCGGCGCGTTCAGCCAGCCGTTTTTTGGCTGGCTGGCGGATAAAACCGGCGGGCGCTGGGTGGGCGCGCTGGGCGTGGCCTGGACGGTTTCCGGCATTATGATCGCCATGCTGGTGGTGGCAGCGGGCGGCAGCTACTGGCTGATGCTTATCCCGCTGGCGCTGGCCGCGCTGGGCAGCGGCGCGTTCCATCCGGTCGGCTCGATGCACGCTGCCGAATCCGACAAACTGCGCGCCGCCAGCAATACGGCCATCTTTTTTATGTTCGGGCAGGTCGGCCTGGGGCTTGGCCCGGCACTGGCCGGGATGCTGCTGAACAACGCCCACACCCGTTATAATGATCTGTTCGGGACGGCGCTCGGCCCGGCCTTTCAGGGCGTTTTCATCGAAAGCGGCAGCGTGACGCCCGTTCTGCTGCTGTGGCTGCTGGTCATCCCCGCGCCGCTGCTGATGGCGCTGTTCATCCCCAGCCGCCGCCAGCACGAAGGGGCCGCCCGCGCCCGCCGCCCCGCCGCCGATGACGGCCCGGCGCGCCTGCCCCTGCCGGTGAAGGTGCTGGTCATCCTGGCGGTGGCGGTTATGTTCCGCAGCCTGGCGAACCCGGCCACCGTCAGTTTCATCCCGCGTTTGTTCCAGCTTAAAGGCTGGAGTCCGGCGGAGTATGGCCTGCTGACCAGCTCGTTCTGGATTGCGTCCGGCGTGGCCGGGGTGCTGTTCGGCTACCTCGCCAACCGCTTCGACCTGCGTTATATCATCACCGGCGGGCTGCTGATGGCCGCCCCGGCCATTTTTCTGCTGCCGGTGCTGGAAGGCGGCCTCGCTTTCGTGCTGGCGGTGGTGGTCGGCGCGCTCAGCGGCGGTTCACACAGCCTGATCGTGGTGCTGGCGCAGGGGCTGCTGCCGGGGCGCAAGGGTTTTGCCTCTGGCGCGATTCTCGGTTTTATCTTCGCCACCGGGGCGGTTGGCAACCTGATTATCGGCGATCTGGCCGACCGCATCGGGGCGGCGCCTGCATTCCAGGTGATCGGCATCATCACGCTGGCGGCCAGCTTTTTGTGGCTGGCGCTGCCCGCGCCGAAGGGGCGAAGCGTAACGCCGAGGCTCGAAGGCGCAGAGGTTCAGAGGGGGTAGGGGCGCAAGGCTTTGTGCCTGTGCGAATTTGTGTTCTATTCCAATCGGTGTACAATAACAGATAGGCAGCGTTGTAAGGCCGGTTAAATGCCTGGTTTCGACCATCACTTGAGTTTTTGCCCGGCTTTCGGGTACACTAGGGTTAGAATGTTGGTGTGAGGGAGAGACTGATGACTGACCAATCCTCCGATAATCCTCAATGGTTGGACGAATTTGAAGATTTAGCCAATCGTGAACTTGAGGAGGGGTCGTCGTGCGAGCAGGTGCATCCGATTGTTGAACGCTGGTTTCAGAATTTGATGGAAGGCGAACCCCCTGAATCCCGCGATTCGGTTATGCAGGCGATGGCCTGCCTATCTACGGAAATCCTGTATAACTCCCCCGACGAATTTATTGAAACGCTGGTCGAACACATGGGCGAAGACGACCTCGCCATGTGGATCGAACATATTCTGCTGATTGGCCGCGCTTTCGAGATCGCCCTGCGTAACGGCGACCTCGACGATCTTTAGTCCGGCCACCACTTAAATCCGGGCGGCAGGTTGTCCATGCCCGGCAGCTGTCGCGTATCGTCCAGGATCGGCGGCGGCGGCGGTTCCGGCTGGCCGTCCGGCGCGCTCAACCCAAACGGCAGCGCCGGCGGGCGTCCGTAAACCCGGCGCAGCCGGTGCTGAACGGCCAGCGGCAGCGCGCCCAACCCCCATAAAATGGCCGCCAGATGAACCACCCAGCCCACCAGCGGCAGCGAAACCAGCAGCGCCAGCGCCACAATCCCGACTATCAGGCCGATGTAGCTGATGCGCGGGCTGCCGTCGTCGCCAACCGCCACTTCCACCAGCAGCCGCCCCACCGCCAGCGCCGCAATCACCCGGCTGAGAAAAGCGACCACAAAGGCAAACGCGCCGGAGCCGCCCAGCGCCGCCACCGCCAGCGCCAGGCCGCCCGCCCAGGTCAGACCGTTGAGCTGAAGCCGGGCGAGAATCACCAGCACCAGCCCGCCGACCAGAACCAGCGCCAGAATCGCTAGCACCCCCACCACCAGGAACAGCAGCCCCGTTCCCAAGCCCAGCAGCGGGTGAGCGCGAAGCTGCCGCGCCGTCGTTTGCATCGGGCGAAAAGCCGCCGCCAGCGCGATCAAGCCGACGACCGCCAGCGTCAGCACTTCCTGGAACACCTGCGACAGATACAGCCCCAGCTCGCGCCCGGACGGCTGTTCCTCCGGGATGATCTGGCTCAGATCGGGCTGGAGGCTGACCGGCGAAAAAACCACCTCCCCGGCAACCGTGCCTTCGATTACCCCTTCCACCGGCCCGACATATCGCAGGTCGCCGGCGATCTGCGCGCCCGATGAGACAATCAGGCCGGGGTTCTGCACCGCCGAGTCCCAGAACAGCGGAAACAGCAGATTTAACCAGCCGGCCAGGGTGGCATTATTGGGGTCGCCCACGTTGGCGTTCACATCCCCCTCGACCGCCCCGCCCACCTTCAGCGCCGCGCCCCAGAAGTTCACCTCACCGCCGACGCGCCCGTCCAGGTTCAGCTCGTAACCGGCGTAGGTCACGCTGCCGGGAATGTCCGCCCCGGCGCTGAGGCTGGTGCTGAGGCTGAGGCTGACCAGATCGCTGGCGGCACGCTCAAAACGCGCCTGCGGGCCGATTTGCAGAACCGGGCCGAGGAAATGCAGGTTTTCTCCCGCTGCGCCGTTAAAACGAAGCTGGCCGCCCAGCAGGTAAATATCGCCGCCGACGCTGCCGTTGATTTCAATGATGGAGGCCGCGCCGGATAGGTTGCCCTCGACGCGCCCGTTAATGGTCAGCAGCCGGCACAGCACGAACAGATTACGTTCGATCACTTCGTCCGCTTCGATGGCGCATATATCGCCCTGGCGCACTTCCTGCGCTGCCGCGCCGCCGGCCCCCAGCAGGATCAGCAGCAGCGTGATTATCAGCAGCCAATGTTTCCAACTCATGAGGATTATCCCCTCCTGAAACGTCCCCGATTGTAGATGACCTGGGGCTGTCGCACCAAATCTGTTCTATAAATTTGCACTCCTGTCACACAGGATTACAGTTTGGCGCGATTGCCCGGTCAATCTTTGTCCGGCGGGGTGTCCACCCGCAGCAGGCGGCGGAGACGTTTGTAGAAAATCAGCGGGATGATCGCCAGCACGGCCAGCACGGCATACAGCGCGAGAAGCTGGCCGTAATCGCCGCCGGTCAGCGTCGAGCCGACGGCAACGGCCAGCGCGGTCGGCAGCAGGCCGCCCACCGCCGTGATGAGCAGATACTGGCGGTAGGGGATAGGCGTAAAACCCGCCGCGTAGCTGATAAAATCGTACACCGCGAACAGGAACAGCCGCGCGTACACCAGCGACCAGGCCTCGCCGGCCTGCCGGTAGAATTTTTCGACGCGCGCCATGCCGCCCTGGCCGACCAGCCGCCCCACCACCGGACGCCCCAGCAGCCGCGCGATCCAGAAATTGGCGCTGCCGCCGACCACTTCCCCGATGACCGAATAGACCACCCCCGGCACGAAGCCGAACAGGATGCCCGCTGCGAACTGCACCGGCCCGGTGCTGAGCGGCGCGATGATGAAGGTGGAGGCGCGCAGCAGGATATACACCAGCGGCGCGAACGGCCCGGCCTGCTCGATAAATGCCTGAATATGCTCTGTGCCGATGGCTTCAATCGCCAGTGTCAGCAGGATGGTGATGCCCACAAACGACAGCCCGGCCAGCGCCACTGCCCGCCAGGAGATTCTATCGGCCTCGAAGTTCATCATGACCCTTTCACGCCTGCACATCTAAATACGTATTGACAGCCGCAGCCGCTGCATTATAATCAATTCTGAATAGTCAATTTTGAATAGTCAGGATTGAACGGCATGGATCGAGAACTGCTGCTGCTGGGGCTGCTGCGCCGCGAGGACATGCACGGCTACCAGCTTACCGAGTTCATCAACCGCAACCTGGCCTCCTGCGTGGACTTAAAAAAACCGACCGCCTACTATCTGCTGGATAAAATGGTCGAAGCGGGCTGGATTACCCGCTCCCAGGAGCAGGAAGGCAGCCGCCCGCCGCGCCATGTTTACCAGATCACGCCGGAAGGCGAGGCGGCTTTTCGACGCCTGCTGCGGGAAAACCTGTCCGCCTACCATCCGGCGCGTTTTACCGACGACATCGGCCTGGCCCTGCTAGACAGCCTGCCGGCGGACGAAGCCCGCGCCCTGCTGTCCCGCCGCCGGGAAGCCCTGGCCGCCGAACTGGAGGCCGCCCGCGCCGCGCCGCCGCACGCCGGAAGCTGGCAGCTGGTTATAGACCATCTGCGTTTTCATCTGGCCGCCGAACTCTCGTGGCTGGACGGCATCCTGCGCCGGCTGGCGGAGGGCGGAACATCGGGAGAATAATATAGCGTTTTTGACTCGGCGAAAAGGATTTGCTGCCCGTATCTCGCGTTTATAGGAATGTTTTTCGATGGAGGGAAAACACCATGCATAACAGAATTCGTCTCGCAGCCGCACTGGCCGTCCTGCTGCTGATGCTGCTGTCCGCCGGCGCCGCGCTGGCGCAGGATGCGACAGCCCCCGCCCAGGACATCAATTCCGGTCTGATCGTCGGCTTGCGGCATCTGCATTCGTTCGTGCGCTGGCTGGTGGTGATCGTGACAGTGGCCGCCGTCGTCAAACTGGGGCTGGGCCTGGCACAGAACGCCGCCTACGATACGCTTACCCAACGGCTGATGTCCGCCTTCAGCGGCCTGACCTCGCTGCAATGGCTGGTCGGGCTGGTTTTCCTGGCCGTTTACGGCGGGACGGTCGGTTTTGGCCTGCGGCACTTCTGGGAACACGCCGCCGTGATGACGGTCGCCGTCGCGCTGTCGCACATGCCCAGACGCTTTAAGGATGCCGAGCCGCGTATTCGCTACCGCAACAGCCTGATTATCGTGGTCGTGGTGCTGGCGCTGGTGATCGTCGGCGTGGCGCTGCTGCCGCAGGGCTGGCGTCTGCTCCCGCCGGCGGCCTGATCGCCATACTCGCTTATCTACAAGGAGTGAGAGACAAAACATACTATGACCGCACCACAGATGACGGCAGCCGCCGACAAGCTCGACTTCAAACGCATCCTGCCTATTTTCATCATCGTCCTGGTAGATCTGATAGGGCTGACCATCATCATCCCGCTGCTGTCGTTTTACGCGGCGGCCTTCGGGGCCGACCCGTTCACCGTCGGTCTGCTGGCGACGGCTTACCCGCTGATGCAGCTTTTCGGCGGGCCGCTGCTGGGGTCGCTCTCCGACCGCTACGGGCGCAAGCCGGTGCTGGTCGTCAGCCAGTTGGGGACGTTTGTCGGCTTCCTGCTGCTGGGGCTGGCGAACGCGCTGCCGCTGGTGCTGCTCTCGCGGGTGATTGATGGCCTGACCGGCGGCAATATCGTGGTTGCGCAGGCCGCCATCACCGACAGCACCACCGAAAAAACCCGCACCCAGGGATTGGGGCTGATCGGCGCGGCTTTCGGCCTGGGCTTCATCCTCGGCCCGGTGATCTCCGGCATCGCCCTGGGACTGAGCGGCAATAACTATCACGTCCCGGCTTTTGTGGCGGCGGCTTTTTCGCTTACGTCCGTGCTGCTGACGAGCTTCTGGTTTAAGGAAACACTGCCCGCCGACCGGCGCGGCGAGAATCGGCAGGGCGGGCAGAACGTGGTGGCGGCGGCCTGGCGCGCGCTGCGCAACCCGCTGATCGGCGCGCTGCTGGCGCTGATGTTTTTGCAGCAGTTGGTCTTTTACGGCTTCGAGAGCCTGCTAACGCTGTTTACGCTCACCCGGCTGGGCATGAATGCTTTCAGCAATGCGCTGGTGTTTGTGTTCGTGGGGCTGATTCTGGTGCTGGTGCAGGGGAAGTATATCGGCCCCTGGAGTCGTAAATATGGCGAACGCCGCCTGATCTACGCCGGGTTGGGCCTGCTTGCCATCGGCCTCATCCTGACCGCCGCCACGCCGGGGCAGCCTGTCCCCTGGTATTCGCGGAGCGAAATGCTGAGCGAACTGTCCCAGGCGGAGGCATCGTCCGGGCAGTTGAACGTGACCCTGCCGGACGACAGCACGACCGGCTGGCTGGGTTTCGTCTGGCTGATGATCGCCATGATTCCGACCAGCATCGGCGGCGGCATCCTGTCGCCCAGCATCAACAGCCTCATCACCAAACGTATCAGCGCCGCCCACATCGGCGGCACGCTGGGCGTCAGTTCGTCGCTGGTTAGTGCGGCCAACGCTATTACGCCCCTGATCGGCGGCACAGTGTTCCAGTTTTTAGGGGCCGGCGCGCCCTTCCTGATCGGCGGCGTGATGATGGGAGTGCTGCTGCTGGCGGCCATCCGGCACGTGCAGCCGGGGCCGGAAGAGGGCGTCATCAGCCCGGTTGGATAAAACCTTAACGTTCAAAAAATATTGAATGCCCGTTTTGCTGTAAAAACGGGCATTTTAATTGTGTGGGCTTCCAGATAATGCTAGTATAGGCGCTAAAGTTGCGGAGTTTTGCCTGGCCGGTCGGAGTCAAAAATATGTCGCTTTTAGAAGAGCTTAGTGATGCGGAGTTGGTAGAACGTGTTTGCCAAAGTGATTTGAGCGCCCTGGGTGGGTTGTTCGACCGCCATTACGCCCAGGTTTATCGCACGGCGCTGGCCGTCACCCAGGACTCCGCGGTGGCCGAAGATATTGCCCAGGACTGTTTTTTGAAACTATATCGTTATGCCGACAGCATAGATACGACATTGCCTTTAGCGCCCTGGTTATATCGCGTGACCGTCAACCTGAGCTACACCTGGATTTCGCGGCAGAAAAAACGGCGCGTGTCGCTGGAAACGATGGTAGATTATCTGATGAGTCCCATGTGGCTGTCGCCCGATCAGGTTGCGGAGCGCCAGGAAGTGCAGGATCAGGTGCGCCGGGCGATTCAGGAATTGAACTTTAACCAGCAGATCGTAGTGGTACTTCATTATATGAGCGGCTTAAGCCTGGAGGAAATCGCCGACATTCTCAAATGTCCGGTCGGCACGGTAAAAAGCCGGCTGTATTATGCCCGCGAAAACCTCCGGCACAAGCTGAATTCGGTTAACTGGGTACACGAGGTCGCTCATGGATTTGTATGATCGGGAACTGGACGACGTAATCAAACTGGCATTACAGCAGCCGGCGGTTTCTGTCCAGCAGAAACAGCGCGCTTGGGAACGCCTGGAGCGCGCGCTGGAGATGGAAAGCCCGCCGTTGGCAGCGGCTGCCGAACCCCTGAACCGGGGCTGGCTGCTGGCGCGCATCGTGCGCGCTGTCGGGGTTTATTTATACCAACTGGTATTTGAGGAACACCGCTACGAACAGGCCCGCCGCGACCGCCACACCTATCCTTACAGCGGCTTTTCGCCCGCGCCGGTGCGCGCCGGGCTGGACTTGATGATGCCGTTCCGAGTGACGGTTATGCACCAGGTTTTATAATCTTAATTCATCCTGCATAAACCCCCCCCCCTGCCCCGATGTTTTGGAGTATAATGAAAACGTTGATTTCCGGTTGGCTGGCTGAACAGGATGTCGTATGCCTTCTTTGCCGCGAGTAATAACCGTAGACTCGTCATGGACGATCTCTCGTATTGTCCGCGCCGCTGTAGACCTCTTAGACCTGAGCGTAATCCAGGTGGATGTGC
This sequence comes from Chloroflexota bacterium, assembly GCA_014338005.1. Taxonomy (GTDB): domain Bacteria; phylum Chloroflexota; class Anaerolineae; order Aggregatilineales; family Phototrophicaceae; genus CFX2. Next base: position 4,827 of record QUBZ01000106.1, on the reverse strand, counting down.
CGGGCGGCAGCGAAGCCCTGGAAGAAATTAAACGCGGCAGCGCGAACCTGGTTGTGACGGCCTGGGAACTATATAACGACATTCAAGGGCTTGAGCTGGCGCTGCGAATCAAACAGACTTCCCCGGATACGGCGGTGATTATCCTGGCCGATCTGGACGACCCGGAAGAACTGGACGAAGAAACGCTGGCCGAATCGCCTTTTGTTTATATGCATCGCCCGGTGGATATTCATAAATTCCTGCGGGTGCTGGTGGCCGGGCTGCGCGGCGAAGATATTTTCCAGGCGGCGCAGTCGCACGCGCCGGCTGCCGCCGCGCCCGATCACGGCCCGGTGCCGGGCATTGACGTGAATAACGCCCGTTCGATTGTAGATCGGCTGCTGGCCGATGTGGGCGCGATGGCGATCATTCTGGCCGACCGCGCCGGCGAAACCATCCTGGAACGCGGCGCGGTGGGGTACTTAAACCGCGAGCAGCTTACCAACGCCCTGCGCCCGATGGTGACGACCACCATCGAAATGGGCGATCTGGTCGGCGGGCAGGCCCAAAGCCTGCAATTTTACGACGGCGAAGATAAGGACGTGTTTGTATTTTCCGTCGGCCTGCACCATTTTTTGTGTGTGGTGTTCGATGGGCAGGCCGGTTCGCGGCAGTTCGGCCTGGTCAACCGGTATGGGCGGCAGGCCGTCCAGGACATGATCGCCCTGCTGGGGGCGTCTGCCTTCATCATCGAACGCGCGGCGCTGGTGGAAACCGCGCCCCTGCCGGAAAAGAAGGCCGCCCGCAAGCCTAAAGCGCCGCCGGTCGAAGAAGAGCCGCTGGAGCGCGTCCTGGAGCGCCCGCCCGTCCAGACCCCCGAACCGGAGCCGCTGCGGCTCGACCCAATCGCGCAGTTCGACGCCAGCATCCTGGACAGCCTGGGCGAACTGGATGCTTCCCAGGCGGAAGACCTGTTTGACCCTGATAAACTGGCCGATCTGGTTAATAAAGGCAGCGGTCGTAAGGAAGTGTCGTTCAAGGAAGCTATCGAACTGGGCGTGCTGGGCGACATTGACGGCGGCGGCAGTTCATAAGGCCGGGCGCGGGACGGTTTTAAATTGGGGGTTTGTCCAAACAAGGGGCTTAAGCCCCTTGTTGGCGTAAAAGCCATTTTTGCCGCGCTGTTCAAGGGCGCGCGTTCCGTGTCTATCGAAAAATTCAGAAAATCTTTGCTGTCCGGCAGGCCGGCGTCAAGTATAATGAGGGTGTCCGGCGGGCTGTAACCAGCGAGGAATGAGCGTGACCAAAAAGGCAACCACCCTGACCGATGCCAGCAAAGACCCCTTGATCGGCAAACAGTTCGGCGATTACCGCCTGACGAGCATCCTTGCCACCGGGGGCATGGCAAAAATTTACAAGGGGATGGATTACCAGCTTCAGCGGCAGGCAGCGGTAAAAATCCTGTCGCAGGAAAACATAGACAACGACAAAACGCTCACCAAACGTTTCCAGCGAGAAGCGCGCGCCGTTGCCGCCCTGGAACACGATAACATCATCACCATTTACCAGTACGGCGAGCAGGACAACGTTTATTTCCTGGCGATGAAGCTGATTAAAGGCAAAGACCTGGCCCAGGAACTCAAACGCCTGAAGCGCAGCGGCCAGAAAATGGACATCAAACGCGCGCTGCACATCATGGAGCAGGTGGCCTCCGCACTGGATTACGCGCACCAGGCCGGGGTTGTTCACCGCGACATCAAACCGTCGAATATCCTGCTGGACGACAACGATAAAGCTATCCTCACCGATTTTGGGCTGGTGCTGCGGGCGTCCTCGGAAACCACGATGGGGACGGCCTTCGGCACGCCGCGTTACATCGCCCCGGAGCAGGCGATTTCGTCCAACAAAGCCGTTCCGCAGAGCGACATTTATTCACTCGCCATCATCTTCTACGAAATTTTAACCGGCGATACGCCCTTTGGCGGCGATTCGCCGATGGAAATTGCCCTCAGCCACATCAGCGATGCGCCGCCGCCGCCGCGCTCACGAGATAAAAACATTCCAGAGGCCGCCGAACGCGAGCTGTTAAAAGCCCTGGAAAAAGAGCCGGAAAAACGCCACCGCAGCGCAAGCGAATTCGTCCAGGCCCTCAAAAAGGCTTACGGCCTTTCCGCCGATTTGTCCGCGCCGGCCCGCCTGCCGGCCACCGTTTCGTACACCGATTCCCTGGCGCTGCCGAGCGAAAAACTGCCCAAAGCCAAACCCGCCCGCGAGGGGCGCTCCAGCCGCAAATCGTTTTTGCTGCTGCTGGCGCTGATCGTTCTGCTGGGGGCGGTGGCCGCCCTGGTGGTTGCGGGCGGCAACAACCGTTTCATCCCGGCCAGCGGCGAGGCCGCCGGCGCGCCGATTGTGCTGTCGTATGACGACACGACCTTCATGATGGTCAACAACGGCGATTATGCGTTAAACGTGGTGACGCTGTGGTTTATTCGCGGCGACGAAGGCGGCGGCGACGATTACAGCGGCGACCGGTTTAAAGGGGATGTGCTGCCGCCCGGCACGTGCGCGCGTGTGGTGCTGGAACGGCGGGTCGCCCCGCTGCCGGCGTGTGCGGTCGAACACAGCCGCGAAATCCTGGTGGACGAGCCGAGTCTGTTCTGGCGGCAGGAAAGCCGGGGGGACAGCCCTTACGGCCAGTTTAAAGTGTTGTATGATGGCCGGTTGATCGCCACCTGTCCCACTGTGCCGCGCGGCGGCAAAAACGAATGTGCTTTTAGCTGGCCGGTGATCCCCACCCCTGCGCCGGAGGATGCTTAAAACCCGGCGGCTTTGCCGTTGCGGGCCTGCTGCCCCACCTGTTTGAACGCCCGCCAGCCGGCGGCCAGCTTGCGGCGCGCCAGGTCGCGCTCGTGAATGGAGCTGTTGAGGGCCTGGTCGAGCAGGGACATAGGCTGGACGGGTTCGCGCGTCAGGGCTTGCAGGATGCGGCTGGCGATGGTCGCTATCAGCAGCAGGCCGACCGTCATCAGCCAGGCCAGCAGGTCCATACGCTCCTTTAAATCGCGGTGCAGGTCGGCATTTAAGGCTTCGACATGCGAAAAACCATCCGCAGGTGTCTCGAATGGAATTTCGCCCTCGATGAACTGCCACAGCGCCGCCCGGATGACTTCCGCCTCGCTGTCGTACAGTTGGTGTTCGACCAGTTCCCGAATGCGTTCCTTTAATTCGGACGGGACGCTGGCCTGGACTCGTTTGTCTAACGCGCTTTCGCTCACGGTCAGCCCTCCTCGCCAACAGGATTTAAACGTATTTTATACCATTTTTAATGATATAGGCGATAGGCTTCCGGTTTTGGGCGGTCAGGCAGGCGCGGCGTCCCGCACACCAAGACGCCGATTGATGATCGCCACCGCGCGGCCAACGCCGTCCTCGGCGCGGATTTTTTCACCCAGTTCGGCGGCCCGGCGCGAGATGGCCGGGTCGCTTACGGCGGACTGGATGGCGGCGGCCAGGTTATCCGCGTTCAGGCGTTTTTGCGGGATGGGCGCGGGGCCGGCGCCGAGTTCGTAAACGCGCTGCCCCCAGAAGGGTTGATCGCCGATGAATGGCACAATGATGGTGGGCTTGCCGGCGCGCAGCCCCGCCGCCGTCGTCCCCGCGCCGCCGTGATGCACCACCGCCGCCACGCGCGGGAACAGCCAGTCGTGCGGCGCTTCCTGGATGACAAACACATTGTCCGGCAGATCATCCGCCTTCAGGCCACCCCATCCGGTGGCGATCAGGCCGCGCTGCCCGGTGCGCCGCAGGGCTTCCAGAGTAAAACGCGCTTTTTCTTCCGGGTGCGTGCCGGTCATGCTGCCGAAGCCGATGTAAACCGGCGGCGCGCCGGCGTCTAAAAAGGTCTGCAAATCGGCGGGCGGCTGCCAGTCGCCGCGCCGGTCGAGGAACCAGTAACCGACGGCAGTGGTCGTCTCCGGCCAGTCGGGCGGGTTGGGGACGACGTGCGGGCTGTAGCTGTAGAGCGTCGGCATGGGCTGGCCGTCCGGCGCGATAAGTTCACTGGCGAAACGCGAGCGCGGCGGCAGGCCGAGTGTTTCGCGCCGCCAGGCGTTCACCGTTCCCATGTAGGGGGCGGTGAGGAACGGCATCAGCGTATAGGTCAGCCGGTTCACCAAACCGCCGAGCCGGACATTCGGCAGCAGCGCCGGGTTCGAGAAGGCGCGCGTCGGCGTGAGCATGGGCAGCGGCAGGCTGACGAACACCGGCAGGCCGCGTTTTTCCGCGATGTGATAACCGGCCAGCGTTTTGGGATGGTAAATGATGGCGTCGGCTTCCTGCGAGGCGGCCCAGGCGTCATCCAGCATCCGGCGGATCATGGGCTGCACCAGCTTGAGCAGCTGCAGTTTGCTGCCGCCGCCTTCCAGGGCAGCGCGCCCGGCTTTGGTATCGGCCAGCCGGATGAGTTCGTCGTCCATGTGGGCATACTTAAGGCCGTAACCGCCGACGAAGGACTCGAACAGGGCGGCGGTGCAGAGCGTTACATCGTGGCCGGCGGCCTGCAAACCCAGGCCGAGCGCGACAAAAGGCTGTACGTCCCCGCGCGAACCGGCGGCGAGAATGGTGATTTTCATCCTTTTTTCCTTTCGGGCGGCGGGCGAACCGGCGGCGCGCCCATTACTCGTATCCGAGCGATTTTTTCTCGTCTTCCCACTGTTCCAGCAGTTTAGGGAATTCCTTTTCCAAAAAACCGTTCACATCGCGCAGCAGCTCCAGGCGGCGGCGGTGTTCGGGCGGCTCGCCGTCCATCAGCGCCAGGCCGTGTTCGGCCAGGGCGCGCATCTCCGCCAC
>QUBZ01000105.1 GCA_014338005.1 Chloroflexota bacterium | reverse complement strand
CTCGTTCCTGAACTACCTTCTGCCTCCTTTTCCTCATCCCCGCAACAAAAAAGTCGCTGTTTTCTCACAACGACTTCCTTTAATCTGCCAAACTCCAGAAGAGGGCTTTTCGCCCTCTTGTGTGCGTCTCTTTACCGGCGCGTCAGACGTTTTTCGGCTCGTCGCTGTCCGGCTCGTCCTCGGCCAGCGCCTCGTTGATTTTACGCTCCAGGTCGGGGTTAATAACGCCGTTGGATTTGCCGCCCACGCCGACGACCCGCGCCCCGGTGAACAGCGGCGCTTCGTCATTTTTGGTCTTGGCCTTTTCGCCGTTCTCGCGCCGGAGCAGCAGCAGCACGCCGACACCGATCAGCAGCAGCGGCAGCGCAAAACTGCCCAGGAAGCCGCCCTTGCCGAAGATCACCAGTTCAAACAGCACCGCGCCGGCTATAAAAGCGATGCCGCCCCAGCGCACCAGCCCGCGCCCGGTCTGATAGGCGTTCTGGTCGCCGCCGCGCCGCCCGATGTACTGAATCGCCATGCCCACAAACACCGGGTAGAGCAGCCAGGCATAGGCCCAGCTTTCCCAGTGGCCGGTCACGTTCTGGTACAGCAAAATCACGCCCGTCCCGGTGATGATTGCGCCCGGTACGGCCAGCCCGGCCTGGTTTTTATCGCCCTGGCCGGCAAAATACAGGAAAGCCGCGCCGGGGATGATGACGAAAAACGGCCACAGCGTCCCGAAGATGTCGAAGTTAAACACCTGGGCGAACAAAAACAGCACGCCCAACCCGATCAAAACCAGGGCGGTCGCCCGCCTGCTGTTATCCTGCTGGTTCATGAAGATTAACCTTTTCCCTCTTGACCGCTTCTACATGAGTTATACGCAGCGCCGCCGGGGAAGTTGCGCGCCATCAGGTTAACACCGGCTGGCGGCTGCGGAAGGGCCGGTAGGCTTCCACCCACTCCTGGTCATACTTGCGGATGTACTCCTCGGCCTTTTCCACCAGGTCGCGGTTGCCAATGAACAGCGGCACGCGCTGGTGCAGGTTGTGCGGCTGGATGTCCAGGATGTTACCCAGGCCATCCGAGGCATAACCCCCGGCCTGTTCGACCAGGAAAGCCAGCGCCTGCGCCTCGAACATCAGCCGCAGCTTGCCATAGGGTTCGCCGGGTTTTTGCAGGTCACCGGGGTACACAAACACCCCACCCCGCAGCAGGTTGCGGTGAAAATCGGAAACCAGCGAGCCGATATACCGGTGGCCAAGCGGTTTGCGGCCTTCACCCTCGATGCCTTGCAGCCACTTGACGTACCGCCGCACGCCGGGCGTCCAGTATTTTTCATTGCCCTGGTTGGCGCTGTAATACATCGTTTTATCCGGCACGCGGATATTTTCGTGGCTTAACAAAAATTCGCCCACGCCGGGGTCAAGCGTGAAGCCGTGAACGCCCTGCCCGGCGCTGTACACCATCATCGTGCTGCTGCCGTAAATGACGTAGCCAGCCGCCGCCAGCCGCCGCCCCGGCTGAAGCACGTCTTCCAGCGTGCCGCGTTCGCCCTGCGACACCTTGCGGTGGATGGAAAAAATCGTGCCGATGGATACGTTCACGTCAATATTCGATGAGCCGTCCAGGGGATCGAACAGCAGCACATATTTGCCGGTATCGAAACGCGGCGGGATGGGGATGATGTCCTCATGTTCTTCCGAGGCCATCACACACAGCCTGCCGGTATGGTCGTTGATGCGAAAAATAGTCTGGTTGGCGTATACGTCCAGCTTTTGCTGCTGCTCGCCGTAGACGTTGTGGTCTTCCGCCGCGCCCAGGATGCCGGCCAGCCCGGCGCGGGTCGTCTCGCGGGCGATCAGCTTGGCGGCCAGCGCCATATCGTACAGCATGGCGCTAAAAACGCCCGTCGCCTCCGGGTACTGCCGCTGCGTCTCCAGGATGTGCCGCTCGATTGTGACCAGTTTTGCCATGCCGTGCCGCCCTCCGCTTAACCGGTTTTTAACTCTATCCTAGCGGAATCGGCAGGGCGGCACAACCGGCGATTAGACGTTGAACACATCGCCAACTCAGCCACACCAGACGCGCGCCGTTCGCCAGGTAGTAGGCGGCTTCGCCGTTCATCGCTTTGCAGCTGTCGTCGGGGGATTTAATCTCGACAGCCAGATCGGGCATGTAGGGGACAGCGCCGCGCTCGACGACCGGGGCTGTCATGTCGGTGTAAAACGAAATATCCGGCAGCAGAACATTATGCCGATCGCCGGGCATTTGATGGCGTATTTCCACACCGACGCGCCCCAGGTTATGCTGTTCGGTATGCATCAAAATACGCGCCCCCGGTTTTAAGCCGGGGGCTAACCGGCGTTCGATCTACAGCCCTGGCAGCAGCAGCGGCTGGCCGTTGACCTGCACGTAATAATGCGGCAGCCAGCCGATGCCGAACAGTTCCACCTGAATATCCTTTTTGTAGGGGGTGATGATGTACTCCTGCACCTCAACGGCGATTTTCGCCCAGCGTTCGTTGATGGCCTGGATTTCCGCCTCGAACTTCTGCTCCTGTTCGGCGATCTGATCTTCGATGCGCGCCAGCACTTCTTCGCTTTCGCGCAGGTCTTCCTGGGTCTGGCGGCGGAAGCGGTGAGCGCGGCTGGTGCGGGACAGGGTATAGGTCGTGCGCCCGCGCAGCAGGCTTAACACCGCCTCCCCGCGCGTGAACAGTTCTTCGCGGCGGCGGTCGGCCAGTTCTTTTTTCTCCGCGCTCAACTCGCGGGACTTACGCTCGTACTGTTCCTCCAGCTTATCCATGATTTTTTCGTATTTGGCGGCAAGCTGGTCAATCTCCTGGTCGCGCCGCTCCCGCGCCACCTGCTGCGCCTGCGCCCGGAACTCGCTGAAATCACTTTCCGGGCTGCCGTAAACGCCCAGTGTCGGGTTGAAGGGAACCTTCAGCGCGGCGGTGTTATACAGCATATCGGTCAGTTCGGTTCTCAGCGTCGTCAGCCGGCGGCTGTCGGTCAAGCCGGGCGGCAGATCGCCGTAGATGGCCTCCGCCAGCGGCGCACTGGACAGCCGCCGCGCGTCCAGCGGGTTGATCTGATATTCCTCCCAGTGAATCAACCCGGCTTTTTGCAGGTTCGGCACGCTGTAAGCGAAGGTGCGGGCCGTGTAAAGCTGCGTTTTGCGGTCTTGATACCGCACCACCGCCTGCGCCAGCAGCACCGGCAGATAGGCCGTCATGCCGCCGCCCAGGCTTTGCACCGCGAAGCGCGTCTGCTGTTCCCAGGCCGCCAAGGCCTGCTGGGCCGTCAGCGCCGCCGGGATGAAAAACTGCGCGATGCTGGACGCCACCGCCGGCTGGTTGGCCGAATAACCCGCCGGCAGCCCGGCGCTGCGTGTGACCTGCGTTCCGGAAGGCGGCTGCGTGTAGGCAGCGGTTGGCTGCGTATACCCCGGCGCGGGCGTTAAACCGCCCGTCTCCGGCGGCATGGGCGGCAGCGGCAGATCGAGGCCGGGGGGATTGGGCGGCGCGCCGGCGGCAGCGAACGCGCCCGTTTCCGGCGGGGCGGGCGGCAGTGGTAAACCCTGTCCGCCATATCCACCGGATGCCGCCCCGATCTTCGCCAGCAGTTCCTGCTTCTGGCCGGCCATCAGCTGTTGAATCTGCTGGCGCGTCAGCGGCCCGCGCAGGTAGCTCATCGCCCAGCGGGTATGCACCAGCACCGGCCCGCCGGTATCGTGGATGTTGTGCATCAGGAACACACGCGGCTCGATGTCTGCCACCAGCCGCTCTACATCCTTCAAATTCATGTTGTTGGAAACGCTCGCCATCGATTCCAGCCCGGTCATCACCCGGCTGCGGTCGTTTTCGGATTGCAGCCGCCCAATAAACCACGTCCCGGCGTTGGACAGGCCCTTATAGTCCAGGTCGCCGGGGTTCTGGGTCGCCAGGATCAACCCCAACCCGAAGGCGCGCGCCTGTTTGAGCAGCCGCAAAATCGGCTCTTTGGTGGGCGGGTTCATCGGGTAAGGTGGAAAGTAGCCGAACATCTCGTCAATGTACAGCAGCGCCCGCAGGCTGGTCGTGCCGCTCAGGCCGCGCATCCAGCTCAAAACATTTTCCAGCAGCAGCGTGATGATAAACTGGCGCTCGGCTTCGCTGAGGTGCGCCAGATAAAACACCGACACATGTGGGCGGCCATCCGGCTGGTAGAGCAGGTTTTGAATGTTGAGCGGCTCACCGCGAATCCACGATTGGAAGGACGGCGCGGCGATGATGTTATTCAGGCTCATCGCCAGCTTCACCCGCGCCCGCTCCGACATATACTCGTCTACCGGCAGCACGCCCAGTTTGGCGAAGGGCGGTTTTTGCACCTGGAGGATGATTTCCTCCAGCGTCAGGCTTAAACCGCGCATCCAGGCGTATTCAAAGATGTTGGCGATCAGGACATGTTCCTTGTCGCGCACCGGCTGCGCGTCCATGCCGATGAGCGCCAGCAGCGCCGTGACGATGCCGTTGATTTTCTCCCGGTTGAACTCCTCGTTGCCCTGCCAGCCCTCGCGCGGGGCGGCCAGCGAGGCCAAAATGCTGACCGGCAGCCCCGCGTCCGACCCCGGCGTGTAAATGCTGTAGCGGGCGATGCCCTTCAACCAGCGCAGCCGGTCCGGCACGATGCCCCAGCTTGTCAGGCCGTCCCGCCAGCGTTGGGCCACGTCGGCGGCATAGGCCGGCAGGTCCAGCCCGGCCCGCCGCGCGTCGTCGGCGTTCACCCAGGGCTGAAAATCCTCCGGGCGCAGATCGGGGAAGGTCAGCAGCAGGTTGGTGATGTCGCCTTTCGGGTCAATGATGATGGCCGGGATGTTGTCCAGGATGGCTTCTTCCAGCAGCGTAATACACAAGCCGGTTTTGCCGCTTCCGGTCATGCCCACCACGACGGCATGAGTCGTCAGGTCGCGCGCGTCGTAATAAATTACGTCGCTCGACAGGTGGCGCGTCGCCGGGTCGTAGCGGCGTCCGAGGTAAAAACTGGTCGGCGCTTCGATAAAGGGCATAAAACTTTCTCCCGCTTAAACTCTGCACACAGTATAGCACACTTTTTCTACTGGCAGGTGATGGCGGTCGGCGTGCGCGCTTCGGCCCAGCGCCGGTTGAACTCCTGCATAAAAAGCGCGCCCAGATCGGCATCCTGGATGATGAGCAGGTTTTCGTCGTTGCTGTTGGTGGCGTTGGACGAAATATTGAACGATCCAGTAATCACGGTGGTTTCGTCCACGATGAACACCTTATGGTGCAGCACGAACGGGTTGCCATCCTGCCGCGCGTCCAGCCCGGCGCAGAACAGCGTCCCCAGTTCGCTGGCGGTGGTCTGGCTGCCCACCGTCTCGAAGATGCCGCGCACCGTCACCCCCGCCGCCGCCCGGTTAAGCAGCGCCGAGGCCACGTCGAAGTCGGTAAACGAAAAGGTCATAAAATGCACCGAGCGCCGCGCGCCGTTCAGGGCGGCGATCAGCGGCTCCAGCACCTTGTCCTCCGGCGAAAAGTAGACTTGAATCGGCACGCCGTCCTGGGTAAAACGCGGGTTGGGTGTGTTGACCGGAGAGCGCGGCCCGAACAGCCCCTGCTCGAACATTTCGTTAAATTCCGCCTGGTAGTTCTGCACCAGGCGCTGCGACCGGATGGCAACGGCGTTGTTGTTGTTGCGGTAGGTGTCGTTGATGGTGTAGTTCCACGATCCCGTCCAGACCGTGTGTTTGTTGATAATCATAAACTTGTTGTGCATGAAGGCGCTGCGCTGGTCGCCCACCACCGGAATGCCCGCCGCCACCAGCTGCGGCACGGTGGCGTTATCGTCCTCCAGGCCGTGCTGCGTGTCCGTCACCATGCGGATGACCACGCCGCGCGCTTTGGCGTCCAGCACCGCCTGGGTGAGCGCCGGCAGGTTGAACTCGAAGGCCGCGATGTCCAGCGTATCCCCGCGTTTAAGTTCGTTGATGGCCGCAATCAGCCGGACTTCGATGCCGCCCACGTAGGTCGAAGGGTCGCGGCTGCCGGTGGGCGCGGTGAAATACACCTGCCAAAAGCCCTTCTGCGCCCCAAAACCCTGCGGGATGTTGATGGTGGTCACATTTCCCGGCACGTTCGCCACTTCGGTGACGAAAGCCGTCGGGGTGGGCGCGGCGGTGCTTATTCCCAGCAGATCGAGGACATCCACGCCGGTGAAGCTGCTGATGGCGATGGCGATCACCACCACCAGCGCCGTGAGCAAGGTGACGATGGCCGAAAGCGGCCCTTTAGATGCGCTCGTCTCCGGTCGGATGCTCGTCTTGCTCAGTTTGGGATTGTCCTTCTTGTCCGGGTTGGCGGCCTGCTTCGTCTCTCGGCTGGTTCGTTTGGTCATTTACTGCTCCTGTGATGGCGGGCGCGATCTGCTCCGTCAGCGCCCGGATAGTCCCGATAAAATCCAGGTCCGCAGCCAGGTCGAAAGCGGGGGGGGCAAACGCCTGGGCGCGGGGATGATAGGCCGCCAGCGCCTCCGCCGATTCGGCGATTTTGTCCAGCGCGGCGGCGGCCTCCTCCGGCGGCAGATCGGCGCGCCGCGCGGTGAAGCGGTTGATGCGCGCCAGCAGCTTGCGAAGCTGCTCGTAAGCCATTTCGAACGCCGTATCATCCAGGTCAAGCGCCGCCAGCCCGGCGATCTGCGTTTCGCCCCAGGCCAGCAGCACTTCGGCCTCTTCGTCGGTCAGTTCGTCGCGGGCGCTGATGTCCCCGTACATCCACTGCATAGCCTGTTTGGCCTGAGCCTCTGTCATCACCGCCTCCTTTTTCCAACGATCATAACACAAAACGCCCCGCCGCGAGGGCGGGGGCAGCGCCTGCTGAAAGACAAAATTCCTTCGGAGAAGCGAAATTAAAACACCGGGTCGCTGAGGTTGAGCGCCTCTTTGATGCGCCGGATCACGTCGTCCATGTCTTTGTGGAAGTCGGGGTCGGGGCGGACGGGCCGCCCGGTGCGGTAAACCAGCGGGCGCAGCGAAGGCGGCAGGTGGTTTTCGTCCGGCATCCGGTCGCGCCGCTGTACCCAGATGGGGATGACCGGGATATTGGCCTCGAAAGCGGTTTCGATCTCCAGCCGCACGTAATCGTCTTTTTTAAGGTTATTCAGGCTGCGGAGGTAGCGGCTGCTGTCCCAGCTTTTGCCCATGATGACCAGCAGCAGGTCGCAGGCGGCCACCTCGCGTTTTAACACCTCGCGGAAGTCCTGCGCGTCCGGCATACTTTCCAGGTCGCGGAAGATGCTTTCCTGGCCGAAGGCCGCTTGCAGCCGGTCGTAGATGCGCCCGCATACGTCCTCGCTGTCGTCGCGCCGGTAGCTGATGAACACGCTCAGATCGGGGTACGGCGGGGCGGCAGGGTCAAAAATCCGCACCTCGCCAAACAGCTTCAGGTTCTTCCGAAGCAAGTCCAGCACGGCGCGTTTGTTGTTTTGCGAAATCGTCAGCGTGACCTGAACGTTACCGCTTGCCGCCATTCTTAACCTTGATGTCGCGGATGCCGATGCGCTTCAGCCGGTTGATGATGTCCATCACTTTGTCGGTGTCGGCCTTGTCCTGAACTTCCAGCGTTACCGTCACGTCCGGCTCCTGCTCGACCGGCTGGGTATCCTGTTCCTGCTCCTCGGCGCGCGGCTGGCCGGTATGGAACAGCTCCACCAGCCGGCGCAGGTTAAGGTCGAAGTCTTCGGTCAGGTCAACCCACTGTATATCGCGCAGGCGTGAAGGCACGTCGTCGCTGTCCACTTCGCGCACGCGGGCCACCACCAGCGGTTTGTTGTGCGCCAGGAAGTGGCGGTACTCGCTGGCCGCCGAGGGAGACTTGATCGAAGCGGGCGACAGCAGGAAAACGCCGCAGGAAGCTTTTTCGACGGCCTGCTCCACCGCGCCGCGCCAATCCTGGCCGGGCGGCGCGTCCACGCTGTCCAGCCAGGCGCTGATGCCGGCGCCCTTCAGCGCGTGGTAGACCTTCTCCGCAACCGGTTTATCCTGGGCGGCATGACTGATGAACACCGTCGTCGCCATGTCGAAATTCCTGTAAACCAACTTTCATTACCTTCATTATGCGTCATTGTCACCCATTTGGCAATGTTGAGACGGGAAAACGCTTCACCCGGCAGCAGTAGCGTTAAATATCTTTCGATTTTGTTACTTGGGAATGGTTTAAGGATTGTTACGTCCTTCACCAGTTTACAATCAAAGAGGATACTGTAATCGCCATTTCGAGAAGCTTGTTTTATGGCTATTCCAGACGACCTGCGTGAACAACTCCGCGCTTGCAGCAAGGACGAGGCGGCCTTCCACCGGCTTGTAATGCTGTTTGAGCAGGCACAAACAGCCGGCAGCCAGGGCGGCCATCACGGGATGCTGTCCTCGGAGCGGGATGTCATCGAGGCCAGCCTGGAACGCGAAAAACTGCGTATCGCACTCCAGAAAGCGCGCGAGTTAAACGACCTCAAAACCCGCGTGATGGCGCGCATTTCCCACGAGTTTCGCACGTCGCTGGCGATCATCCTCACTTCCAGCGAGATGCTCGACCGCTACCACAACCGTTTGTCGCCGGACAACCGCCGTGACCGCGCGCGGTTTATTCAGCAGCAGGTGTTTCGTCTCACAGATATGCTGAACGATATTTCGCTGGCCGTGCAGGATAAGTCGTTAGAGCCGGAGTACGCCCCTGTGAACCTGGAGCGGTTGTGCCGGACGGCCATAGACCGCATGAACCAGGCCACCGGCTCGTGCCATCATCTGCGGCTGGCGGCGGAGGGTGAGGTGCAAAATGTGATCGCCGACCCCGGCCTGATGAACCTCATCGTCACGCATCTGCTTTCCAACGCCATCAAATATTCGCCCGCCGGCACAAGCGTTCATCTGGCGCTCTCCGGCATGAACGGCCATATCCGCCTTAGCGTCCGGGATGAGGGCATCGGCATTCCTCCAGGCGAGCAGACGCGCGTATTTGAAACCTTCTACCGGGGCAGCAATATCGGGGAGACCCCAGGCATCGGCCTGGGGTTAAGCCTTGTCAGCCGGGCAGCAGCGGCTCTCGGCGGCCAGGTCGCTCTGCAAAGCGCCCTCCACAAGGGGACAACCCTCACCGTCACCCTGAAAAAACGGGAAGCGGCAAAACAAGCGGATACATAAGGAAAAATGCGCTGCTGTGCTGTGTGCCGCTATTCTCAAACAACGCTGCTGAGTGTAAAATTCTACCGGTCACAATAGGTCTTTTAAACTAAACATAAATACGGTTCTGTTTGGTCGCGGGACCCAAATATCTTCGGCTGCGGTTTTCACACTGGCGATACTTCGGCATCACGGGATAACATAACCCCGCTGGCAGGTATGGGAGGGTGGAATGACACTGCGTGAACGTATCTTTCGCGCACCGTCCCGCGATGGCGTCTTGTTTAGCAGCAGCGATGTTATTGTGCTGCTCATCATCGCCGTCGTCATTTATCTGGGGGCGCAGCTTGCCGTTGGCTCGCCCGAAGTCATCCAGGGGCCGGATATTAATCTCGACCCGGCGGCGCTGCCGTATTATGCGCTGCTGTCCATCGGGCGGATGCTGGCGGCCTATATCCTGTCGCTGACTTTTTCGATTTTTTATGGTTATGCTGCTGCCCGCAGCAAACGCGCCGAACGCTGGCTGATGCCGCTGCTGGACATCCTGCAATCGGTGCCGATTCTGTCGTTTTTGCCGGTCGTGCTGTTAAGCCTGACCGCCATTCTGCCGCAAGGGGTGGCGGTCGAAATCGCCGCCGTTGTGCTGATTTTTACCAGCCAGGTGTGGAACCTGACGTTCAGTTTTTACCAATCGCTGCGAACCATCCCGATCGAATATCGAGAGGCGGCGGCGGTGTTTCGTTTTAGCCGCTGGCTGCGCTTTAAGCAGGTGGAGCTGCCGTTTGCTTCGATGGGGCTGATCTGGAACAGTGTCATGTCCTGGGCGGGCGGCTGGTTCTTTTTGATGGCGGCGGAAATTTTCACCCTGGGCGAGCGCGACTTTCGTCTGCCGGGCCTGGGCGCGTATCTCCAGACTGCTGCCAGCCAGGGCGATACCTCGGCGCTGCTGATCGGCATCGGCGCGTTGATCGGCATTATCGTACTGCTCGACCAGTTGGTGTGGCAGCCGTTGCTGGCCTGGGCCGAACGGTTTAAAGTGTCGCAGGTGTCGGACGATAACCCGACCACCTCCTGGTTTTTGAACAGCCTGCGCCGGTCGGGGCTGGCGAATTGGGGCAGCCGGAGGATTTTCGGGCCGCTCAACCGCCGCTTAAATCGCTGGCTGAACCGCCCGCCGGCGGAAGTGGCCGGCCTTGAACCGGTGGAAAACGGCAAACGTTCGCTGCTAGGCTGGCTCGTCCTGATACTGGTCGCCCTGGGAATCGGCTACGGCCTGGTTCAGGCAGTCGGCCTGCTGATGACCCTGCCGCTTGCCGCGTGGGGCGATATTCTGGTCGGCGCGCTGGCGACACTGCTGCGGGTCACGGTCGCGGTTTGCATCGCGCTGGCCTGGACGATACCGGTCGGCGTTTTGATCGGCACCAACCCGCGCGCCGCTGCCGTTTTGCAGCCGGTGGTGCAGATCGCCGCGTCCATCCCGGCGACGGCGCTGTTCCCGGTGCTGCTGCTGGGGTTATTGACGATTCCGGCAGGGGCGAACATCGCGGCGGTGCTGCTGATGCTGCTGGGGACGCAGTGGTATCTGCTGTTTAACGTCATCGCCGGGGCTTCGGCAATTCCGCAGGATTTACTTTATACCAGCGACCTGCTGCACCTAAAGGGGTGGAAACGCTGGCGGACGCTGATCCTGCCGGCCCTGTTTCCTTACATCATCACCGGGCTGATTACCTCCAGCGGGGGGGCCTGGAACGCCAGTATCGTAGCCGAGTTCACGGAATTTGGCGGTGAAATCAGCCATGTTACCGGGTTGGGCGCGCTGATTACATCGGCGACCGCCGGCGGTGATTACGCTCTGCTGCTGGCCTCCACGCTGACGATGATCGTGCTGGTGGTGACGATTAACCGCCTGGTTTGGCGGCGTTTATACCGCGTTGCCGAATATCGCTACCGTATGGATCAATAGAAGTACAGGAGGGGCGAACATGGAAAACGGCATGCTGCTGCATGTGGATGGCGTGACGAAGGTTTTCGGGCGCGACGACCGGCAGTTTACGGCGGTCAAAGAAATTCATCTGTCAATCCGCGAGGGCGAATTCGTGGCCCTGCTGGGGCCGTCCGGCTGTGGCAAAAGTACGCTGCTGCGGATGATTACCGGCCTGATCGCGCCTTCCCAGGGAACTGTGTATTACCGGGGTAAGCCTGTGCGGGGCATCAACCCGTATTCGACGATGGTTTTTCAGACCTTCGCGCTTTATCCCTGGTTGAGCGTGCTGGATAACGTGGCGCTGGCGCTGGAGGCGCGCGGTATAGTGTCGGACGAACGTTTTGAACGAGCCGAAAAACTGGTTGATCTGGTGGGGCTGGACGGCTTCGAGAGCGCCTACCCGCGCGAGCTTTCCGGCGGGATGCGTCAAAAAGTCGGCTTTGCCCGCGCGCTGGCCGTCGAGCCGGAACTGCTGTGCCTGGACGAGCCGTTTAGCGCGCTGGACGTACTGAGCGCCGAGGCGCTGCGCGGCGAATTGATGGAACTGTGGACGGGCAGGCTGCTGCCCGCCAAAGCCATTCTGATGGTCAGCCACAATATCGAAGAAGCGATTTCGATGGCAGACCGGATTGTCGTCATGGGTAAAGAGCCGGGGCATATCGTGACGGAATTCGCCGTTGACCTGCCGCACCCGCGCACCCGCAAAGAAGCCGGCTTTGAGGCGCTGATTGACCGCATCTACGGCGCGATTGCCGGACGTACCGAACCGGAGATGAAAGAAGTCGGCACAGCGCCGGGGACGCCGGGGCTAACCCGCATTCTGCCGCGCTCGTCGGTTAACGCGCTGGCCGGTTTGCTCGAACACATCAGCCCCTTCCATAAAGGGTACGATATTTACAAGCTGGAAGATGAACTGGGCGTCGAGATGCACGACCTGGTGCAGACGATTGAGATGGCGGAAATGTTGGGTTTTGCAACGGTTAACGCCGGCGACATTCAGATCACACCGCTGGGGCAGGCCTTCGCGGAAGCCTCAATTTTGATGCGAAAAGAGCTGTTCGCTCAGCGCGCCCGCCGTTTGCCGATGATTCGGTGGATGATGCAGATGTTAAATGCATCGCCCGAACGGCATCTGCCCTGGAAGGTCTTTTATACCGCGCTGCTGCCAGAGTTCCCCGATGAAATGGCCGAACGCCAGCTTGATGTAGCCATTGACTGGGGGCGTTACGCCGAACTGATTGACTACGACGACAGCGATGAAATGGTCACTCTGGAAGTATCCAACGGCAAAACCGCTGCCGTTAATGACCGCCCGCCTGCATAATGCTGCCTGTACAACAAAAAAGGCGGGCAGCCCGCCGGCTGCTCGCCTCGTGCCGACCGTTCGCGGGCCGGTAGACAGCCGGGACGCCGCCAATTTTAGAACGGAATGTCGTCCATCTTGTCCGGCGGGGCGAAGTCCTCATAACCGCCTTCGCTGCCGCCTTCGCGGTCGGCGCGGCTGCCCAGGAACTGCACGTCGCGGGCGGTCAGTTCCAGCGTGGCCGCCGGCTGTCCGTCCTGCCCCTGGTAGGCCGAGGCGCTGACCGTACCCGTCACCAGGATTTGCATCCCCTTCTTGACGTAGGTATTGCAGGTTTCGGCCAGCCCGCGCCACGCGCTGATACGATACCAGGTGGTTTTTTCCTTCCGCTCGTTGGTCTGGCGATCCGTCCACCGTTCGGTGACGGCCACCGAAAACGAACAGACCGGCACGCCGCTGCCGGTATAGCGCATTTCGGGGTCGCGCCCGACATTGCCGACGATCACTGTGTACGCATAACCCGCCATAACATCTCGCTCCTTGTGCTTGTTTCTATCTTAACACGGGCTGGGAAATTCTGTTTTAGAACATCTATTCTAGCTCAAAAATGCCCGATATGCCAGGGTGCTTTTGCACCGGGGGGCGATTGCATATCAAATCTTAACCGGTTCATGGCCCTTTCAGACCCCTCTCCGGCCCTCCCCATATACGGGGAGGGGGACGAGTCAGGCGCGCATTCAACCTCCTCCGTATACGGGGGAGGTGTCCCGAAGGGACGGAGGGGGTCGAAAAGCAGATTTAGAACACTTATACCGTTTATATGCAGCTGCCCTGCTGCACCGGGGGTGCGCCGTAAAGCTGAATAATAACCAAGAAGATCATCAAAATCACTGCTGTTCGTCATTTATAAGGGAAGAATTTAGACGTTGACCTGACACAGGCGGCAACATTCATCTATAATTAAGGTAGTTGATCCTGGTATGCTTCCAAAGGATGAAGCCGCCATCTATGACCCTCGTTCTGGTGGTAGACGACAGCCCGGATATAGTTACCCTTCTGCGTATGGTGCTTGAACAGCGAGGCTACCAGGTTATCACTGGGCGCAACGGACGAGAGGGTTTGGAACAGCTTTACCAGGTGCAGCCAGACGCTATCATCTCGAACCTGTTTATGCCGCAGATGGACGGCCTGGCTTTTTTAGATGCTGTACGCAGCGACCCGAACTGGGCCTCCATTCCCTTCATCATCGCCAGCGCCGTAACCTCGAACGACTACCGCGAGACGGTTTTCGCGCATGGGACGGATGGTTTTTTGCCCAAACCATTTAAGTTCAACGAACTACACGCCCTGCTGCGCGACCTGGGTATTTCCCCACAGTAGGGGCGTCTTCGTGCCGCGCTTGCGGAACCGGTTATTTTGCTGCTTCTGGGTGCTGCTGCGGCTGGCCGACGGCCAGCAGGCGGCATGATACGATTGCTCAACAGAACATGAGCCGTTACAATAGAACAAATTGGCTGTTCGAGGTTTACGGTTATGGATTGGCACGACCCGGCGCACTTGTTATTACCCGATTACCGCTCGGAGCGTATTGGACAGTCGCACATTATCCATGCCGACGGCTTCGCGTGGTTAAGCCGGATTCCCGAAAACAGCCTCCATGCCGTCGTAACCGACCCGCCTTATGGTGTGAAGGAATATCGGATAGATCAGTTGGAAAAACGCGAAAATGGCAGCGGCGGCATCTGGCGGATTCCCCCTGCATTCGATGGACACCAGAGAGCGCCGCTGCCGCGCTTTACCGCCCTAACCGCTAAAGAAGTCAAATGCTGAAAGCGTTCTTCGTGGAATGGGCCAGGCTCGTAACACGCGCCCTGCGTCCCGGCGGGCATGTTTTTATCGCAAGTAATGCTTACCTCTCGCAGACCATCTTTTCGTCGCTGGTCGAGGGCGGGCTGGAATTCAGAGGTGAAATTATCCGCGTTGTGCACACGCTGCGCGGCGGCGACCGTCCCAAAAATGCTGAAAAAGACTTCCCCGATGTTTCGTCTTTGCCGCGCGGCTGTTACGAACCCTGGGGGCTGCTGCGAAAACCCATCCCACCCGGTATGAAAGTAAGCGACTGCCTGCGCGTATTCGAGACGGGCGGTCTGCGGCGTTTACCCAACGGCAAACCGTTCAACGACGTGATCCTGAGCGAGCGAACGCCCCGCCGCGAACGCGCCATCGCCGACCATCCCAGCCTTAAGCCGCAGTCTTTTTTGCGACAGTTGGTTTATGCTGCTCTTCCGCTGGGCGAGGGCATCATCGCCGATCCTTTTATGGGTTCTGGATCAACCATAGCAGCGGCAGAAGCCATCAATGTTCGCGCCGTTGGTATCGAACTTCACGCGAATTATTATGAAATGAGCCGGGTAGTTATCCCGCAGTTGGCCGGTCTGAAGCTGAAAAACGACCTGTCACAGCAGCTACCCCTGCCCTGGTGAATTCGGGTCGCGGTAAATCCAGTTTGCCATCATCTTATGATAGCCGGACTGTGTAACGCTGGCGGTGATGGTGCGGCGGCTAGTCACCGAACGCCCTGAAAAAGCCAGTCATCCAGCGTCAGCAGCGCGCCGGCCACCAGGACAAACCGAAAAGGTTTAGGCTCAATCCTTTTTATGGCATCAGCCGGGCGGTTGCTGTCGAACACAAACACCATCAACCAGATCGTTTCGGGATTATGTCCCTGCCAGCCCTGACGATAACGCGAAGCCTTGATTTCGATGCCTTCGTGCGCATGGTGAACCGCATCATCGGGAAATTTTCCAGCAGGTAGGAAATCAGGATGCCCATTGTGGTACTGGTTTTTAACCAGCGTCGAGCAGTATTTCGGAATGGCGGCGGTCACAAATTCACCCACGATGCTGCTGAAGTTAGCCGGCATCAGCAGGGATTCGAGTCGAGGAATATTCTGCGTGGATAACTGCCGGTTGATAAAACCCAGAAACCCCACAAAATCGGTCATCGCCTGTTGGATGTGTTCAACAGCACATCCATAGGGGATAGCGGCGTTGGGGTTAAAACCGCTCCCCTGAAGGGGAATTGGCTGGCAGGCGGCCCATTCCAGATCGTCGCTCATCGCTGGTTTTCCTCTGCCACGCCGGGCAGGTACTGCTCGTAGATGACAACCGGCAGCGGGCAGTCCGTCAGCCAATAGTCCACCACCGGCTTGAGCAGCGGCCATTCCTCGCGGCTGCCCAGGGGCGCCAGTGCCAGGCTTTCCAGGCCGTACAGCCGGTAGTCACGAGCTATAGTCATCATGACCGCTTCGAGAAAGCGCAGCCGCGCCGCCCCCTGCGCCGACTCGCGGATGACCAGAAACGCCAAAAAAGGCCGCGACTCGCGCCACATCCAGATCGCGCCGGGTTTGATGCGCCCGCTGCCGCACGACTTGCGGTAAGAGGAAAAGGCCGCCGGGTAGCGGTCTATCAGCCGGGTTTCCAGCGCCCCGACTTCGGCAGCGGCGCGGGCATTAAACCCAAAACCCAGCGTTTGCATCTGGGTGAGCAGCGGGTCGCCGGAAACGTAAACAAGCGGCATGGGGAAATAAAAAATAAAAGGGCGAGCCTGAAAACTCGCCCCGGAAATATGGCGTTTATACGACGCTGAAGTCCAGGCGGATGCCCGGCCCCATCGTCGAAGTCAACACAACCCGGCGGATGTACGTGCCTTTAACCGAGGACGGGCGCTGGCGCTGGACGGCATCCAGGATGGCCTGGGCGTTTTCCAGCAAACGCTGCTCGTCAAAGCTGGCCTTGCCGACCGGAACGTGCAGGTTGCCGGTTTTGTCGTTGCGGAACTCCACGCGACCGGCCTTCAGTTCGTTGA
>QUBZ01000104.1 GCA_014338005.1 Chloroflexota bacterium | reverse complement strand
CGTTTCTTCTGGGGTCAGTTCTCGTACATTGAGTGCTTTCATTCCCTCATTATAACCACATCGCCGCTGATTATTCCAGACTACTCTGGTGATCTTGCATTAGCGACCACGTCCTTCGCATCCTGGACATTACAACACAAATCACGAGGTGCTTAGAAGGCCATTCCTGCCGCTTGGTTGATGTTGCCTGGAATTCTGATGGCACCCAAATCGTAAGTTCCGGTTTTACCAATGCCGAAACTTTCATCTGGGATGTCGCCACCGGCACAATTATCAAGAAGGTTCGCTTAGGAACGGAAATCGGAGTCGGTGTATTCTGGCGTCCGAACAGCACCCAGATTGCCAGTATCGGCAGTGGTGGCAAATATGCCTTTGTGTGGGATTCTGTCACTGGCGAAATCTTATATGCCTTACCCCAACACGCCGATTTCACTACTTCCGCCGCCTGGAGTCCCGATGGCAGCCTACTAGCAACCGGTTCAATTGACCAGACGGTACAACTGTGGGATGTAACCATACGGCAAAGCATACGTACTCTAGCCCATCCTTCACCAGTCTATGCAGTGGCTTGGAGTCCTGCTGGGGATGGTATCGTGAGTGGTGACAAGAGCGGCACAGTTCGTATCTGGAATGCTTTAACCGGACAAACCTTACACACCCTCACCGGGCACACCGACGCTATTGAGGCTGTAAGCTGGAGTTCCGACGGAAGCCGGGTGGCGAGTGGGAGTGATGACGGCACGATTCGAGTCTGGGATGCTACTACCGGGGAACTGATGGATGTTATCCAGAGTACAGCGGGCGCAATTAAGGACTTAGCTTGGAGTCCAACCGACGATCAATTAGCATATATCGGGAGGGATACCGGCAATCAGGGCGGCCTTCCAGAAATCGTCCTGCCCGCTTTACCTGCTCTCACCTCCATCCTCTTCGCCAGCAGCCGTGACGGCAATCGTGACGGCAATTATGAAATCTACACCATGCAGCCTGACGGCAGCGGCGTAACCCGCCTGACGACCGACGCCGCTGAGGATGGTTTCTACGCCGTGTCGGTCAGCGAAGCCTACTATGGCTTGTCGTGGTCGCCGGATGGCACGCAGCTGGTGTTCATGTCGCGGCGGGATGGCAACCTGGAACTGTACAAGATGAACGCCGACGGCACAGCCCAGACGCGGTTGACGAATACGAGCGACCCGGAAGCCTTCACCGACTGGTAGGCGCATAATGACAACCTGACCTCAAAGCCGCGCTGCCAAAAGGGGCGCGGCTTATATTTTTGGACCGCAAGAATTGAACAAGCGGCAGCCAGTTGATTATGGCACCCGACTGCGGCGTCCGGTACAGATTTACGCCCGCCGAAAAACAAACGTCTTTCTAAGGGACGCCTATAGGGTTTATGATATAATCGCTTGTTGCAGATCGAATATGCCACCTGAATGGGCTGGAAATCGAGGCGGTGAATGTTTAAAAGTATCGTCAAGAAGGTCGTCGGCGACCCAATTGAGCGGGCGATGTCGCGTTATCGAGAGGTCATTGACCGCATCAATGCCCTTGAACCGGATATGAAAAAACTCAGTGATGCCGACCTGCGCGCCAAAACGGCGGCATTTAAACGCCGTCTGGCCGAAGGCGCGGCGCTCGATGAGCTCTTGGTAGAAGCCTACGCCGTCGTCCGCGAGGCATCGGTGCGGACGATTGGCCTGCGACATTATGACGTGCAGTTAATCGGTGGTATCGTTCTGCATCAAGGGCGCATCGCTGAAATGAAAACCGGTGAAGGTAAAACGCTGGTCGCCACCCTGCCCCTGTATCTGAATGCGCTGTCGGGACAGGGCGCGCACCTGGTGACACCGAATGATTACCTGAGCAAAGTCGGCGCGCAGACAATGGGGCCGATTTACCATTTCCTGGGCCTGAGCGTGGCCGTCATCCAGAGTAAAGGCGACAGCCCTGACCCGGACGCCGGTTCGTTTTTGTTCGACCCGAACTACCCTTCCGACGACGCCCGTTACCAGAATTTACGGCCCTGTAAACGCCGCGAGTGTTACGAAGCCGACATTACCTACGGCACGAACAACGAATTTGGCTTCGATTACCTGCGCGATAACATGGTCTACGAGCCGTCGCAGTTGGCGCAGCGCGATCTGAACTACGCCATCGTGGACGAAGTGGACAATATTCTGATTGACGAGGCGCGCACGCCGCTGATTATCTCCGGCCCGTCCGATGAACCATCCGACTACTACAAAAAATTCGCCGAAGTCGTGCGGCGGTTAAAACCAAGCACCAACGGCGATGTCAAAGATGAAGAGCCGGACGGCGATTACATTGTGGATATTAAAGACCGCGTGGTGTATCTGACGGAGCGGGGCGTCGAGCGGGTTGAAAACATATTGGGCATTGACCAGCTTTATCACCCCAGTAATTCGGAGATGATCCCCTACCTGGATAATTCGCTGCGGGCGCTGGCGCTGTATCACCGCGATAAAGAGTATGTCGTTCAAAACGGTCGAGAAGGCCCAGAAGTTATCATCGTGGACGAATTTACCGGGCGTTTAATGTATGGCCGCCGCTTTTCTGAAGGTCTGCATCAGGCGATTGAGGCCAAAGAAGGCGTTAAAATTCGCCGCGAAAATATGACGCTGGCGACCATCACCTTCCAGAACTTCTTCCGCATGTATCGCAAGCTGGCCGGCATGACCGGCACGGCGCTGACCGAACAGGAAGAATTTGAGAAGATTTACAACCTGGAAGTGGTCGCTATCCCCACTAACCTGCCTATCATCCGCCAGGATCATGACGACCTGGTGTTTATGACCGAAAAGGCCAAGTTTAACGCCGTTGTCCAGGAGATCAAACAGCGCCAGGAGCGCGGACAGCCGGTGCTGGTCGGCACGGTGGCGATTGAAACCTCCGAACGGTTGAGCAAGGCGCTCGACCGGGCCGGCATTAAACACGAGGTTTTAAACGCCAAACAGCATGAACGCGAGGCCGGCATCATCGCTCAGGCCGGTCGGCCCGGCGCGGTGACGATTGCGACCAACATGGCCGGGCGCGGCGTGGATATTCTGCTGGGCGGTAATCCTGAAGGGCTGGCGCGCGAAAAACTCCGACGGCAGGGCATTGAAATCACCCAGGCCACGCCGGAACAGTGGCAGCAGGCTTTTGCCGAGGCGCGCGCACAGTGCGCGGAAGATCGGCAGAAAGTGCTGGCGGCGGGGGGCCTGTTTGTATTGGGTACGGAGCGCCATGAAGCGCGGCGTATTGATAACCAGCTTCGCGGGCGTTCGGGCCGCCAGGGCGACCCCGGTGAAACGCGCTTTTACCTCAGCCTGGAAGACGACCTGATGAAACGTTTCGGCGGCGACCGCGTGAAGGGCTTCATGTCCTGGGCTAATATCCCAGAGGACGAACCCATCCAACATGGCATGATTACCCGGTCTATCGCCCAGGCGCAGGTGCGGGTCGAAGGTTACAACTTCGACATTCGTAAACGGGTGCTGGAATATGACGACGTGGTGAACAAACAGCGTGAGGTGCTGTACGCCCGCCGTCGAGACATCGTGTTTAAGGAAAATCTGCGCGACGACTACCTGAAAATTCTGGAAGAAGCGGTTCTGGGTGTGCTGGACGAATACGCGCCCGAAAATACATCCCCAGACGAGTGGGACTTGGAAGCGATGTACCGCCAACTGCTGACAATCTTCCCTGTTCCCGAACCGATCACGCCGGAGACGATGGCCGGCCGCACGCTCGAAGAGCTAGAAACCCTGCTGATCGAAGCCGTCCACAAGGCTTATCATCAAAAAGAGCAAGAACTTGGCATGGAGATGATGCCCAGGCTGGAAAAATGGGTGATGCTGCGGACGATTGACCAACACTGGCAGCGCCACCTGACCGACCTGGATGTGCTGCGCGAAGGCATCGGCCTGATGTCGGTTGCTCAGCGCGACCCCCTGGTGGAATACAAACGGCAGGCGTTCGGGATGTGGCAAGGCATGATGGATCAGATTCGCGTGCAGGCGGCCACTCAACTGCTGATGACCCAGGTGGCGCAGCGGCAGCCTCAACCCGCCATGCGGCGTCAGATGCAGCTGCACGCGGCGCGGGCGGGTGGCGCGGCGGAATCAAAACCCGAACCGGTGCGCGCGCAGCACAAACTGGGACGCAACGACCCATGTTGGTGTGGCAGCGGCAAAAAATATAAACACTGCCACTACAAACAGGATCGAGGCGGGCAGGCTTCGTAATTCAGAATCGTATACACACAAACGCACGTCCTATAGGCTGGTTGGATAGAGGAATACCTATGGCTCAAAAATCTGCCTCGCGGGTGGCGATGGACGATATTGATCCGCAGTTGCTGCGTTTTCTGCGAGACAAAGTGAATTCGTTCGTCAAGTGGGACCTGGTTCGTTTTTTCCACGACAACCCGCACGCCGCCGACACGGCTGAAAATATCGCCCGCTACACCGGGCGCGACGTGCGAACCATCACTGACGAACTGGCCGGGCTGGTTGAAGCCGGCGTGCTGGAGCGGAACGAATTTTCAAGCCAGACGATCTATGCGCTGGCTTCCGACGCAGACATGCGCCGCCTGATTAATGACTTTGTGCTGGCGTGCGATGACCGCCAGTTCCGGGTGAAAGCCATCTACCACGTCATTCGTGGGATGCGCTGACCGACGGGAAACGGCGGTTGGGCGCGGTATCACTCGGCCAGTTTTTGACGCTGTTCGGCTGGTTTTCAATAACCGTCGTGCTGGTTTTTTTGCTGCTCATTGCGCGGTTTTACCAGCGGTTTGCCGGCGAAAAAACCTTCTACGAGTTTTTTTTGATTCCAATCGTGCTGTTCGGGGTAGCTGCCGTGCGTTACAGCAGCATAGATCAGATGGCCGGGGATGCCATCGCCGATCTGCTGCTGGCTGCTGGCGGCCTGGCACTGATTGTGTTATGTGTATTTCTGTACTGGATGATGACACGCAACCGCTGAGGGACAATGAGCGTTGATTGGGCCGGTTTGTTGGGTTTGCTGGGGCCGGTATCACTCTGTATCGCGCTGGTAGTGATCGGCCTGTTAAGCCGGCGGTTGGGCAGCGTGATACGAACACCGCATTATTATTTGGGGTTCTTTCTGGCCGCCGCGCTGTTAACCATCAGCATCCTGGCACGCCTGCTGAACCTGGGACGCGGCCCGGCTGTCGCCGCCGCGCTGAACCGCGATCCGGTCTGGGTATTCCTGTATACCGGATTACCCTTGATTGCCGCACTGATGGGGGCAGTCACCGCCTGGCGTTACTGGAGCTGGCTGCTGGCGGAGCGGAGTTGAATCACATAAAATGTTGAGGAGAAAGTCGCCGGTTCGCCTTTTTAAATCGAGGGGACAGGGATTTGGGTGAGTCCGACCTGATCCAAAACATCCGGGCGCTGCCCAAAATAGACCTCCACCGCCATCTGGAAGGGGCGGTTCGTTTAGAGACTTTGATCGAGATCGCGCAGGATTACGGCATCGAAATGCCCGAATACGATGTCGAAACGCTGCGCCCTTTTGTCCAGATGATGCCCGACGAAACCCACAACTACCAGCATTTCCTGGGCAAATTCTCCACCCTGCGGCAGTTTTTTCGCTCCCCGGACATCATCCGGCGTGTCACGCGGGAGGCAGTTGCGGACGCCGCCGCCGATAACATCCTCTATCTGGAACTCCGCTTTACGCCCCCGGCACTCAGCAACATCATTCGCTGTTCGTATGAGGAAGTTATCGGCTGGGTGTGTGATGCGGCAGCCGAGGCCGCCCGCGACCATGCCATCACCGTCCGGCTGATCGTTTCCATGAACCGGCACGAAAGCGTCCAGAACGGCGAAAAGGTTTTACAGGCGGCGCTGGCCTGCCATACTCGCGGCGTCGTCGCGCTTGATCTGGCCGGGAACGAAAGCCAGTATCCGGCACAGCCGTTTTACCCGCTGTTCGAGCGAGCCAAAGCCGCCGGGCTGTTTATTACCATTCATGCCGGGGAATGGGCCGGCGCTGAAGGTGTGCGCGAGGCGCTGACCTGCCTGCACGCCGACCGCATCGGTCATGGTGTCCGCTCGATTGAAGACCCCGAACTGGTGGCCGAGCTGGCGGAACACGGCACGGCGCTGGAAATCTGCCCGTCCAGCAACTATGACAGCGGCGTAGTCACTGACTGGCTGCGGCATCCTCTTGCGCCGCTTTACCGCCAGGGAGTCAAAATCACCATCAACACTGATGACCCGGTTATTAGCGCCATCACCCTGAGCGACGAACTGATGCGCGTCATTACCCGTTTATCGCTAGGGCTGGAGGACGTGAAACAGGCCGTCTTGAATGCCGCCGGGGCAGCCTTTTTGCCGCCCGCCGAACGGGAAACCCTGGTGGCAGCGTTTAAGGCGCGGCTGGCTGTTCCTTAAAGTAAACCGGACCGGCCATCTTGTGGGGAAAATCCATGTTCCAGATTGGCGAAATCTGCTTACACCTGATAAACGATTGTTCGATTAAGGTAGACCCCGGCGGAGCATTCGGCCTTGTTCCGCGCGCGCTGTGGTCGCCGCTGATGCCGCCGGACGAAAATCATCTCGTCCCCATGCATCACCACTGCCTGCTGGCGCAAACCGCCGGGAAAAATATCCTCGTGGATGTTGGCTATGGCGACAAACTGCCCGACAAACAGAAATCCCTGCTCCATTTTCAGCGGCCCACCGGCAGCCTGACCGATGCGCTGTCCCGGCTGGGCCTGTCGCCCGCCGATATACATCTGGTGATTGATACACACCTGCACGCCGATCACGCCGGCGGCAATACACATTTCGGCGCAGATGGGGGCATCGAGCCGGTTTTCCCAAACGCGGAATATGTCGTGCAGCGCCGCGAGTACGAGGACGCCATGCGCCCAAACGAACGCACGCGGGCGACTTATTTCCCGATCAATTATCATCCCCTGGTCGAAACCGGCCAGATGCGCCTGCTGGACGGCGATACGGAACTCGCGCCCGGCATTTACGGCGTGGTGACGCCCGGCCATACCCCCGGCCATATGAGTGTGCGTTTTGAAAGCGGCGGGCAGTATGCCGCCTTTGTCTGCGATCTGGCGAGTTATGCCATTCACTTCGAGCGGCTGGGCTGGATGACGGCTTATGACGTTGAGCCGCTGGTCACGCTGGAAACCAAACGCCGCTGGCAGCAGTGGGCGCTGGAAACGAATGCGGTTTTGATCTTCCCTCACGACCCACGCCGCCCGGCGGGACGGTTTGTTTTAGATGCCGATGGAAAAGGGTCTGTCCAGCCGGTAGACATACCGTTCGCCTGAAACTGCCCATTGATCGTTATAACGTGAATGCCGGTCGGGGACGCCCTGTTTTGCGCCCCCGACCTCTGCGCGTTTTATTTACTGCGTGCCGACATGGAAAGCGATCAGGTAATCGCCGAAGGTGGTTTGCTGGTAGCTGGTCATCAGGAATGTCAGCGCGAAAAATTCATCTGGTCGAATTTGAAAATCGGAGATGGGAATCCGCAGCATAGCGTCGTACGGGCCGCCCGGCAGGGAACGCCCGTTGATCTGCGGGACGAAACTGTTCGACAGATCACGCGATTCGCCCCAGCACTGGTCGGTGCCGGCGTCGTCGCAGTACAGCTGCGTGCCGTCGTTGAAGGTGAAGATGTTGTAGTTTTCGTCCGCCAGATACATAAACGGGTCCAGCGCGGTCGTTTTAGAGATCATATAAACGGTCAGCGGCACGCCCGATGCGACCATACCCGGCGTTAAACGCACCGAAAACGGGTCGCCCTTCCCGTCGGCAGCGGTGGCGGCCATACCTTCCAGGATGAGCAGGAACTCCCCGGCGGCATTTTCAAATCCGCCGACCACCAGCGAAACATCGGCCATACCCTGGCCGCTGGTCTGCGAAAAGCGCACCTGGGCCGTAAGGTTCGACGCAGCTGCCGCCCCTGTACTCGGCAGCGAAGCTGTATACCGGGCGGCAGCGGGTTCGTCATCGGCGCACAATCCCCGACCGGTATCGCTGTCCAGCACCGCCAGCACCGGGTCGAAGCCGTTCAGACCGATGGCGGTCGCCGTGTATTCAAAACCGGAGCGCATCTGGCGCACGATAATTTCCACACCGTTGTCAAAGCTGATATTCGCGCCGCAGTCCACATGGATGCCGCCAGAACCGACCGGTTCCGGCTGCGGCGGCTGCTGCGAGGGCTGCACCAGGCTGTTTTCCTGGCGCATCAGCGCGGCGATAGCCGTCATCGGCAGGATGCCCCCCAACCGTCCCAACGTGCGCCCTTCGGACTGAACGGCGGTTGGGATGCCGATGAACTCTCCCGCCTCGTTAACGACCAGGCCGCCGCTGTTACCGGGCGAGATTTCCGCATCCGTCTGATACCAGACCGGCAGCCGCTGGCCGCTGATTGTGCCGTTTTCGATGGTCGTAATCGTCCCCTGGGTTAGCACCAGATAACCATCGCCAATGCCGGGAAAACCAAAAATGTACACCCGGTCGCCGTGTCCCATATCGCTTTTGCCGAGCGGCACGAAAGGCAGTTGTAAATTGTCCGGGTTCACATCCTGGCCTCGGTTGTCGCGGTTAATTTGCAGCACCGCGAAATCAATGTCGTTCGAGACACCTACCAATCCGGCGTAAAAACGGTGAACCGGCACTTCGCGCATATCATCAATCATCAAAATGGCGAAATCGTCGGCCCCCTCCACGACATGGCGATTGGTGAAAATCATGCCGGTCGCATTCACAATCGTGCCAGAGCCGGTGCTGATGGCTTCACCATTAGCCAGAGCCACGATCTGCACAACACTGGCTGCAATCTGATCTATTTGATTTCGGCTGAGTTGGGCAAATACCGAACCCGACAGCGTAAAAAGGAAGAAAAACAGAAAAACGGCCTTCTTCATCGCGGTACAATCTCCCACTACGATACTAAAAATCTGCTAAATCCATTGTAGTATGACTCGGCCATTTACAAAAAATGCCGACCGTTCGCCCGATGATTTGTTCTCTCCTCCTTCCCCGGCAGAAAGCGGATTGATCGTTCGGACTTGATTTAGTAACACGCGGTCAATGTCGTTCCTGCCACTCTTGAATCGTGGTTTGCAGGAAGGCACGGATTTCGGCGTCCGCCACCTCGCCGACGGTATCGTAAAAGCGGCCATCCACCTCGATGCTGACGCCGCCATCCGGCGACGGGTAAATGTGGATGCTGCGCCCTTCGTACTGGGGCAGATAACGCAGTTTGTGCTGGAGGTACGCTTCAATCGCGGCGGCGATATTGATCTCTGGAACCGGCTTGACCTCGCGCTTCTGGCCGCGCGCGGGTTTGATCGGCCCCTGGTCGTCCAGGCTGAACTTCGGCAGGTCGCCAGGCATTTCGCCGGTCGGCGCAGGCGACGGGGTAAAAGCAGGCAGCGGGCCGGATTCAGGGGCAGGCGGAGGCTCCGGCTCGGCAGGCGGCGGCGCGGGCGGAGCAGCGGGTGAAACGGGTTTGGCAACCTGCGCCAGTTCACGCATCAACCGCGTGAAGCGGTCTTTAAAGTCCTCGTCGCTGTTGATGTTCTGGTAAATCCGGTCGCCCATCTGCACGATCAACCGCCCGTCCACCACGTCGCGCAGGACGGCCATCACCTCAACAACTTCCGCCGTTTTACCGTCATTCACTTGCACCAGCATCGCGCCTTTGCGCGTCGCCCGCGCGGGCGCGGCAGCCGCCGGGGCAGGCATCGGCAGGTCGTGTACCAGCGTATCCAGATCGGGCATCTCGCCCTCGTCAAAACCGGCGGCGGAATAATCGAGAACCAGGGGCTGCGCTCGCTGTTGGGCGCGCCGCCGCCGCACATAAAACAGGGCGGCGATCACCACCGCCAATAAAAACGCAAAAAAGCACAACAATCCCAGCATCCCGCCGACGAACGGCTGGGCAAAAAATTCGGTCAAATCGCTCCCCATAGCTTTTATCGCTCCGGTTGGCAGTTTGGACAAAAATGCGTGCCGCGCTGGACAACGCGAATCTTGGCGATCAACTGGCCGCAGGTCAGGCACGGTTGGCCGTCGCGCCCATAAGCGTAAAAATGCTTCTGGGACTCGCCGGATGTGCCGTCCGGCTTGCGATACCAGCTAACACTCGCTCCTTCATAGTCTATGCCGCTGGCAAGTACAGCGCGAATCGCACCGTGCAGGCGGGCGATTTCGGGTTCGGTGAGCATATTGGAGAGGCGCAGGGGATGAATCCCGGCGCGGTGCAGGGCTTCATCGGCATAGATGTTGCCCACCCCGGCGATGAAGGATTGATCGAGCAGCAGCGCCTTAATACGTGTGCGGCGTCCGGCCAGGCGCTCTCGCAGCATCTCCGCCGTAAAGGAATCATCCAGCGGCTCCGGCCCCAGCTTCGGCGCGATGCGCGCCAGATCATCCACCAGGTAAACGCCGCCGAAGCGCCGCGCGTCGGAAAAATAAAGCGCTTGGCCGTCGTCCAGATGCAGGCGCAGGCGCACCCACCGGTCGGACGCTTCCGGCGCGCCGGCGACATACAGCCGCCCGGTCATTTTTAAGTGGATGACGAGCAAGCCCTCGTCCAGGGCGCACAGAATGTATTTGGCGCGGCGGTTGATGGCGGTGATGGTCTGGCCGACGATACGGGCGGCAAATTCGGTTGGGTCGGGCGCGCGGATAACTCTGGGCTGTTCCATCCACACATCGGTGATGGTTCGTCCTACCAGCGGGGCGCGCAGCCCGCGCACGACGGTTTCGACTTCCGGTAGTTCAGGCATAAAACCAGTGTACCCCAGATCAAAACAGGCAAAGATGAAGATATGATAATTCCGAGGGCGGCGGTTTTTCCCGCCGCGCATTTATGGGCTATAATGTGTCATGGGTGGTTCGCAAGCCGCCCCGGCGGAGTCCCATCGAGAACCCTGGAAAGCCCATGTTGCAAAATTCGTTTGTGCATCTTCACGTCCACACGGAATATTCCCTGCTGGACGGTTTAAGTCGGATAGATCATCTGGTAAAACGCGCCAAAGAACTCGATATGCCGGCCCTCGCCATCACCGATCACGGTGCGATGTTCGGGGTGATTGATTTTTACCGCGCCTGCAAAGCCGCCGGCATCAGGCCGATCATCGGCATGGAGGCTTACCTGGCGCGGCGTTCGCGCTTTGACAAAGACCCCAAACTGGACAAACGTCCCTATCACATGCTGCTGATCGCGCGCAGCCAGACCGGCTACCAGAACCTGCTTAAACTCGCCAGCCTGGCGCAGCTCGAAGGTTATTATTATCGCCCGCGCGTGGACTGGGAGCTGCTGGAACGCTATCACGAAGGGCTGATCGCCACCTCCGGCTGTTTGGCAGCGGAAATCCCTTCGATGATTACCGAAGGGCGCGACGACGAGGCCAAGGCGCTCATCGGCAAATACCAGGAAGTGTTCGGCAAAGATCATTTTTACCTGGAGCTTCAGCAGCACGACATCCCGGAACTGGAAACGCTCAACCGCTGGTTGATCGAATACCGGCGCAGCCACCATACCGACGTGCCGCTGGTCGCCACCAACGATGTGCATTACGTGATGAAAAGCGACTACGACCCGCACGATACGCTGCTGTGCATCCAGACCGGCGCTTTAAAGAACGAGACTAACCGGCTGCGGATGTCCGACCCCAGCTACCACCTGACCACGCCGGATGAAATGTGGGGGCTCTTCGGCCAGGCCGCGCCGGAGGCGTTAAAAAACACGCTGAAGATCGCCGAAATGTGCGACGTGAGCCTGGAAAAAGAAGGCTATCATCTGCCGGTGTTCCCCGTGCCGCCGGGTTATGACTCCGGCAGCTACCTGCGCTACCTGTGCGAAAAAGGGCTGCGCTGGCGTTATGGCGACGGCGCGAACGACCCGGCCATACGCGAACGGCTTGACCGCGAATTGCAGATCATCGGCAGCATGGGTTTTAACACCTACTTTTTGATCGTGTGGGATTTGTGCCAGTATGCCCGCAGCGCCGACATCTGGTGGAACGTGCGCGGCTCCGGCGCGGGCAGCGTGGCGGCCTACAGCCTGGGCATCACCAACATTGACCCGATCCAGAACAACCTGCTGTTCGAGCGATTCCTCAATCCGGGGCGCGTCAGTATGCCGGATATTGACCTTGACTACCCCGACGACCGGCGCGAAGAAATGATTACCTATACCGCCCGCAAGTACGGTGAGGACAAAGTGGCGGCCATCATCACTTTTGGGACGCTGGGGCCAAAAGCCGCCGTCCGCGATGTGGGGCGGGCGCTGGGCGTGCCGCTAGAGATCGTCAATCAGGCCGCCCGGCTGATCCCCCAGGAGCCGAAGCCTAAACCCCTGATGAAATACGTCGAGGGCAACCCGGAGTTGAAGGCGCTTTACGACCAGAGCAGCGAAGTCCGCCAGATTGTGGACACCGCCGTACACTTGCAGGGCGTCAGCCGCCACGCTTCGACCCACGCGGCAGGTGTGATCGTGGCCGATAAACCGCTGACGGAATACATACCCCTGCACCGCCTGACCAACGAGGAGCAGGCGGAAACCAGTGCGCTGCGCGCCGTGACGCAGTTCCCGATGGAAACCTGCGAGGAAATCGGCCTGCTCAAGGTGGACTTCCTGGGGCTTTCCACGCTGACGATTCTGCGAAAAGCCTGCGACCTGATCGCGCAGCATCACGGCATTCGTTACACGATGGATAACATCCCCTACCGGCCCACCGGCGACCCGCAGACCGACGATATGCTCCGGCAGACTTTCGAGATGATCGGGCGCGGCGAAACAGTCGGCGTGTTCCAGGTCGAAAGTACGGGTATGCAGCAGATGCTCCGCGACATGCGCCCGAACCGTTTCGAGCATATCGTCGCGGCGGTGTCGCTTTATCGCCCCGGCCCGATGGATTTCATCCCCCTGTACAACAAACGGCTGCACGGCGAAGAACCGATTGAATACCGGCATGAGCTATTAAAGCCAATATTAGAAGAAACTTACGGAATTCTGGTCTATCAGGAACAGCTCATGCAGGTGGCCGGTCAGTTGTTCGGCTACGAACTCGGCGAAGCCGACCTGATGCGCCGCGCGGTTTCCAAAAAGAAAGAGAAAGACCTCAAAAAGCACCGTGACATTTTCCTGGCGCGCGGCCCGGAACACGGTGTTGACGCAGACAGCGCCAACAAAATCTTTGATGACATCGAATTTTTCGCCAATTACGGCTTTAATAAAAGTCACGCTGCCGACTACGCGGTGATTACCTGCCAGACGGCCTTCCTCAAGTGCCACTACAAAGAGGAGTACATGACGGCGCTGCTGTCCGTCCACCGCGACGACAGCGCCAAAGTCAGCCACTTTCTGAGCGAGTGCCGACGGCTGGGCATCCCGGTGCTGCCGCCGGACGTGAACACCAGCCTGATGGACTTTGATATTCAGAAGCAGCCGGACGGCAAACGCGGCATTCGCTTCGGCCTGGTCGCCATCAAAAACGCCGGCGCAGGGCAGCTTCAGCCCATCCTGGATGCGCGCGCCGACGGCGGCCCGTTCGCCAGCCTGGAAGACTTCTGCCGCCGAGTGGATTTGCGGCAGGTGGGCAAACGCACCCTGGAAAGCCTGGTTAAGGTCGGCGCGCTGGATGCGCTGGCCCCACGCGCATCGCTGGTCAGCGCGGCGGCGCTCGACCGGTTGATGAGCTTCAGCGCCGATGACCACCGCGCCAGGGAAGTCGGGCAGATGAGCATGTTCGGCGGGGATACCGGCATTTCCGATACGCTTAAACTTCCCGAACCGGAAGCCCTGAGCGAACGCCAGCTGCTGACCTGGGAAAAGGAACTGCTCGGCCTGTACGTGACCGGCCGCCCGGTGGACAAAGTGCGCGGGATGCGGAACGATCTGAACACGGCGGAAGTCGCCCTGCTTAAAGCTGACCCGGCGATCTGGTCAGGCAAATCCGTGACGCTGGTCGGCGAGGTGGCAGAACTGCGGAAGATCGTCACCAAAAACGGGCAGATGATGGCCGTCGTTCAGTTGGAGGACTGGCACGATTCGGCGGACACGATTGAGGTAGTGCTGTTCCCGCGCACCTGGGATCAGTTCCACGAGATAGTGGACGAAGGTAACGTGCTGTGGTTCAGGGGCAAGGTGGATACGCAGCGCGGCGACGCGCAGATCATCTGTGACGAAGTGCGCCAGGATTTACGCGCAACAAGCGCCGACGAACCGGCGCAGATCGCCATGCAGGACGAACCGCCCTACTGGGCAGCGGACGATCTGTACGACGAGGAAACCGGCGAGGTAGCGTCCCCGCCGACCGTCCCCGAACCGGCGCCAATGGCAGCAGTCGCCCCGGCCACACAGGGCGCGGTGGCAGCGTCCATCCCGTCGGTCGAGCCGCAGTTTGCGCCGCCACCGCCCGACCCAGCCTGGAATGATGACCTACCGGACTTTCTGCCGGAAAAACCCGCGCCTGCCGCACAGCGGTGGGTGATGGTGTACTTCCAGCGTTCCGGCGACGCGGACAAAGACCGCCGCAAACTGCGCCGGCTGCATGGGCTGTTACTGCAATATCCCGGCCAGGATCGTTTTTCGATTGTGGTCGAAGGGCGCGGCCAGGCCTTTACGATGGAGTTCCCCAACCACACCACCGACTACTGCGACGACCTTGTGGCCGAGCTGTCGAGCGTGGTCGGGGAAAACAATATCGAAGTGTTCGACCGAAGTGGTTAATGCCGCCGGGCAGCGCGGCGCGGCGGGCCTTCATAGTTTTTCACGTACAGGTCACCCAACCGCTGCGCCCACCACCGCTGATAAACTTCATTGCTGACATCAAAAATGAAGCTGTAGTTCCGCCCACAGTTTGGACAGGCCGTGACCAGTTCGTTTAAACCCTGGTAGGAGCGGTTGATCTGCGCGATGACATGCAGGGGGCAGCCGCAGTCCGCGCAAAGCTGCGCCTCAACATATTCGTACTGGCAGGCGATGTCCTGCGCGATAATATAACCCTCTGCCGTCAGGGCAAATAAATCCGGTGTGCGGTTTGGGTTGAAGCCGGGGTCGGCGTCGGATTTGCCGGTAGACCGCCGCTTAAAAGCCATTACATAAGCCCCTTTATTCGATGCCGATTTCGGCGAGGCGGGCATTCAGAACGCGCACCAGCGCCATCGTCGGCACGCGCAAATCCAGGCCGCGCTGCCCGGCACTGACGAGGATATGTTCCTGCTCCGCAGCGGGTTGATCGAGAAAAACCGGCCAGTTTTTGTGCGTCAGCGCCAGGGCGCTGATGCCACCTACTTTCAGGCCGGTCAGGGACTCGGCCTCTTTATGCGAGGCCATCACCACTTTTTTGTGGCCGCTGGCTGCCGCCAGCTTTTTTAAGTCCAGGGTGCGGTGCGCGGCAATGAGCGCCAGCAGCGGCTTACCGCCGTCTGCCGGCTGGGCTACCAGCGTTTTGTATACCAGATAAGGAGGAATGCCCAGTACCTCAGCAATGGCCTCGGCGTCACGCAGGGTGTCGGGGAATTCGGTAACTTCGTAGGGGATGTTGTATTTTTCCAACAAACGCATGGAGTTGAGTTTTTGAGCCATCAAAACCAGCCCTGTTTTCCCGGTCGCCGATGATCTGCTCTCAAACATGGCTATTGTAACCGGTTGTTTAACCGAATTTCAACGTCCAGTTACCGTAAGTGACCATGCTCATTTTGCGTCTAATAGGCTAGAATATACCCATCAGGGTATGTAGTGGAGGTAAAAACTCATGGATCGCAAAACGTTTGAAGTGCCTAATATCGGCTGCGACGGCTGCGTGCGGACGATCAAAAACGAACTCAGCAGCATCGCCGGCGTCAAGCAGGTTGAAGGCGAAGTCGCCACCCGCATCGTCACGGTCGAATGGGATGACCCGGCCAACTGGCAGCAAATCGTGACTGTGCTCAAGGAGATTGATTACGCCCCAGCGGAGGCATAAGTATATCCGGCAGCGGCGGCGTTCGATTCGACAAGGCAGGTCGCTGGCCTTCACCGTTCTAACGCCGCTTCGATTTCCTCTTGCAGAGTCTCCTCGGCAATAATGCCAAATCCCCGGTATATTTCGCGGCCATCCGGCAGGAAGATGACATATCCGGGATGACCGGGCAGCGCCAGTCGTTCGTAGACCGCCTGCCCCTGGTCGCCATCGGCAGCATTCAGATAAACAAAAGCCACCCTGTCGCTAAATGCATCCTGAAGTCCATCCACGATGGGCCGCATCAGCGTTCAAGGCGCTCACGGGTCGGTGAAAAACCACAGAAAAGTCGGTTTATCCTCCGCCAGCGGCAGGCGCTGGGCCGGCGCATCTGCCGGGACGCAGGCCGTCATCGCCGACAGCGCGACGAGCAT
>QUBZ01000103.1 GCA_014338005.1 Chloroflexota bacterium | reverse complement strand
TTCAAGGCCTTGAATTTGGTAGAGTCGGAGATTGAAAGGAGCGAAGGCGCATTCCTCCACCCGCTGAAGCAGGTGGTTTCCTGC
Organism: Chloroflexota bacterium; assembly: GCA_014338005.1. GTDB lineage: Bacteria > Chloroflexota > Anaerolineae > Aggregatilineales > Phototrophicaceae > CFX2. The sequence continues at coordinate 16,399 of QUBZ01000103.1, read as the reverse complement.
GCTAAATCTTATGAAAAACTATCCGTTTATCCTGCTCATTCTGGCTTTGATCTTACTGGCAGCCGCGCCGCGCCCGGTTTTTTCGGCAGCAGCGGTGCTGGAAACCTTCGAGGGCAGCCCGTCATCCTGGGCGGTGTCGCAGGATGTATCCGGCGGCAGCATCACCCGCAGCAGCACCTACGCCGCCGCCGGCACTTACTCCGCGCGGCTGTCCACCGCCGGCGCGAACCAGAAAGCCGGGCTGTACATCACCTTCAGCGACCCGGCCTCGGCGCATTCCTGGAACGAACGCACCGCCACCTGGCATTGGCAGCGCGCCGCTGTTTATCTGCCGTCCGCCACCGTTAACCAACTGGCGCAGGGCGAATACTTCACCCTGGCCGGGATGTGGGCCAGCAGCAGCCCGGCCATCTACGGCTGGTATCTGCGTGTGACCCGGAACGGCGAAATGATCGTCCTGGGGACGCCGCAGTACAGCAATCCCGAAACTTTTCAGATTTTCGGCAGCTTCCCGCTGGATCGCTGGGTGGAGCTGGAAATCGGCCTGCACACCCAGAACGGCCAGGGTGTCAAACGCGCCTTCGCGGTGGTGGTGGACGGCGATTTTTACGGCTGGTATCGCCAGGGGCGCATCGAGAATGAAACCTATAACCGGGCGGCCATCGGCCTGCTTTCCACCAACACGGCCAAACCTCTGGTTGTTCACGTTGACCAGTGGCGAAACCGCACCACCGGCCAGTTCCCCGACGGCCCGGACAGCCGACCGACCGCCAATTTACAGGAGCAGCTTTTCACCAATACCAGCGGCGTGATGGTGCAGTACGACTGGGCAACCTGGGCGAATACGCCGACGTTACACCCCACTTACGGGCTGTATACGACCGAATCGCGCTTGCAGGCCGGGCGCACACTCGACCGGATGCCGTCGGTCGCCAACGGTTGGGGCGAGATCGAAATTGACTGGCCGAGCGGCACGCCGCCCGCCTGCACCAGCTACTGCTCCGCCATGATCGGCTTCCGCAAAGAGATCAACCGCGAAGAAAACCTGGAAGTCATCCCCATCGCGGACAGCAGCGGCGTATTCAACCTGGCGCTGGAAGCCTGGGTGGGCGGCGCGCCGCAAATTCTGGCGCAGTGGCGGCTGCCGAACGCGCAGGCCGCGCCGGGGCGCAACATGCCGGAGCCGGGCGACATCATCCGCGCCCGATGGGAACAGTCCGGCAGCACGCAGATTCGCGTCCGCGCCAGTTTTTACGATGCCAGCGCCGGCGTCTGGTTTAAAGACATCATTGACCGCACCTTCGCGGCGACCAACATAGGCGGCGTGAACTTCCTGGACGGCTACCACGAGGCGTCATCCATCACCATTGACTCACCGTTTTACGCCATCCGGCGTTATAAGGTCGGCGTGCTGTCCACCTATCCAGAGCCGGTCGCTGCCCCCACGCTGATCGCCCCGCCGGACGCCGCCACCGTGACGGAAGCGCGCCCCATTTTTCGCTGGTCAGACGTGAGCGGCGCGGCGCGTTATGAGGTGCAGTTCGATTCGGCCAATCCGCCGGCAGTCACCGTCCAGGACTCAGCCGCCACCAGCTACCAGCCGCCTGCGCCGCTGCTGCACCGCACCTACTACTGGCGCGTGCGCGCGCTGGACAGCTACGGTCTGGCTTCACCCTGGAGCGAGGTCTGGCAGGTGAAGGTAGACGCCGCCGCCAGCGCCGCGCCGATGATTGTCGTTTACAAAACCGCCACGCCGGTGCTGACCTGGAACCGTGTAAGCTGGGCCGCCGGCTACGAAGTGCAGGTGGACAACCACCCGGACTTCAGCGCGCCGCTGTTCCGGGACGACGGCCTGAGCGCCGGGGCGCTTTCGGTGGTGGTGTCGGTGGCGCTGATGGACGGCGTATATTACTGGCGGGTGCGGGCGCGGCGCGCTGATGGCAGTTGGGGCGGCTGGAGCGCCGCCGGCAGTTTCGTCGTGGACGCGCCGTGAGCTTTCACAGCCTGACCAGCCCCTTCTGGACGGCAATCGTCACCGCCTCGGTGCGGTTGCCCGCGCCCAGCTTGCCCAGGATGGCGCTGACATAAAACTTGACCGTGCGCTCGGTGATGACCAGTTCAGCGGCGATTTCTTTGTTCTGCAAACCCTGGGCCAGCAGCTGCAGCACCGTTTGCTCGCGCGGGGTCAGCGGTTCGGCAGGCGGGTTTTCCGGCTGAACCTGCCGCAGCAGCCGGGACGCCACCACCGGCTGAAGCAGCGACCCGCCGGCAAAAACCACCCGCACGGCGTTAAAAATTTCCTCGCGCGGCGCGCCCTTCAGCAGATACCCCTGCACCCCGGCCTGCACCGCGCCGACGATGCGTTCGTCGGTGTCGAAAGCCGTGAATGCGATGACGCGAATCTGCGGCCTGGCTGCCCGTAGCCGGCGCAGCGCCGCCACGCCGTCCATTTCCGGCATCTCCAGGTCGAGCAGAATCACATCCGGCTGGAGCGTTTCGGCCAGTTCGATGACCTCCAGCCCGTTCCCCGCCCTGCCGATCACCTCAAAATCCGGCTGTGTGCCGAGGATGGCAATTAAACCATCCCGCACCACCGGATGATCGTCCGCCACCAGAATTCGTATCGTCTCCGCCATCACTGAGCCTCCAGAGGAATCGTCACTTCCAGCCGTGTGCCTTCGCCGGGCGCGCTGCAAATCGCCAGATCGCCGCACAGCAGCCGCGCCCGTTCGTTCATGCCGATCAACCCGTAGCGATTTTCGTGGCGCGCCGCCGGGTCAAAACCGCGCCCGTCATCCTCCACAACCAGCCGGACATGCTCCGGCATGATGATAAGCTGCACGGTGATAAACCGGGCATAAGCATGGCGGCCAATGTTGGTCAGCGCCTCCTGCAAGATGCGGTACAGACCAACCTCCACCCGCACCGGCAGCGGGCGCGGGCTGCCGATAACTTCAAAACCGGCTTCAGCCTTGCGACGCGCGGCCCACTCCCGCACCAGCGCCGCCATCGCGTCGGGCAGTGGGCGGCCTTCCAGCGGCGCGGCGCGCAGATCAAGCACCGAACGGCGCGCTTCCTCCAGGTTGTCGCGCGTCAGCCGCAGCGCCTGGGCGATGGCCGCCTGAACGCGCGCCGTATCCGAGCCGCTTTCCAGCAGGGCTTCGGCGGCTTCCAGCTGCAGCGCGATTCCGGCCAGACCCTGCGCCAGCGTATCGTGGATTTCCCGCGCCAGCCGGTTGCGCTCCTCGATGGCGCCCAGTTCCACGCTGCGGTTGAACAACCGCCCGCGTTCGATAGCGATACCCAGCAGGTCGCCGACCAGATAGAGCATCTGCAAGTCATCGTCGGACAGGTCGCCCCAGTCGGTGCTGGCGACGTTCAGCACGCCCAGGGGTTTGCCGTGCGCCCGCAGCGGGATGCTGGCGTGCTGGCGCAGCCCCGCCGTCCCCACCACCAGGTTTTCCAGGCGGCTGCAGGTGATGTTCTCCGGCGCGGCCAGTTTGCCGTCCTCGTACTCGTCCAGGCAGGTGCAGATTCCACTCATACGCCGGGGGTGGTCGGCCAGCGCGGGCGGCAAATTCTGGGCGGCGGCCAAGTAAAACCGCCCGTCATCTTCCATCAAAAAAATCCAGCCGGTTTTCAGATCGAACAACTCGGCTACATGCGCCAGGGCCGTATTTAACGCCCGCTCCAGGTCTACCTCCTGGTTCATCGCCCTGGCGATGGTGTTGAGGATAGACAGCTCGCGGTTGCGCCGCCGCAGTTTTTCGGTATCGGTTTCGGCCTTCAATCTCGCGCCCATCACGCCGCCCTCATCCCGGCCTGAATGGTATTATAGCATCGCCCGACCGCCGAAATTCCTGTACAGAGGTACAGAAGACACCCCAGAGCATCAAACCGCGAATCAAAAAGGGGATGCGGTCGCGCCGCATCCCCCGTCCCCGGTTGATAAATGGGGGTTTACTGCTGCGTTTCCAGGTAGGCCAGTAGGTCGGCCAAATCCTGGATGGAGAGATTCTGCCCGAAGTTGGCGATCATCAAACCCTGGAAGCCCGGCACGATATAGTTGTTCGGCAGCACGATGCTCTCAACCAGGTACTGTTCCGGCGTGTAGGACGCCAGCGCCGGGTCGTTCAGCCGCTCGTTGAGGACGCGGGTATACGTGCCGCCGGTCTGCGGGCCAACAGCGACGCCCTCCGGCAGGTGGCAGGTGGAGCAGCCCAGCGCCGTGCCGTTGAACGACCGCGCGCCGTCCGTGCCATGATACAGGGCATCGCCGCGCGCCGGGTCGCCGGTCACTTCGGCAAGCTGCGCCACGATGTCGCGCACGTTCGTGCCGACCGGCTCTGGAATCACACCGCCGGAAGCCTGAAGCTGCTCGATCTGCGCGCGTAGCGGCGTGGGATCAACCGGCTCGATAGCGAACTGTTTGACGGCGAACAAGTCTTCCAGCGTCCAGGCGCGCTGCCAGTTCATGATGTAGGCCGTCAGGTCTTCCAACTGATCCATACGCAGCGGGCCGCCCGCCGTCTGTGACCAGGCCACCATGCCGCCGCCCGACCAATAGTTGTTGCTCACCGGACGGCCATGAATCAGCGTCGTCAGGACGAACGATTCGGTCGTGCCGGCCCAGCCGACGTTTTGCAGGCGGCTGGGGCGCTGCGGGTCGTAACCACGATCAATGGCCGCCTGAAGCTGCTGGCGGCGCGGCGCGTCCAGTTCTTCGATGCGGGCGTCAATTTCCGCCAGGCGGGTATCAATTTCTGCCAGGCGCTCCGGCGTGGTGTCCGGGCGGCTGGCTTCGTTCTGCAAATCGGTCTTTTCGGTACGCAGCGCGCCGATTTCTTTGGTGACTTCCGGGAAGAAATCGTAGCCGAAAAGCTGCGGGTTATTCAGCGCCGGGCCTTTCGCGCCGCCCAGACCGTCCGACCCGTGACAGGTGGAGCAGTTGGAGGTGAACAGCGCCGCCCCCTGTTCGATGGAACGGGCGTGGAAGGTCTGCTCGAAGGCGGCCATGCGCCCGCCTTCATTGATGGCCGCCCAGCCCAGCAGCACCATGATCGTCACAAAGGAAAGGACGCCGACCAGGATGCGATTCTCAATTTTGGGAAAGATCATACCTTGTAACATCCGCCTTCGCCCTACCTAGTTAGAGAAGTATCCGCCGTCTCGGTGAATGAAGATGTGCTGGATATTCTGGCTGCGTACCACGTTTCCGTTGGCATCGCGCACCAGCACCGGGCTGCCGTCGGCGTCCAGCACCGGACGGCCATTGTCAATTTCGACCGTATCCCAGCTTACGATCACATCCACGCGCTTCAGGTCGGCCTGGTTCTGCGTGATGATGATGCCGCCCCAGGCGTTGACCAGTTCTTTGTCATGCTTTTTAATCATCGCCGCAAATTCTTCCATCACCGACCGCAGCGCCGGCGCGTCGCCCGGCACAGGCACGAAGTTCAGGTTGGTGACGACCAGGTAATCCTGGTTCTGGAGTTCATCCAGCAGGTTGGCTTCGATGCTTTGCATCCGGCCATCCGCCGTCGGCGCCATCAGCGTTTCAATCTCCTGGTTGAAGTCGGACAGCGAGGTCGCCTCGTCGGAGAATTCGCGCGTGGTGTACATGCCCGGCACAAGCTGGTCATACGGCACAGGCAGCAGTTTGCCCATGTGGTTATGCGCCGGTGGGTAGGTCAGCTCGTGGATGATGCTGGTGTCCGGCGCGGTGACGACCCCGAACTCCGGCAGGCCCATATAACTCAAAATCGTGACGAACGAAATCAGCAGCAGGATGAGGGTGAGGGCGAAGCGCCGGTGTGCGTAGCGGCGGCTGGGCGTCACATCAATATACGGCCAGACGGCCATCACACCCAGCAGCGCGCCGGGGAAGATCAAACCCCAGAAAACCTTGTCGCCCAGCTTCAGCGCGCCTTGAATCCATAGGAAATACCAGGGCGCGGTCGTGCCGAGCGGCGTCACCTGTGGGTCGGCATGGTGTTCCAACGGCGCGTCGTAGAACCAGATGCACAGCACCACCAGGATAAGCGTCGTCACGCCCACCCACAGCAGTTCGCTGGTCAGCACGTCTGGGATGAAATAGACGCGCCTATCCAGCGGCACGCGCTTGGCCGTATCCTCGCCGATATTTTCCTTCTGCGGCGGCAGGCTGTGGCCGTGAACGATGACCTTGTAATAATGCACGCCGGTGAAAACGAACAGCAGCGCCGGCAGCGCCAGCACGTGCAGCAGGTAAAAACGCAGCAAACCGTTCGCGCCAATTTCCGGGCCGCCGCGAATGAGCAGGTTCAGGTTTTCGCCCACCACCGGCGGCGGCGTGGCCTCGATCATGCTCGCGCCGATTGTCACCGCCCACAGCGCCAGCTGGTCCCAGGGCAGCAGGTAGCCGGTAAAACTTAAAAAGCCGGTAATCACCAGCAAAATCAGCCCGGTAAACCAGGTGAACTGGCGCGGCTTTTTATACGACCCTGTTACCCAGGTTCTCACCATATGTAGGGCCACGATCAGCACCATCGCCTCCGCGCCCAGCCGGTGCAGGTCGCGCATCAACTGGCCCAGCGGCACGTTGGTGAGCATGTTAATCATGTCGTGGTAGGCGACTTCTGGCGACGGCGTGTACCACACCATCAGCAGAATGCCGGTGATCGTCTCAAAAAAGACGAAATAGGTAGACAGCCAGCCCAGGCGGAAGGTCGGGTAAAGGCCGGTCATGTCCGAGTGGAAATAACTGGGACGCATATGCAGCCAGAAGCCGTCGGCGTGCGGCTGCAAACGCGGGTTCGGTTTGCGGCTGGGGGCTTCGCCGCGCAGCGCCTCTCGAACGTCCTGGATATTCATGCCCGCCGTCAGGCGTTCCACCGACTCGTCAACGAGTTCAAAAACGGCGCGCTTTAAGCCCTTTTCTTTTACGTCATCCAGAAAAGATGGAAATGGCAGTACCGACATACGCTACTCCTCGTGACGCCTAAACTTTGCCTGCCCGCTTGATGCGCGCGCCGGTGTTAACCGCGATGCTGACGACTTCTTTTCCATCCAGCGGAATCGGGTCGCCGTTTTCATTAGTGGCGGCTTCCGACCCATCGGCGAAGGTCAGGGTCACGCGGAAGCGATCCAAGCTTCGGGGCGCAGGGCCTTCAATATATTTGCCGTTCAGTTCAAACTTGGAACCATGACAGGGACACTCGAACCGGTGGGTAGTTGGCGTCCATTTCGGCAAGCAGCCCAGGTGTGTGCAAACGCCGTACAGCGCCACAAAACCTTCGCCTTCCACATTCGACATATGGAAACGCCCCGCCGGTACCGAATACGGCGCGCTTCCCGCACTGGGCAGCACATCGGCGATCTGGTCGGCGGCATACGTAAACGTCCCGCCGAACTCGCCTTCCTTAAAACGCGGCAGCGCAAACCAGATCAACCCGGCTGTCGCCTGGCCGCCGATTAAAAGGATGGACGCGCCCCAGATATAATACAAAAATTCCCGCCGATTCGGCGCGCTCACCGCCACTGCCCCGGTTTTGGCAGGTGGCGAGGTTTCGGCCCTCGTAACACTTGCTGTCGCCATTTAACAATGTCTCCTCAACATGACCCGGACCTGTAAAAAATCACCCTTACCGGTTGGAAACGGAGAATCAACTGATGCTGTTTTAAACCGATGCGGGGCACACCGATTGCCTGTACAATGTATCACAAACGTTAGAGACTGTCAAAACTTTTAATCGCTTCCGACCAAACGGTACGCCAGGATATAACAGCCCTATGCCGAGCTATAAACTGCTGCATAATCGTTTCACCTGGATCAACATCGTCCACCCCGCGCCCGCCGATATTGACCTGCTGCGGCGTGAATTCCCCTACATTCACCCCCTTAACCTGGAAGACGTTTTGAGCCAGACCGAGCGCCCCAAAATTGACGAGGACGACGATTACCTGTTCGTTGTGCTTCAGTTCCCGCTCTGGGATCGCGTCAACCGCATTTCGCGCGCCAGCGAGGTGGATTTTATCGTCGGGCGCAACTTCCTGGTGACGGTTCATGACGGTCAGTTAAGCCCGATGGTTCACCTGTTCGACAAATGCCAGCGCAGCCCCGCCGAACGCGAAAAGCTGATGGGGCGCGGCGCGAACGACGCTTTTTACGTCATCGTAGATCAGCTTGTGGACTACATCTTTCCTATCCTCAGCAAGGTGGATGCGAACATCCGCGCCATCGAAGAAAACATCTTCACCATGTACACCCAGCGTATCGTCAGCGATATTGCAGTTGTCCGGCGGGACATCATCGCCCTGCGGCGGATTATCCGCCATCTCGTGCCGATTTTAGAACAACTGGAAAGCACCGAACACCCGATCATCCGCGAAGAACTGGAAGAATATTTCGGCGATACGGTTGACCACATTTACCGCGCCCGCGACATTATAGACGAAGACGCCGAGGTGATCGCCGGCCTGGCCGAAACGGCCAATACCCTGGTCAGCCACCGCATCAACGAAGTCATGCGAATTTTAACCGTCATCTCCGTTATCATCCTGCCGCTGACGCTTGTCACCGGCGTTTATGGCATGAATGTTAAATTGCCACTTGACGAACACCCGCTGGCTTTTATAGTTGTCATGGGGATGATGTTAATGATTTCAATCCTCATGATTATCTATTTCATCCGGCGAAAGTGGATTTAGAATCGCAGCTATTTATATGAATTGGCCTTTCCCACCGGCGCGTTACATTGACCACGACCACGATTTCAGCCGCCTGGTTGACGAGTTAGCTTCCCAGCCCCTCATCGCCATTGACACCGAGTCCAACAGCCTGTACGCCTACCGCGAGCGCATCTGCCTGATCCAGATTTCCACCCGCTCGGCGGATTACATCGTAGACCCTCTGCGGGTCGCCAACCTGCGACTGCTCGGCCCGCTGCTGGCCGACCCGTCCATCGAGAAGGTTTTCCACGCTGCCGAATACGACCTGATGTGCCTGAAGCGCGACTACGGCTTCAGCGTCAGCGGGCTTTTTGATACGATGGTCGCCGCGCGCATCTGCGGGCATAAAGCCATCGGCCTGGACAAAATGCTGTCGTTGTATGTGGGCGTGACGATGGACAAAAGCCACCAGCGCGACGATTGGGGACAGCGCCCGCTTTCGGAAGAAAGCCTGCTGTACGCCCAGATGGATACCCACTATCTGCCGCTGCTGCGCGACCGCCTGCACGATGAGCTGACGAAAATTGACGCCCTGGAAGAAGCCCACGAAACTTTTGTGGAAAGCACCCGCGTCGCGGCGGCCAATCACCAGTTTAACCCGGAGGGTTACTGGCGCATTGGTTTTAACGCCGACCTCAACCGCCGCCAGATGGCGCTGCTGCGCGAGCTTTACCTGCTGCGCGAGGAAATCGCCGAAGAACGCGACACGCCGCCCTTTAAGGTTTTTTCCGACTCGGTGCTGGTGGGGCTGGCGCTGGCCGCGCCTTACGCGCTCGACCGGTTAAAAGGCATTCCGGGCATGACGCGCGCGCAGATCGAACGTTACGGACGGCGCATCTTGCAGGCCATCGAACGCGGCAAACGCGCGCCGCTGCCCCAGCCGCCGCCGCGCCCGGCCACCAATCCGGTCGTGGCGGAGCGGTACAGCGCCCTGCGCGCCTGGCGCAAAACCCGCGCCGAAGCGCGCGGCGTCGAATCCGACGTGATTCTGTCCAAAGATGCTCTGTGGTTACTGGCGCAGCGCGGGCCGGGACACCTGGACGACCTGCGCGAGATAGACGGCCTCGGCCCCTGGCGCATCGCCACCTACGGCCAGGAGATTCTGGCCGTACTCAAACCGTTCGCGCGGCGGTAAAACAACTACAGCCGCCTGACCGGAATAAGCCGGTCGCAGCCGACAGGGATGACGATGTACACCCTCCAGTTTGATGCAGCCGATCTGGCCTGCAATCAACAGGGTTATCTGAGCGACCGCCAGCGCCAGCGTGTGGAGGCCGAAGCCGCCGCCATGCGCCGCCAGGCGCGCCAGATGCTCTGGTTTTTGGCCGGGTTTGGGGTGTTTGTCCTGGTCATCGGCGGAATCATCGAGTTCCTGAACGCCGGCGGCGACCTGGAGCGGCTGCTTTCATCCGGCATTTTGCCCGGTCTTGCGGTCGTCGTGCTGCTGCTGAGTTTTATCGGGGTTGTTTCGGCGCTGTACAGCCGGTCGAGCGCCCGGCGCTACAGCCGGGGCAGCATCCGCGCGGTGGAAGGTGTGGCGCGTCTGGTCACGGGCGAGGTGTACGTGCGCTCAATGCGAGTCCAGCAGTACAACCTGGAACTGCGGCAGGGGTCGTTTCGCAAATTTACCTTTCGCTTCCAGAATGCCGAGTCGCTGGCGTACTTCAAGGAAGGGCGGCGCTACCGCGTTTATTACCTGCCGTATGTGATCCCCCAGGCGCTTTCGGCTGAACGCCTGGATGTGGACTGACTCCCGCCTGGCTACCCCACCCGGAACGCCGCCCGCTCCGAAAGCGCGCCGTTGACCTGAATCTGAACGGCATGTTCGCCCGGATAATACCGGCGCGTCGTCACCGGCGCGAAGCTGTGCCGGCGGGTGAAAACAGCCGTCTCGCCCGGCGCAAGCGTCTTTTTCGACAGCTTGAACACTTTGCGGCGCGGCTGGCCGTTGGCCCCGGCCAGGTACACCACATAGTCAATCATCAGGTTTTGGGGCGTGTCGCTTAACGAGCGAACCTCAAATGTGATCGTCACGCTGCCGTTGAGCGCAACAGCCGCCGGTTCGACCGATAGATTCTGGATGGCGAAAGCCGCCGCGCCGGCGTAACCCATCAGCGCCAGCGCCGCCGGGTTGCCCTCTTTGACCAGCGTCCGCAGCGCCCGGCTGATGAGCGCCTGCATCTCCGGCGTATCAATCGTGCGCCACCGCGCCGCCGTGTCGAGCGTCACCTGCGGGTTATCTTTGGCGATGTCGTTCAGGTTATTGGCAACGCTGCGCCGCACATATTCGGACTCGTCCTGTTTCAGCCGCTCCAGAATCGGCAGGATGGGGGACGGGTCGGCTTTAAAAGCCGGCAGTGCCATCGCCCAGGGCAGGCGCGGGCGGCAGCCTTCGCTGGCAAGCCGCCGCAGGTGGTGGCTGGGGTGGCCGGCCCAGTCCAGCATTTGCGCCATCATGCGGTCTGCGTCCCGCAGGATGAACGGCCTCACCGCGAATTCCGCGCTGCACTGCTGCGTAAACTGCTCCAGCGCGGGGATCGAAACGTCCCAATCGTCCAGGCCGTACAGTTCCACAAAATCAGGAAAAACCATCGTGGCGAAACCGTAAGCGTCCAGCGACGGGGCCGCCCGCCGGATGATGTCCAGCGCCGTCCGGTAATCGTCCGGCAGCGCCGCCCGCAGGCAGACTGTGATATGGCGCATCCGCGCTTTCAGTTCCCGGCCTTCCCATTCCGCATCGTAAATGGCGTCCAGAAACGCCTCCCGGTCGAAGGCCGGGTATGCGGCCTGAAAAGCGGCGGTAAACGCCTCGAACAGCGGCGCGTTGTATATATTTTTAAGCGGCTCTGGCATGATCTTTCCCTTAATTATAGACAGGCTGCCGGATGGTTTTAATTAGAACACTCGTTCGGTATTCTAGCAAGGGGGTAAACCGTTGAATCGGTCGAAAAATGGAGATTCGGTTGGGGAAAAATCAGCCGTTGTTAAGCAGGCGGCGCAGCGTGGTCAGCAGTTCGTGTCGAATGATCGGTTTGGCGATATAACCGTCGAAATAGGACTGCAAATACTGTTCGCGGTCGCCGTGCATGGTGTTGGTCGTCAGCGCCAGCACCGGGATATGCGCCAGTTCCGGGGTATCCTTGATGCGCTGAGCCACTTCGACGCCGTTTATCCCCGGCAGGTTAATATCGGCTATGATGATGTCCGGCTGCTCGGCGGCGGCCATCTCCAGCCCTTGCAGGCCGTCCGCCGCCGCCACCAGTTCATACCCCTCGCGGTCTACGATTCGCCGCACGATTTCAATGTGGTGCGGATTATCTTCGATGTACAGGATTTTCGCGCCCATAACCCGCCTTTCCAGATAAAGTCTACCGTTATTATAAGTCCGATCATCTGCCGGCAAATGAGATGAGATTGTGAATAATCCGTCAATGCGCCGCGCTCACATGACGATTGCCCTACCCTGCGGCGTTCGCACTTTGCCAAAGTTCGCCATCGGGCTACAATGAACCCGTAACCGGATTCGCAGCGGGAGTGGCAAAAGCCTATGGCGTATGGACGCCTGGATGTCTTCTGGCCCGACGGCTCGTTTATGACCTTTCCCCTGGTCGAAAATAACATCTCCGTAGGCCGCTCGACCGGCAATACGATTGTGCTGGATACGTCCACCATCTCGCGCTATCACCTCAGCATCACCCACGACGGCGAGCAGGTTTACCTGACCGATCTGGAGTCGGTAAACGGGACATTTGTGGACGGCGTGCGGCTGAACAGCAACCAGCGCCGCCCGCTGTACGGCGGCGAGGAAATCCAGATCGGCCATCTGCGCCTGATTTATCATCACATCGAGGAGCAGGCGACACAGCCGGTTGAGGCGGTGGAGGATGTGACGCAGCGCATCGAACTGCAACTGCCGGCCTTCCGCCTGGATGTCATCGGCCCGGACATCCCCATTGCGCCGGGCGCGCACACCACCGCCGAACTTTCGATCAGCAATACCAGCGACGAGCAGCACAGCTACGTCGTCAGCGTAAGCGGGATGCCGCCGGAATGGGTGCGGGTTGACCGCCCCCGGCTGACGATTGACCCCGGCGAAACCTCTCAGGTGCTTATCAACTTCCGCCCGCTGCGCCGCAGCGACAGCAAACCGGGCGATTACCCGGTGACGGTGACGGTGGCGCACGCCGACGACGTAAACGCCAAACTGGAAGCGCAGTTTAAGGTGCGCGTGCTGGCGTTTGCCGGCTTCGGCATGGCGCTGGACGCCAAACGCATCCACAGCGGCGAACGGTTTCGCCTACACCTGCACAACCAGGGCAGCGCCGTCCTGCCGCTGACCATCGGCGGGCGCGACCGGGACGACAAACTGCGGTTTAACGTCCTCGTGCCGCAGGTTTCGCTGGCTCCGGGGCAGCGGCTCACCGTTCAGGGGGAAATCAAACCCAAAAACCCGGCGCTGTTCGGCAAACCGCGCCGCTACCTGTTCGATCTGGTCGCCCGCTCCAACGACGCCGCACGTTTTCTGGTGGCGGTGCGCGGCCAGTTCATCGAAAAACCGGCCCTGCCTGCCTGGACGCCCTTCGCGCTGGTGGCCGGTCTGGGGCTGCTGCTGGTCGCGGTGGTGATGATCGGCCTGCTGCTGGCGAGCCGCCCGCTGCCCGAACCCCGCATTTTACGTTTTGAATTGAGCAGCACCCTGGTGGCGCGCGGCGATACCGTGAATCTGAGCTGGGCCGCGTTGGACGCCAGCACCCTAAGCCTGAGCGTGAACGGCACGCCCGTCCTGGAAGGCGCTGGCGCGCAGACCGTCGGCGTGCCGCTGAAAACCGATAACCTGATCGGAGAAGTGTCGCTGGCGCTGGTCGGCACAAACGGCGAGCGGCAGGCGGTCGCCACGCAAACGCTGCGGGTTTACGAGCCGCTGGGCGAAGGGCTGTTTACCGCCTCGCCCGACGAACTGGTGCGTTACGTGGTGCAGTCGCTGGATATAAGCTGGGACATCCCCGGCGCGGTTAAAACCCGTTTGGCCGGGCTGGAAGCCTTCAGCAACGCGCCCGTTGAGGCCGGTTACGGCCAGCAGGCCACTTTGTTCGTCAGCGGCATCCCGTCGCAGCCCTTCACGCTGACGCTGTGGGCCGAAGATGAGGTCGGCAACATGCGGGAGCAGACCCTCAATATCCAGGTCGTGAACCCGGAATGTGCGCCGATTCAGGAAGCCGTCACCCTGTATGCCGGGCCGGACACCCGTTACCAGGTGGTCGGCACGGTGCCGGCGGGGGCGTCGGTGATCGTCAATGCCCAGGACAGCAGCGGGCGCTGGCTGCGGGTGCAGCTTCCCGGCAGCCTGTCGGGCTGGGGCGACCGCGCGGCCTTCGTCTGCGCGCCGATCTTCAACCCGGACAATCTGTATAAAGAAGTGAACGTGCCGCCGCTGCCGTCGCCAACCGCGACTCCCACGCGCACGCCCGCACCAACACCCACCCGCGCCCCGACGACCACGCCGGTGGGGTGATTTCGGCAGAGGGCAGATGTGATATGGCGATTGCAGGGGCGGCCCGGCGTGGCTGCCCAGGCCGCGCCCTTTAAAAGTTGGGGTGTTTTACGGATAGATACCGGCGAGAAAAGACCATGACAATAGACCAGCAGGCTTTACAACAAACTCTGGCCGAACTCTTAAAAATCGGCGGGCAGTATTTTCTGCCGGTGGCGGCGCTGCTGCGGGCGCTGTATGCCGGGGTGCGCGGCAAAATGCCGGAAGGCTTCCGCGAGATCGCGGTGGCGGGCGTATTCGCCGGCCTGGTGGCCGCCGTGACCGGCGAGCCGATAGACGTTCAGGCAGCGGCGGTGGCGATCCTCAGCAACACGGCCTTTACGGTTGGTGTGCTGGTTTTCATCGTCCTGTACCTGCTGCGGATGCCGAATCGCGGGCTGGTGCTGGACGGGATTATCGGCGGCGTCCTGGGGCTGATTTTATGGCTGTTCACGGTGTATATTCTGGGGCAACCCTGGCCCTGGTGGCTGATTCCCCTGCTGATCGCCGGCGGCGCGGCGGGTTTCATCGGCCTGCGGTTCGCTCTGCGGCAGATCATGAAGCTGGTGCGTATCGCCACCTACTGCATCGTCATCGGCCTGGTGCTGGTGATCGGCGCGGGCGCGTTTATGCTGCTGCAAACCCTCACGCAGTCCGTCCCGGCAGGCTGATAAAGGATCATTATGCGACATCCGCGCCATCTTCTTCGCCGCCTGACGCTGTTCGCCGCCGGCCTTTTAGCGGCCTGCGCCGCTGCCCCGGCGGCCACCGGCCTGCCCACGCCGCTGCCGTCGCTGACGCCTTCGCCGGAAATCCAGGCCGCCGTTGAAGCCACGCTGACGGCGCTGGTCCCGACCGCCACGCCGCGCCCGGAGACGGCCACGCCCAGCCCTGCCCCGACTGAAACGCCCATCGTCGTCACGCTGCCGCCGCTGGCCGGGCAGCGCATCGCGCCGCCGCTGGAGATGACCCTGCCGGACGGCTGGCAGACGGTCGGTTACGATGTGCTGATTTTAAGCGACGTGATCGCCCTGGACGATGTAGGTTCGATTCGCGGCATCCCACTGGCAGTCTACCAGGGGCCGGTGACGGGCGGCACAGGGACAATCGTGCTGCTGTGGGGCTTCCCCAACATCGTCAACCCATTCCCGGAGGGCGGCACGCCCGCCGCGCCGGATTTGTGGGCCGACGGCGTGCGCCTGCTGCGGCTGGCCGTCCTGGAACAGGGCTGCAACATCGGCACGGACGAGCGCCGCACCTACCGCATCGGCCTGCGTTCGGCGGTCGGCGCGCAGTTTTCGGCGGTCGGCTGCCCGGAACTGCCGGATACGCGCGGCTGGTTCGCCGGCGTGCAGGAGGGTGGGCTGAACTTCATCTTTTACGCCTACGTCGAAGGCGCGGCGCTGGTGGACCCGCAGCGCCTGGAGGCTTTTAACGCCGCCGGCCAGCAGATGCAGGCCATCCTGGAGACGGTGCGTTTTAACCTGCCGGAAGCCACGCCGGAAGCGCCGTAGAGGGCGCGCCTGCGTTGCCGGCACTTGAACCTCACCCCCCAGCCCCCTCTCCATATGGAGAGGGATTTAGGGTGAGGTTGACGCACCCAACGCCTCCGCGATCACCGCCAGCACGCCCGACAGTTCCGCCAACACCTGCGCGTTATCAAACCGCAGAACGCGAAACCCCAACGCTCCCAGTGCCGCCTGGCGCTCTGCATCATAAGCCTGAGTCCCCGGCTGCTGATGTATTTCGCCATCCACCTCAACGATCAGCCGGCGTTCAACACAGACAAAATCCACGATGAAGCCGCCGATGGCGTGCTGCCGCCGGAACTTTGCCCCGGCCAGGCGGCGGCTGCGTAAGCTTTGCCAGAGCGCATCTTCGGCGGGCGTCGGCGCGCGGCGCATCTCCCGCGCGCGCGGCTTCAGTTTGTCCCACTGCTGCGGTGAGGACGTAAACTGCGGTCGCCGTTCTTCGGTCATGTCAGACCTCCTTAAAACCTCTCGAACCTCAAGCCTTCTCTCGAACCTCACCCCCCGGCCCCCTCTCCATGTGGAGAGGGGGACTGAAGTTTGGCAGTAGTTGAGAAAAAGAAAGACCTTTGGTAAAGCTTGAAGTGTGAAATCGCAAGCCAACCAGAGGTCTTTGTATGTCTACTATTCC
>QUBZ01000102.1 GCA_014338005.1 Chloroflexota bacterium | reverse complement strand
AGCTCTCACCCAGTTCGATACGACGGAAATTGAACGCATCTTTGGAAACGAGTATGCGTTTGACACATCTGAATCGTTTTCCGGCCTGGCCCCGGTCAAACGAGTAGTGATTGTCGCCGAGGCCTTTTTACCAAAGGTTGACGGCGTTTCCAAATCGGCGTATTTGACGATGCGCCATTTGCAGCGCACAGGGCGCGAGGTGCTGGTGCTTGCCCCGGACATCGCGCCGACATCAATCGGGCCAACCCGCGTGGTTCCGCTGCCATCATTCGGCGTGCCGCTGGCCCCGGAGACGCGCATCGCCCTGCCGACGCCGGTCATCGGCGATTATCTGGACGAATTTAAACCCGACCTCATTCATCTGTTCAGCCCGGCGCTGCTGTCGGTTTCCGCCATGCTGGCGGGCCGCCGCCGCAGCCTGCCCATCGTGGCGAACTACCAGACCGATCTACCGGCTTACGCGCATCATTACGGCCTGCATTTTCTTTCGCAGCCCACCCGCGACTGGCTGCGTTACATCCACAACGGCTGCCACCTCACGCTTGTGCCGTCGAACTATACGCTGCGCCAGTTGCAGAGCTGGGGATACCATCGCCTGCGGCGTTGGGGGCGGGGCGTCAACGGCCAGCGTTTTAACCCGGCGCACCGCACCCAGGCCTGGCGTGAAAAACTGCTGAACGGGCGCGATCCCGATTCGCTGCTGTGCATTTATGTAGGGCGGCTGGCGGTCGAAAAACGGGTAGACCTGCTGGTGGAAGTCGCGCGTTTGCCGGGCGTGGCGCTGACGATTATCGGCGACGGCGCGATGCGCGGCGAACTGGAGGAGTTGTTCGCGGGGACGAACACGCATTTTATGGGATATTTGTTTGGGGACGATCTTTCTCGCGCTTTTGCCAGCGCCGACGTGTTTATGTTCACCGGCCCGGCGGAAACGTTCGGCCAGGTCGTTCAGGAGGCGATGGCCTCTGGGCTGCCCGGCGTGGTCATTAATCAGGGCGGCGTGGCTGATTTGGTGGTAGATGGCGAAACCGGCTATCTGTGCGAGGACGACCCGGCATCTTTTGCTGCCGCCGCGCGCCGCCTGCGTGATGACCTGGATTTACGCCGCCGACTTTCCGAAAATGCCCGCCGCGCCGCCGAACGCCAACCCTGGAGCGCGATCATGGCGCAGCTTGAAGCCTATTATACCGAAGCGATTCAGGTCAATAACCGCATGAAACGAATGTTTCCACCCAACGGGTTGAATATCCCACTGCCGGTTTTATTCCGGCCTCGCTAGCGGAGTCATAGGGACAGCCGGCGCGTCAGGAATCCGTAGGGTTTCCGGCAGGGTAAGCGGCGGTGTAACGCCGATTGAAAGACTGTAATTTGTTTTGTATGCTTTCTGGTGGTCACAATTATTCACCATCAGGAGGCTTAATGTATGAAAACACGAGGTGTGGTTTTCGCTCTGCTGGTTTTAGTCTTCGCCTTTCCTGCCCTGGCGCAGGATGCCAATACCATCACCTACAATGGTTTCAGCCTGAGTTTTGACTCGGCCCTGGCGCAGCATGTCAATATCGTGCAGATTTCGGGCTCCGAGTCTGTTTTCCCGCCGTTGGCGCCGCACATGCGCTTTTTCCTGTACGACGAGTTCCCGCCCGCGCCGGAAGGGCTGTTTGACCGGGGCGCAGTGGTGATGGTGCATCCAACGGCGCGTTTTGGGAGTAATGCCGGAGCGGAAGCCGCGCTGGAACAGCTTCAAACTCTGTTGGACGAGCGGCCCGATCTGGACGTATTCATGACCGTAGGGGAAGATATGTCTGGGGTTACGCTGCCGTTTTTGCCTGCGATTGCCGCCGGTCAGGTTGTCCGCGCCCGCGCGCAGTATGTGGAAACGCCCCAGGTGCGCGGTATCAGCTATGTAACGGCCTACCGCCAGGATATGGGGCCGTTCACCTCCGGCGAGTTTTTCTACACGTTTCAGGGATTGAGCGCGGACGGCACGTATTACATCTCTGCCGTTCTCAACTTCGATACGAGCCTGTTCCCGGCGGAGTTGGAGCCGTTCGACCCGACGACGTTCAACAACGTCGAATACCTCAACCAGAGCATCGCGCGGCTTAACGAGGCCGGTGCGGAGGTTTTCACGCCGCCGCTGTCACTGCTGGACGATCTGGTGCAGACCTTCGTTTTTGAGTAAAACCCTGTGCCGGTTTATGGGGGCGCAAAATGGTGCGCCCCCGTTCCGATTTTATTCCCCCTGAGGGATGGGACGCAGGCGCACGAACTTCAGGACATTCTGCCCCACACATCGCCCCTGTCTCAAGCCACCTTCCATACCGGCGCGATAGTGAATGCCGCCGTACATGCGCGAGATGGACGCCTCGTAAGCAAGGGCTTCGATGGATGTGTACGAACGATCATCGTAACCGTGCAGCCGCCCCGAACGGTCGGTGAACGCCACCGTGCCGAACATGGTGCTTAACACTTCGGCGGCGGCGGCTGAAACTACCGAATGGCCGGATGGATATTCGGGGAAGGCCGGCGTTTCGACGAAGGATGTCCAGGTGGGGTCAATGTACTGCCGGATGTAGTCCACCGGTCGGATAAGCGGCTGCTGGTATTTCAGCGACCAGGCGGAGATGAAAGCATCTCCGAGCGCGACTCCGGTCAGCCCGTACATCATGGACGCCATACCCAGGTCGAGATCGAGCAGGGTCGTCAGCTGGTTTTCGACCAGTACCCAATGTCCGGCGGGTGTGCCGCTGCCACCGGGGGTGTCTACCCAGCGCCGGGCGATGTCCTTTTGCTCCGGTGTTAGATTTTTACCCATATTTACTACCTCCATCGCCTGGAGGTAGAAGGTCGAATTGGGGTCAGTGCTGAAGGGCATCTTCAGCGGCACAGCGCAGCTGTCAGCGGTGTAAAGCGCGAACGGGCGGATTGCCCCCCAGTGCGGTTCGACGGGTGGCGCGCCGGTGGTATTGATCCAGTAGGATGGATCGCCGGTTTTTGGCTCGTAAGGCAGCCCGCGCGTGGCTTCGTAATTGTCGTTGGCGGCCCAGGCCAGCACCGTCTGGGCGATGCTGTCGCCAAAGGCCAGCGAGCGTTCGATGACTTCGGCTTCCAGGCTGCGGGCGCGGTCGTTGATCTGCATCTGGCGCAGGCGTTCGATTTCGCCGGCGGAGTCCGTGCCGAGCAGCCCGGTCAGCAGGGTGGATAACGCGCCGTTGGCTGCCGTCGGCCAGTCATAAACGGCGTTCGGCTCGATGGCAGGCATATTGGGCAGCCCGTTAAGCTGGCGGCTCATGCTGAAGGAATCCGGGATGCCGGGATGCACCGCTTCATAAAGGGTGATGCCCGCGTAAGCATACAGGCGCGCAGCCGCCGGGGCGGAAAATTTTTCGGCCTCGATGCGCCGGTAGAGCAGTTCCATCCATTGAACGGCCAGGCCGGGGCTTTGTTCGGTAGCAGGCGCGGAAGCGGGGTTTTGCGCGGCAGCCGGGGATACCACAAGAATAAAAATCACAGCCAACGTCAGTGTCCATGCTGTGGATTTAAACGCCTTCATAAAAACCTCTCGCAAAATATAAAATTATGAACAGACGATCAAGTCTGACTTCACCCGCTGCGTTCGGCGATTCGGATGGTGAGCGCCAGAATCCATTCGGCTGCCGCCGATTGCAGGATTGAAAACGCCAACAGTGCCACACCTAAAAAAACTCCGTAGGGAATTACCGTCCATACGTCACTGTAAAAACTCAGGTTGAGGAACGCCAGCCCCCAATCGCCGAAAGCCGCGAAACCGCCCATCAGCAGCCAGGCCGCCGGGGCGGGAAACCCCGGCATCTGGCCCTGTATAAAACGAGTCGCGCCAAATACCAGTGCCGCTGCCAGCGCCGTCCGCAGGACGATGCCGACAATGAGGGTTAACGTGTTGTAGGTGCGCGGCTGAACCAGCACCGAAAACAGCAGGCCGACCGCCGCGCTCAGGCCGAGGCTGGTCAGCGGAATCAAGAGGCTGGCCGTCATCAAAAATGCCAGCAGCAGCGCCGCGACCAGCGGGGAAATTTCCGGGGTGATGCCGTTAACCAGCAGGTCTATGTAACGTCCCTGGAAGGCGGTCAGGTCGTAGAGGATGCCGAAGATGAGCAGCAGCCGGATGACCAGCACCAGGGCTAACAGGCCGCGCAGCCGGTAATAAACGGCCAGCCAGCGCACACGCAGGGTAAGCCCCACGCCGCCGGTAGTGGCGCGCAGGTTGTCCCATGCCTGGCGGCGCTTTTGCTCGCTGACCACATTCACCGTCAGCGCCAGCGCCGCGATCTGCATGATGACCTGAATGACCAGCAGCGGCCAGTACAGGACGGCCATAACCCCTTCGGTCAGATTTTGACCGGGCGGATTCTGGAAAAAGTCGGTGGCGATGGCATAACCGCCGGCAAACAGCAGCGCCCCCAGCAGCGCCAGCCCGACAACACGTGCGATCAATGCCTGGCGGGGGACGGCGCGCGTTTTACCCAGTTCGTAACGTGTTACGGGATGGTCATCGCGCGCCCAGGATGGCAGTTGCCCGGTCAAACGTTGCAGCATATCTTCATTTCCGACTGAACAATGATTCGTTGATGTAATCCTCTAATCGTGCCAATGCTGCTTCCCATTGAGTGGATTCAACACGGACGGTCTGGCTGTACCGAAGGTAATGAATATACACTTCTGGCTTGATGCCGCCAAGCTGTGCCTGCACCGCAGCCGCATAAACGCCGACCTGAAGATGATAACGCCGGGCATGTTCGACAATCCGCTGCCCGCCGGGTTCGTCATCCCGGCAGCCGCTTACATAGCCGGTTTTGTAATCCAGCACCACCCAGGTTCCATCGGCGGCCTGGAACAGCACGTCCAGGATGCCGTGAACAAAACGCAGGCCGGTTCGATACAGAAAGGGAATTTCCCGATAGACGATCTGCGCCGATTCCAGCCAGGTATATGCGTCACTGCGTTTGAATCGTTCGAGCAAGGAGCGCGCCTGGCGGGCCGCTTGACGCCGCTGTTCTGGTATGATGATGCCAAGCTGCCAGGCGTAACTTTCCAGGATGGCTTCCAGATCGGCTGTGTCCGGCGGTAAAGGCGACCAGCGCAGCGCCTTGTGGACGATTTCGCCGATGATACGCCGCGAAACGCCGCCGCGATAGCCGCTGACCACGCCGATATGGGAAGGCGCGTCGTGCAGGACGCTGCGCCGGAAGCGTTCGGCATAAAAGGTTTCAATCTGCGCGCTGCCCAGGTCGGCGATTTGCGTTGCGGTTAGGTGGCGGGCCGGAGCATCCCATAAAACGCGCACCGGCTGTAACAGGGGCGATGGCTGCGCGCCGCCCGGTAAAGGCTGCCCGGCCTGAACAGCGGGACTGTCCCAGGCCGAAACCCCCGGCTCCTCATCATCTGGCGCTTCGTCCGGCGGATGTTCCGGCACATGGATGCTCACGCTTCCCCAGGAATAATGATCGAGAATGGCGTTCTGGGGCGCGAATTCCTGCAATCCTAACCCTTCCCACAGCCATCCCAGCCAGCCTTTGAGCTTCCAGATGCCATCAGCAGATGGTGAACCTTGCCCACTGACCAGCAGGTAATCCTGCGCGCGGGTGGCCGCTACGTAGAGCAGCCGCCTGCGCTCGGCAGTTTCGCGCTGTTTTTGCAGGTTTTCCGCCAGCCGGTGTGCGAATGGGCTTTCCAGTTTGTCGGCAATAGTATCGTATACCTTGCAGGTGAGGCCATGACGTGGGTCAAACAAAACGCTTGAGCTGCCGCCGCTGCCACGCTCCCAGGAAGCGTCTGCCAGCACAATCAACGGAAATTCCAGCCCCTTGCTGCCGTGTACAGTCATCAGCGTGACCGCGCCGAGCGTTTCGACCGCCGCTTCGCCCTCGCGTGTTTCGCGGTCGCTGAGGTCGCGCAAATACTGCGAAAATGCGCCCAGCATGACCTGGCCGCCGGCATGGGCTTTTTGCACCAGTTTCTCGACATTGCCGCGCCGCCGCGCACCATCGGGCAGGGCAGTGAGAATTGCCAGATAGCCGGTGTGCGCCAGAATTTCGCGCAGCAGTTCGGCTATTGTCACGCGCCCGGCCAGGCCGCGCAGTTCGCGCAGGCAGTCGCGGGCGAAAGCGACCAGCGGCTGTTCTTCTTCAGCCAGGCCGTCAGGGTTGTCCAGCGCATCCCATAATGGCAGCCGCCACCCATTAGCATCACGGCGCAAGCGCAGCGCCAGCAGCGCGTCGTCGCTGAGGCTGAACATTGGCGAACGCAGCGCCGCCGCAAGCGCCAGGTCATCGGCGGGGTTGTGCAGCGCCGCCAGCAGATTAAGCAAATCCCAGACTTCCTGGCGGCTGTAATAACCCCGCCCGGCCACCGTCACATAAGGGATGCCGGTAGTTTTTAACGCTTCCTCGTAGAGTGTGATATACGAGGTGGACTGGAACAGGATGGCCGCATCACCGTAGTGCATGGGGCGGTACGCCCCTGTGCTTTTGTCATAGACAAGTCGCGGCTTGCTGCCGTCCGTGCCGGTCACGCAGCGCAGATAAGCGGCGATTTCGGCGGCTTCCCAACGGCGGCAGTTTTCGGCCCGGTCTTCCTCGTCGTCCAAGCGATTTTTATCCATCACGAGGAACTCAAGGGTGGGGAAATCACCGGCGGGCGGCAGCGAGCGAAAAGCCGTCATCGGTTTTTCAAAAGCGACCTGATAGGCAGCTGCCGGATTGTTCGGGTCTTTGACCAAAAGATTGGCGAAGATGTGGTTAAAACCGTCCACCAGCGGGCGATGGGAGCGGAATGACTGCGCCAGCGGAATTGTCCTGCCGCCTGCGTCCAGGATGGCCCGGCGCACATCGTCAAAAACGCTGACATCCGCGCCGCGAAAAGCATAAATGGACTGCTTGGGGTCGCCCACCACGAATAAACTGCCAGGCTGCGCCGGATCGGCCAGATGGCGCACGATGTCCCACTGGGCGGCATTGGTGTCCTGGAATTCGTCCACCAGCAGGTGTTTAAACTCCGCACCCCGGTAGCGGGCGCAGACCTGGGGAAAATCGCACAGCAGGCGGCGCGTCAGCCGCTCCAGATCGTCAAAATCAAGCAAGCTTTCGGCTTGTTTGGCGCGCCGGTAGGCTTCCTGCGCCCGCCGGATGAGCGACACCCACAGCGGCAGCAGTTCGGCGGCACGGCGGTCGAGTTCGCCGGGCGGCGGGCCGATCTCGTCCCATGCCGCCTGGGCGCGTTCGCGGATGGCTTTCAGAACCTCTTTAGCTTCGTTGAGGGTTTCTTTGTCGCCCCAATTGGCTGTTTTGCCGCCCTGCAATCTGATCTCGCGGCCCAGCGTGGACAGCGCGTCTAGACGGTCGGTCAGGTTTTCGCCGTGTGCCAGCACATCCAGCGGGCCCCAACAGTTTTGCCAGACGGCATACAGCTTATCGTCGCTGTTTTCATCCGGCCAGCGACCGCCCGGCGGCGACCATTGAATCAAAGTCTGGAAGGTCGCATCATCCAGCAAAAGCTGCATCAGCCGGCGGGCATTATCTTGCCACGCCTGCCGCCAGCTTTCTTCCAGGTCATCGGCCAGGTCTTCGATTTCGGTAGCGATCAGATCAATCAGAGCAGCGCGCACGGTGTCCGCGCCGTATTCGAGCAGCAGCGCCACCCCCGGGTCATCCGCCTCGACCAGTGTTTGAAGCAGGGTGTCTATGGTATCTTCGAGCATCAGCCGCGCGTCAATTTCCTCCAGAACCTCGAAACCGGGGTCAATCCCAGCTTCGGCGGCGTTGGCGCGCAGAATCGTGGCGCACAGGCTGTGAATGGTATCAATGCGGGCGCTTTCCATGCTGGCGAGCCGTTCTGCCCAGCAGATTTGATCCGGCGCGGCGTGGTGGCGTTTTTCAAGTTCCCGGCGCACGCGGTCGCGCATTTCCTGGGCGGCTTTGCGGGTGAAGGTGATAGCAACCAGCGCGTTCAGGGGCCAGTCGGGGTTGGCGTCTAGCAGGGTTAAATAACGTTCCACCAGGACGTGCGTTTTGCCCGAACCCGCCCCGGCCACGACGATCAGGTTGCAGTTGTGGGTGAAAATAGCGTCGTGCTGTTGGGGAGTGGGTTTCATAACGCGGCCTCCCGTTTGGTGCGGTTGGTGATCGCCACGCGGCAGAACCGGCTGTAGTCACAGTAGTGGGCGCAGGCCGCGCCCGGTTTGTTGGGATGTACGGCGAAATCCCCGGCGCGGGCGCGGCGCAGGTAGCGGCTGAGGTGTTCGCTCGCTGCCTGAATGGCGGCCCGGCCTTCTTCGCTTTCGCGTTCAATCATGCCGCTGACCGACCGGCTGTTGATATGCCAGAACAGGCCGCCGGCCACCGCCGAGGGGCGATCCGGGTCGGGGTCGGTTTCCAGAATATACGCCGCCGCCAGCAGATAAAGCATCATCTGAAAGTTGCGCCCGCGCATCATCTCCCGCACAGGGATTGAGCCGCTGTTGCTCTTGTAGTCTACGATCACCACGCGGTCGCCGATGCGATCCATCCGGTCAATGAAACCCCTCACGCGCAGCCTTTCGCCGCCGATGTTCAGTATTATGGCGCTGCTTCGCTCCGACCCAAAGGATGCTTCCAGAATGTAGGGTTGGCGCGGCTGGTCGCCGCCGAATTTTTGGGCGATGGGAGAGTCGTCAGAAAAATCGAGCCGCACCAGAGCTTCCAGCCGGCGCAGCAGGATGACCTTTTCCTGTTCCCACAGCGCCGATGCCCGGAAGCCGAAGCGTGCCGGGGCTTCGCGCAGCGACTCGGCGGCAACTTCGCGCAGGGTTTGAACGGCCAGTTCAGCATGTTCGGGGCCGATGGTGACAGACCGCAGACGGTCGTAGGTTTTTTCCAGGATGTCGTGGTTAACCAGGCCGATCTGAAGTACGTCCAGGCCTTCTTCCGGCTCTTCCAGGGCTTCCAGCCTGAGCAGGCGTTTGGCAAAAAAACGAAAACCGCACAATCCAAAATCATTGAACTGGCTGGCGCTCCACACGCGGCCTTCCCCGATTTCGTTCGCCACCCATTCGATTAATCGGCGGTCGTTGAGCCGCCCGGAATAACGGTCGTGCGGCTGATGCGACAGCCGTCGCATCTCGACAGTACGCCCACCCCGGATGCGCGCCCAATCGCTGCTGCGGTGTGCCGTCAGCCAGTTGTACAGTTCGACCGTGCCGGGATCGGGCTGCGCCCGGTTGAGGCCATCGGCGGCAGCCAGCGCCGCTTCTACCGGCGAAGCCGTTTCCATTGGGGGAACGACCGCGCCCAGGCCGATGCGGTTTTGATGAATGATCGCATCGGCATCGGTAAAAACATCTCGGACTGCCCGCCACAGGTGGCTTTCCGGCCAGGGCGTGCCGTCCTGGACAGTGGGGCGAGAAAGCGTGAGCGTTCCCCGCGCCAGACCGATTAGCTCATAAAACAGCCCATCATCGGCGACGCGTTCGGCGCGTGTTTGCAGCCGGATGCCCGCTTCCGCCAGCGCGCGGCGCTCGCTGTCCAGGTATAGGGGGTCTTCCGCTGCCGGGGCGGGAAAGATGCTTTCCGACAGGCCGAGAATCAGGATATGCCGGTGAGGCAGGCCGCGCGCATTTTCAACCGTTGTGACCAACACGCGCCCGATGCGGTTTGTGCCGCGATTGACCGACGCGCGGCTGATAGCAATCTTGAGATCATCATAAAAGGCTGCCCAGTCCTGGCGTTGGCTGTCATCACCCAGGGCCAGCGCCAAAAACTGCGCCTTCAGCAAACTGCGTAAGATATGTTTAAGTTCGTAGAGCGCAGCCAGGTCACGGCTGACCAGATTGGGGCTGCTGCTGCGGATGCAGGCCAGCATGTGTAACGAACCGTCCGCCGGCGCGCTGGGTGTATCATCGTCTGGGTCGGCGGTTGTGTCCGCGCCGATGAGATTTTCCAGCCATGCAACATAATCACTAACTGTTCCCTCTGGCGGCGTGATAGCGTCAAAAAAGGTTTTTAACGCGGCGGCCAGTCTATTTACGGCGGCGGATTCTAGTATGGGCGGTTCGCTCTCGCCGTCCGCAGGCAGCGAGGCCGCCAGGCCAACCGCCTCCAGCCACATATCTCTGCCGCTGGTCACATACTGCGCCTGGCTGATGCGTTCCAGCGCATCCACCTGTTCGCCGTCCAGACCGGGAATTCTGAAATAAGGCGAGCACAGCACGTCTATCAAATCGCGCCGGCGAAAGCCGGATACGGGCAGTTCCAGCAGGTTCAGGAGGGCGATGATCGCCGGGTTGTTCGCCAGCGATTCGCCGTAATGCAGCGCAACCGGCAGGCCGTAACCACGCGCCTGTTCGGCCAGATGCCGTCCGTACCGTTCCCAGTCCCGCACGGCGACCAGTATAGCATCTGGCCGGCTGCCTTCGATCAGCAGCCGTTTGATGCGCCGCAGTACCGCGCCGACTTCCGCCGCCGGGTCGGGCGCTTCGATCAGTGTCAGGCAGTCGTCCGAGGGGCGCGCCGTAGCGTCAGGACTAAAGGCGTGTTCCAGCAGGCCGTTTAAAGCTGGGTGGCGGTCCTGGATATAACCCGGCTGAATCACCTGGACATTTAAGGGCGTGTTTTGCCAATCATGAGCGTCTTGCAAATGTTTTAAGGCGCGGGCAAAACGGCGGCCAACCGTTTCTTCGCGTCCCGGTACGGTGGGCAGAGTCACCAGTGTGCGGGGGATACGCACCGAAAGCCGCGCCAGCAGCCGCGCCTGAAGGGGGTTGAACTGGTCGTAACCATCCACCAGCAGCAGCGCCACGTCGCCGGCCAGGTCTGGTTTTTCGTTGAGCGCGTTCAAGGCCAGCCAGCCTTCGCCTTCGCGGTCAACCAGTTTATGGGTCTGCAGCATTTCCTGGTAATGGCTGTAAATGAGCGCCAGATCGCGGTCTTTATCCGTCCGGGCGGCGCGGGCAAAGTCCTCTGGGACAATCAGGTTTTGTTTGAGTTCGTAGATAAAATCCGCCACGATTTCGACAAAACCCTGAGTCTGGGCGATTCCCCCGTAAATACGCAGGCGGCCCTGACTCTGAAGCCGCGCCATGATATGGCGCAGCAGCCGGCGGCGAGCGGTATTATCCATTTCCTTCTGTGGCTGTCCGGCTGCGTCCAGCAGGTGGGCGTAGAGTGTGTAAAAGCTGAAAAATTCGACATTGAAATAAACCGGATGCGCGTCCGGGTGTTCGACCAACCGCTGGCGGAAGGCATCTTCCTGGCGGGTATTGGGCAGCAGCACCCACACCCGCGCGAAGGGCTGCGGGTGCAGGGTATCGAGCAGCGCATCCAGCGCGAAGGCCGTTTTACCAGCGCCCACCGGCATCAGCAATAATTGAGTTGGCATGAGGGTCAAGCCTCATCCATCAACAGGCGGCGAATGGCTGTTACCAACTGCTGTGGAATGCGGCTTTGATTTGCCAGATAGCTGCCGCGCAGGTCTTCTACCAGAGTGTCCAGATGGCTGATGGGAACAACCGGGGCTTTCTGAGCGATCTGCACCACTGTTTCGTCTCCGGTAAAGACGATGATGCCATAAACCGGAACATCGGCGAAACCGCGTTTTGCCAGATAGGTACGCAGATGATCCACATCTTCGACCGCCTGCCGGGTGGGGCTAAACCCCAACGGCGCCCATTCGCCGTTGGAGGTCATTTTCAGCCAGTCGGCGGCTTCGTTGGCAAGGCTGCCCTGCCGGTCGAGGATGCGGAACACCAGCGCACCCGGCGGGCCGATCAATACAGCGTCAATATAACCCAGGCCGGGGCGGTTGATATTGCGGATAAAACTGAAGCGCCCATCAAAGGATGAACGCAAAAAGTCGCCCGTGATGAGCGCCAGGTCGTTTTCCCGCCGGCGCGTGACGGCGCGAATCGCCAATCCCAGCCCCAGCGCCCCCACCGCGATGCCCACGATCAGCAGCGCCTTGCGGCCAAAATCGTAGAGGCCGAACTGAGCGTGGCCGGGGGGAATGGGCGGGATGGCGAACCCCAGCAGCGCGATCACGCTGAGAAATATTCCGATGGCGACGACAACAAAACCGAGTTGCAGCAGTTGATAGGAACGCCGGGCCAGGGCCCGCGCGGGCGCAACGTTTTCCATGTCGCCCGTCCTGGTCTACTTTTTATGATTTTGTGGGACTTTGGCACGACGCTGCGCGATAACAGCTTCCAGCACCTGCTGCAATTCGTTAAAACGAGGCAGCGGCTTGTACATCAGCTTATCCGCGCCTGCCTGCTGGATGAATTGTTTTTCTTCCTCCGGCGTCAGGCGGTAGGCGGTGCTGAGTACAATAGCGATATGCTTAAGCGGCGGACTCTCGCGCAGTTTTTCGCCGACCATCGGCCCGCTGATCGCGCCGGGCAGGCGAATGTCGAGCAGCGCCAGCTCAGGCAGTTCGCCCTGGAAACGGCCATGATTGACATCCTCAATCCAGGAGACGGCCTCTTCGCCGTCTACAAACGCCACGCCTTCGATGCCCCACATCTCAAACATTGCGAGCAGCACTTCGTAGATGTCTGGCTCGTCCTCGACTACCATCCACGTAGACAAGTTCGACTCCTTGTTTGTATGGTGCGGACTGCTTCTAACACAACAATAATAGTTTTCTCACGCCAATTCAGCAAACTTTCGCCATCAGCCGTGTCTCTAGTATACTGAATTGAGAGGTGTAGACAGCATAAAGGACTTTATGACCAACAACCCACGCGAAATCAGCGGCGTTATCAGCCGGGTTAACACGCTAGGCACGGCGACCGAGGCGCTGTTCAGCCGGTTATATCGCGGGCTGCGCCGGCGCGCGATTCAGGAGTCCCGACCGTCCGAGCCTAATCTGACAGACCGCAACCGGCAGCTTCAACGCGCCGTCCGGCGGCGCGATATAGAAATTGAGCGGCTGAACGCAATTCTCGCCACCATCAGCGAAGGTATCATCATGCAGGATTTGGAGGGGCGTATCATCGTGGTGAACGCCGCCGCCAGGCGTTTGATCGGCAGCCGCAAAGACATCTGGGACAGCGAACTGGGGACGCTTTTTAACGCTTATCGGGATGTGACCCAGGTTGAATCGGAACTGGCGCCGCTGGGCGAGCCGACTCGTATCCAAGTGAACAATATGATTCTGGGCGCGCAGGTGGCCGCCGTCGCCGACAGCCAGGGCGAACGGTTAGGTACGCTGATCGTCCTGCGCGATGTAACCCGCGACGCGCTTTCTGACCGGCTGAAAAATGAGTTCGTGACCGCGATTTCTCATGAACTGCGGACGCCGATGGCGGTCATCAAGGGCATGAGCGACGTGATGATGAACCAGCCGCCAGATCGCCCACCTAACCGCCGCTTCCTGGAGACGCTCAGCCGCAACGTGGATATTCTTGACCGCATGATCGTCGAACTGCTGGATATTTCGGAGATGAGCGCGTCGGCGTTCAGCATCCGGCGCGACCCGGTGAATCTGGAAGAGTTGATCTGGAACGTGGTGAACGGCATGACGCCGGAGGTCAAACGCGCGCAGCTTGATGTAGCCGTCATGCTGCGGGACGTGGCACGCCTGCAAATTGTGGGGGACGACCAGCGGCTGCGCTGGTCGCTGGGCCATCTTTTGCAGAATGCTGTCCGTTATACCGAACCTGGAGGGCATATCATCGTCACGGCCAGCGGCAGCGATGCCAAGCGCGTGGCGATTCAGGTGGTAGATACGGGCGTGGGGATTTCCAAAAAAGACCTGCCGCACGTTTTTGAGCGGTTTTATCGCGGCGAACCCCGGACGGCCAGCGGCAAACTGCTTGACCCGCGCGGCCTGGGGCAGGGCTTGTTTGTGGCGCGTTCGGTTGCCGAAGCGCATGGCGGTTATCTGACCGTCCGCAGCGAACCCGGACACGGCAGCATCTTCACGATGGTGCTGCCGGTGACGCCGCCATCATAAGTTTGCGCCACCATACCCCAAAACGTTACAATCCTGGGAGATTCAAAAAACCATTTCCCAGGAGTATAGATATTGTGAGTGCCATAGGAGCGTTTACATTTGTTTTGCACAGCCATTTGCCATATGCGCGCCTGGCCGGGCGCTGGCCGCATGGCGAGGAATGGATTCATGAGGCGGCCAGCGAAACCTATATTCCCTTATTACAGACCTTATATGATCTTAAGGAAGAGGGTGTCCAGTACCGCATTACCATCGGGATCACGCCTATTTTGGCGGAACAGCTTGCCGATGCCGACGTACTCGATCACTTTGACCAGTATCTTGATGACAAAATCGAGGCCGCGAAGCAGGACATAGAATATTTTAGCGAGAAGCCGGCGCAGATGCCGGTTGAGACGGTGACAGCACCCGGTGAGGCTGAAGACGAAGAAGCTGATGCCGGTGCGCCGGTGGATGAACAGCCCATCGCCCCGGTTGAAGTCGAAACGACGTTTGAATCCATCCCGGATACATCCGATCCACATCTGCGCTACCTGGCCGAGTGGTACAAAAACTGGTACGAAAATATCAAGCAGGCTTTCGACGTGCGTTTTAACCGGGACATCATCGGCGCGTTCCGGCGGCTTCAGGACGAAGGTTACATCGAAATCACGACCAGCGCCGCCACGCATGGTTATCTGCCGCTGCTCAGCCGCGACAGTTCTATCGTCGGCCAGCTTAAAGCCGGCATCCAGAGTTACAAACGGCTGTTTGGCCGCCAGCCCACCGGCATCTGGCTGCCGGAATGTGCTTACCGTCCGGCGTATATCACTGACGGCGGGCGCAAACGGCCCGGCCTGGAAACCTGGCTGGCGCGAAATGGCATCAAGGTATTTTTTAGCGAAACGCACACCATCACCGGCGGCCAGCCGGTCGGGGTTGCCGCCGGCGATGTCATCGGGCCATACGGCGCGATCAAACGGCGTTATGTTATCCCGACCCGGCAGATGATCCTGCCGGAGCGCCAGGCATCTACCTACCAGCCTTATTACGTCAGCGAGACGGTGGCCGGCGCCGGGGCAGATGAACATTCCGGCGTGGCAGTGATCGGGCGCAACAACCGCACCGGGATGCAGGTATGGAGCGCCGACTGGGGGTATCCCGGCGATTTCGATTACCGCGAATTCCACAAAAAAGCCGGGACGAGCGGCCTGCAATACTGGCGTGTGACCGGGGCTAAAACCGACCTGGCTTATAAAGATTATTATCACCCGGACTGGGCGGCCTATAAAGTTGACCAGCACGCCGAAGACTACGCTCATCTGGTCAGCGATCTGCTGCGCGCTTACAACAAGGAAACCGGCAGGTTTGGGCTGATTGCCTCCAATTACGATACCGAATTGTTCGGCCACTGGTGGTTTGAGGGCGTGACGTGGTTGGGTAAGGTGCTGCGCCTGCTGGCGAGCAATCCTGATGTCGAATTGACGACCGCCAGCCGGCATGTCAGCCAGCACCCGCCGACGGAAGTGCTGCACATCCCCGAAAGTTCGTGGGGCGCGGGCGGCACACACTTCACCTGGGATAATGCCGATACACACTGGATGTGGGGGCCGATTCACGAGGCGGAACAGCGCATGGAAAGTCTGGTAGCGGCTTACCCGGCGGCGAGCGGTGATGCGCTGTTTGTCATCAATCAGGCCGCGCGGGAACTGCTGCTGCTGCAAAGCTCCGACTGGCCGTTCCTGGTCACGACCGGGCAAGCGCGGGAGTATGCTATCCGGCGTTTTAGCCAGCATATCGAGCGTTTCGACCGGCTGGCGGAAAGCCTGGAGCGCGGCGCGCCGGAGCGCGGCCTGGCGGAAGAATACTGGGAACTGGATAAGGTGTTCCCGGATATTGATTATCGCTGGTTTGCTGAAATAGGTTAGGTGCTGCATGAACGTCCTGTTCGTCAGCGCCGAAGCCGCACCGTTTGCGAAGGTGGGCGGCATGGCCGATGTGGTCGGGTCACTGCCGGGGGCGCTGCGCCGGTTGGGTATAGATGCCCGCGTGATGCTGCCCTACTACGGTTTTATCGATTCCGAACGCTACCACATTACGCCGGTTTTTTCGTTCCTGTTTTCGCGCCGGACTGGGACGACCAGCGTGCAGGTCTATTCGACCATCTATCAGGATGTGCCGTATTATTTCATCCAGGGGTGGCCGTTTTTTGGGGATGAGCGCGAGGTATACAGCACCTGGGAATGGGACGTGCCGCGCTACCTGTTTTTCAGCCAGGCGGCGATGGCCTCGGCTTGGGAGCTGCGCCAGCGCCAGGGCTGGTTTCCCGACGTGTTTCACGTCAACGACTGGCATACGGGACTTATCCCGTTTCTGTTGGAGGAAAGCCGCCAGGACCCCATCTGGGCGCAGGTCAGTTCGGTTTTGAGCATTCATAATCTGGCGTATCAGGGCGATCATGCCGGCGGCTGGTTGTGGGAACTGGGCGTGCCGGGGCGTCATCATCCTGATCTGGTGTACCAGGATCAGACCGATAACCTGATGGCGATTGCTATCGCCTATTCTGACCTACTGACTACTGTCAGCCCGCGTTATGCCACCGAAATCCAATATCCGTACATGGGATACGGGCTGGATGGTTTGATTCGCGCGCGGGTGAACGATCTGGTAGGCATCCTGAACGGCATTGATACGAATGCCATGAACCCGGAAACCGACCC
>QUBZ01000210.1 GCA_014338005.1 Chloroflexota bacterium | reverse complement strand
TACCCGGCGGCTGGAGCGCCTGCTTCAACGCTGCCAGCTTTTCCGCTTCCGGGCTGTCGTTTTGCCGGGCGGCGGGCAGGCTCAAAACGACCAAAACCGCCGCCGCCAATATCGCGGGCGCGAACCGCCGCGCTTTCGTGCGCGCCGTCAAAATCAGCAGCGGCCAGGGTAAAACGACCAGCATCAGCGCAACCAGCGGATGCAGGCCGTCCACGCCGCCGGACAGCCAGGCCGGTTCGGGCGGCAGTCCCGCGCGGGCGAAAGCCAGCGTGCCGATGATCGGGCTGAGGGCCGGGTCGGTCAGAACCGCGTCCGCCAGCCCTGAAACGGGTGCATCCACCACGCCGGTATAATAATGGGTGTACAGATAGCCGATATACGGGTAAAAGCTGTACAGCGCGCCCAACACCTGCACACCGACCGACAGCCCGACCATCCCGACCAGCGCGCCTGCCAGTGCCGGTCGCGTCCAGGCCGCTTCGATCAGCGGGGCCAGCATCAGCGCCAGCCAGGGCAGCGCGGGGATCAAAAAACGCGGCCCCCACACGATGCCGCCGTGCCAGCTCCACCATCCGGCAAACATCAACATCTGGAGCGTGGCCAGCGCCAGCGCCAGCCAAGCTGCCCAGGGCGCGCGCCGTTGCAGCACCAGCCAGCCGGGGATCGCCAGCAGCAGCGCCGGGTTGTACCAGAACAGCCCGCGATACGGGCTGATGGTCAGCCCGTACAGGCCGGTTAAAAAAGGCTGCGTGAAACCCTCGCCCGCCGCGAAGTGATAACCGCTGTTAAACGGGCTGCCGAAGCGCGCCAGGTTGTACAGCCCCAGCAGCGCCAGCGCCGCCAGCACCGGCAGGCCCAAAGCGGCCAAATCGCGCCGGGTTTCCCGCCCCGGCCACAGCCTTCCAGGCCGGGTGGGCGGCTGAAAACGCGGGACGAACACAAACGCCCCCATGACCGGCGCGGCCAGCATATAAACCAGGTTCACACCGGCCAGCAGCCCCAGGCAGATACCGCCCGCCGCCAGCCATAAACGGCGCGCAGACGATTGGCTCTGCCCGGCGCGTGTTTTCCAGACCGCCAGCGCCGCCAGCATCAGCAGCAGCCCGGCCAGCGGCTCGCCGAACAGCGTCTTAACATAAACGACCGCCATCGTCGCCAGCCCGTAAACCAGCGCCGTGATAAAAGCCGTCCGGGGGCGGAAGTTCAGCCCACGCGCCAGCGTATACAGCGCCAGGGCGGCAGCTGCCGTCACCAGCGGGTTAAAAAGCATGGCCGCTGCGCGAAGGTTCAGCCAGGGCAGCGCCTCCGCCAGCAGCGCCACAGGAACCAGCGCCAGCGAAGGCGTCGGGCCTTTTTTGGCGTACAGCGCGCCATCCCCCCCGAACGCCCCCATGCGCGACATTTGCAGAGGTTGGAGCGCGTCCAGCGCCCCCATCACGCCGATTTCCGGCGCGCCATGCCGGATGGCCGCCGCCGCCACCGCCAGCAGCGCCCGCCCGTCGTCGCTGTTGACCTCCGGCACGTACACCAGCAGGTAAACCCCCAGCAGCAGGCAGCCGAGTACAAAACGGCGGCGGTTTTCTACGCTCATCAGCCTTCCCAAAGAGTCAAAAAAGCCGGTTGAAACCTGGCTGCCGATTATATATGCTGAAAGGCGGGCTTTAACAGCCGGAGGTTTTTGATGATTTTATTGACCCTGAACGCGGTTTTTGCGGCAGCTTTTTTGATCGCCGGCAGGAACGCCGCCCGCCGGGGCTGGCCGTTCGTCCGGCACGGCTGGACGCTGGTGCAGGCGCAAGCCGACGCGCCGGACGCCCGCCGGAACGTCGAACGCCGCCGGGTGATCGGCGAGGGTGGGCGTTTTTTGATCGGCGGTCTGCTGTGGTTGGGCGCCGGCGCGGTCGAACTGGCTGCCGGGGTTTATTTCGCCGTCCAGACGATTCGACTGCTGACCGCGTGAAACCCGCCGTGTATAATGGCGGGCGTTTGTCCTGCTGATGATTTTAACGAGCCGCTGTGAACATAAAATCTCATCGCGCGTTTTTGCACCTTTACGCCCTGGCGCTGC
>QUBZ01000101.1 GCA_014338005.1 Chloroflexota bacterium | reverse complement strand
CCGGCCACAGGCTCGCGCCGTGTTCGTATACGTCAATGCCGACTTCATCGGCTTTCGGGTTAACACGCAGCCGGCCAATCGCCTTCAGCGCCAGGAACATCACGCCCGCTGTCGCGCCTACCCAGATGATGGTCGCCGCCGAGCCAATCGCCTGATTGACGAGCATATCCACGCCGCCGCCCATCAGCAGGCCGCCCACGCCGTTGGTCAGTTCCGGCTGCCCGAACAGGCCAATCGCCAGCGTGCCGAAGATGCCGCACGCGCCATGCACCGCGAACGCGCCCACCGGGTCGTCAATCTTCAGCGCCTCAATCAAATCCACCACCAGAATGACCAGCACCCCCGCCACCAAGCCGATGAGAACTGACGCCCAGGGGACAACAAAAGCGCAGCCCGCCGTGATGCCCACCAGCCCCGCCAGCGAGCCGTTAAGCGTCATGCCCAGGTCCCATTTGCCGCTGCGGGCATAACTGAAGAACATGGCCGCCAGCGCCCCCGCCGAGGCCGCCAGCGTGGTATTAACCGTCACTAGGCCGATCAGACCGGGGTTGCCCGTGCCGAGCGTCGAGCCGGGGTTAAAGCCATACCAGCCGAACCACAGCACCATCGTGCCGAGTGTCGCCAGCGCCAGGTTATGCGGGCGCGGCATCTGGCCGAAAACGCGGCCAGGACGCGGGCCGAGCAGAATCGCACCCGTCAGCGCCATCACGCCGCCGACCGTATGCACAACGGTGCTGCCCGCGAAATCGTAAAAACCGCGCTGGAACAGCCAGCCGCCGCCCCATACCCAATGCACCACCACCGGGTAGATGATCGCGCCAGCAATCACGCTGTAGATAATGTCCCCGACAAAATCGGTGCGTTCGGCCATCGCGCCGGTGGCGATGGTGCTGGCGGTGGCAGCAAAGGCAAACTGGAAGAAAAACAGCGTGAACACGCTCAAGCCCGTGCCGCCGTAAACCACGCTGCCTTCCTCGAAGGCAATGGCGCTGCTGAGGAAGAAGTTGTCCGTCCCGAACAGGCCGCTGCTGTGCGGCGTGCCGAACGCGATGGCGAAACCGACCGCCCAGAAGGCCAGGCCGGTTAAACCGGCATCCATGAAGTTTTCCAGCAGGGCGTTAACAACCCCGGTATGACGGATAAAACCGGCTTCCAGCATGGCAAAACCACACTGCATGAAAAAAACCAGGAAGCTGGCGACCAGCACCCATGTCGTATCAATCGAAACCTGCAAGCCGGCGGTTGCCGCTTCCAGCACGTCCGACGTGACCGCTTCCTGCGCGCCTACAGATGGCGCGAACACCGCCAGCACCAGCGCACCAGCCGCAATCGCCAGCAAACGCCGCCACAGCCGATTTCTCTTGTTCATCCTCATGTCCCTCCCTGAAGATAACACCCTGTTTCAGAGCAACGGACAGCAGTTTAACCCGAAACAATCCGTTATTTTCAGGTCAGGATGGATGAAGTTTTTCAGATGGGCTTTGTCATAATCTGACAGTCAGACCGCCATCAGCGCCGCAGTTAGGTAAAATGCTCAGATCACGCGCCCCAAATGGGCGAGAAGGGGGATATAAACTGGATATTTTACCCAATACCCCCCGGTCGAGTGGGGGTCAGCCGGGGGGCATTGTCAAAAGTGACCAATGCTCACCAGTTACGATCATGCAAAACCGGGCGCTGTTTGAACCAGATATGCGCCCGCTGCATATGGAGCTTAAGCACGGTCGGCGGAATCTCCGGCAGGCCGCCCAGGGTTTGTTCGAGTTCCCAAAGACGCTCGGCCAGCGCGCGTTTGTTGTTAGCGTCCGCCACCAGGCTGGCAGCCTGCCGTGTACGAACCCAATCGCCGTCATGCGAGGCGCGGCACACTATCAACATCCAGAGATCATTATAGGTCAGGGCGATGGTGTTTTCCCAGCGGTCTTTGAGGTCAATATAAACTTCGCCACCCAACGGCCCCATCAGCGTCTTGGTCGTCATACCAGGTTCCCTGCGGCCTCCAGTAGAATCATCTACGATAATCATACCGCAGCCGAATGGAATTCTGCCGTAATAATCCCCCAAAATGCGTAAATTTTTCTATCAATTCTGTAAGGTCATCACCCGTGCAGGTCGTCCAGGCGCAGGAACCGCTCGAACAGCCGGGCGCGCCAGACCAGCCGCAGCAGGAACGCCCACAGCAGCAGCGCCGCGCCGATGATCGCCGCATCCCGCAGGCCCAGCGGCGCGAGGTCGAAGAAACGCCGCAGCCCCGGCACAAGCAGGATGGCGACATAAACCAGCGCCAGCAGCGCCGCCAGAATAGTCGGTTTCCAATCGCCGCTCAGCTCATCGCCGCCGGTGAAAAAACGAACCGGCGGCTCGACAAACACCACCAGCAGCAGGCCGCCGAACATCA
This sequence comes from Chloroflexota bacterium, assembly GCA_014338005.1. GTDB lineage: Bacteria > Chloroflexota > Anaerolineae > Aggregatilineales > Phototrophicaceae > CFX2. The sequence goes on along the minus strand of QUBZ01000101.1, from coordinate 14,709 downwards.
GCAGCGAGGTGAGGACGGTGCGGGAAACCACCAGGGCGCTTTGTTCCGCCTGGGCGAAAATTTCTCTCATCGGCAGGCCGCGCACCGTTTCCAGTTCGATCAAATCCTGCGCGCTGCTGAACGAACTGACACCCAGACCGCCGTCGAGCAGAACCGTATAATACAGCATATACACGCTGAGGCCGAACAGCGCCAAAGTCATCGCGGCGGGCAGGACAAAATGCCCCACCGACCGGATCAGCCCCGCCTTACGCTGCGCCGGGCGCGCCCAGGCCGCCAGCGCCAGCGTGGGGATGCCGACGGTCAGCAGCGACAGCACCGACGAATGAATGGGCGTGAACGGAAAACCCAGCCCGATAACCGCCGCACCGATTATAATCAGCGCCATATACGACGCGCGGGTGAGGAACAGCCGCATGATGTCCTGCATCCCGCTGACGATGCGCTGGCCTTCGCGGAAAGCCGGCGGCAGCGCCGCGAACGAATCGTTCAGCAGCACGATGTCGGCTACGCCGCGTGTCGCCTGGCTGCCGCTTTGCATGGCGATGCCGATATGCGCCTTTTTGAGCGACAGCACATCGTTCACGCCGTCGCCGATCATGGCGACGTAATAGCCGCGCGTCCGCAGCGTCTCCACCAGCTTTTCTTTTTGCTGCGGCGTGATGCGCCCAAAAACGGTGGTTTCCTCCGCCGCTTTCGACAGTTCGATCTCGTCCATCTCGTCCAGTTCCGGGCCAGAAATCACCCGGATGTCCCCGGTCAGCCCGGCCTGCCGCGCCAGCGCCGCCACCGTATGCGGACTGTCGCCGGAGATGATCTTGAGGCGAATCCCGGCCTCGGCAAAACCCTTCAGTGTTTTATCGGCTTCGGGGCGCAGCTCGTCGCTGAAGCTGATGACACCCAGCGGAATCAGCCCCGGCGGAAGCTGCGGCTGGCCGAGCGAATCGTGCAGGGGTGTAACTTCCGGGCGGTGGGCGAACAGCAGCACCCGCAGCCCGCCGTCCGCCCATTGGTGGATTTTGTCGCCCAGGTCGGCATTTTCCTGCAAAAACGGACGCAGCATATCCGGCGCGCCCAACACATACAGGCCGCGTTGGTCGTCATTGTCAAAAACCAGGGCGCTCCACTTGCGCGCCGACGAAAACGGCACTTCATCCGCCACCGAATGTTTCTCGCCGGGCAGAGCCGCGCGCAGCGCCTCCGAAGTGCGGTTGCCCGCCGACACACTGGCGGCGAACACGCCCAGCAGCCGCCGCAGTTCGGCTTCGTCGGCGTTCAGCGGGTCAAGCTGGAAAAAGTGAATGCGATTGGCCGTCAGCGTGCCGGTTTTGTCCAGGCACAACACGTTGACGTTGCTCATGGACTCGATCGCGTTGGACTGCTGGATGAGCGCGCCCCGCCCGGCCATCCGCACCGCGCCCATCGCGTAGGCGATGCTAATCATAAAAAACAGGCCGTTGGGGATGAGGCCGACGATCACCGCCGCCATCCGCGCGTTGTCCCTGGCCGACGTGCCGGCGATCAACATGCCCATGCCGAACAGAATACCCAACTGCACCACCAGCAGCACCAGCAGGCGAATGATGAAATCCACGTCCCGCTGGAGCGGCGTTTTAACCTGGCGGAAGGCGCGCGCTCCGGCGGTCAGCCGGCTGGCGACGCTCTCCGCGCCGACCTGTGTCGCCTCATAGGCCGCGCTGCCGCTGACGCAAAACGCGCCGGAATACACCGGGCTGCCCGCTGTTTTGGGGATGAGGTCGGACTCGCCGGTGAGCAGCGATTCGTCCACGTCCATTTTGCCTGCGCCCACCACCGCGCCGTCCACGATGATCTGGTCGCCTGGCCGGACGACCAGCAGATCGCCCAGCACCACTTCGGTCGGGTCGAGGATTTTTTCCTGGCCGTCGCGGATGACGGTCGCTTTTGGACGGGTGAGCAGCGCGATCCGGTCGAGCGTGCGTTTGGCGCGCATTTCCTGCACCACGCCGATGACCACGTTCAGCAGCACGATACCGACCGACAGCAGCGCGTCGGTGTACAGGCCCAGCGCCACCAGCACCGCGCCGATGCCGAACAGCACCATATTGATAAACGTCAGCACATTTTCCCGAAAAATCTGGGCATATGACCGGCCGGTTTCCAGGCGAACATCATTACCCTGGCCGTTCTGCCGGCGCCGGGCGGCCTCGTTTTCCGAAAGGCCGCGCGGGGCCTCCGCCGCGCTTTCCATCACTGCCTGCATAAATTGTCCTTCGCGCTAAAGATTCGATATATACAACCGCGCTGTTCATTATACGATGCGCGCGCCGGGCGGGTTTCGAGATGCCGCTCATCCCTGTCTCATCTGGGTTTGATCGCCATCTTATAGAAACCGGCTATCTTTGCGTTATATTTAGCGTCAGCATACCGCTAAATATGGTTTTTTGAGCGCATACGCGCGGTTCGCAAAATTGGGAACTCGCGGTTTCTTTTGAAGGAGGAATGAAATGGTCGAGACAACCGCTCCACAGCTCAATCTTGGGCTTTCTGAGGAGGCACGCCGGGGCGTCGCCGATATTCTCAAAACGCTTCTGGCCGACGAAATGGTGCTGTACGTCAAACTGCGGAACTACCACTGGAACGTGACCGGCCCGCAGTTCATCGCCCTGCACGAACTGTTCGAGGAGCAGTACGACGCGCTGGCCGAAGTGATTGACGACACCGCCGAACGCATTCGCCAGTACGGCGAGATGACCCCCGGCACGCTGGAAGAATTTAAAAAGCTGGCGCGGCTGACGGAACAGCCGGGCGAATACCCGGACTGGCGCACAATGGTCGCCAACCTGGTGGCCGATCACGAGACGCTCATCCGTTACCTGCGCGAAGATACCGACAAAATTGATGACGACTACGACGACATCGCCTCGGAGGACTTTCTGACCGGGCTGCTCCAGCAGCACCAGAAGATGGCCTGGCTGCTGCGGGCGCACCTCGAAGGCGCTTAAGTTGTTTCAGGGGCGGGCCGGCCGGCCCGCCCCATTCGTTTTTCCTCTTTCCCCCGCCGCCCCGTAGCCAATCCGCCCCGCCTCGTCTATACTAGCGCCGTTTGTCTGGCACGCACGACGTTAGGATGTCCATGACTCTATTTGTCATCTTCATATTCGGCGCGGTGGTGATCGGCGCGGGCGCGATGCTGGCCCCGGCCTGGGATACGGCGCAGCCGCGCATCGGGCTGGCGGCGGCGCTGGCGTTGGGCCTCATCATGGGCGGCGCAATCTTCTGGGCGGCGCTGTTCGGCTGGAATACGCTGGTTATTGATTACCTGCTGTTCGCCCTGGTAACGACGATTTTCCTGGGCGGCACGCTGTCTTACGGGCAGCGGCGGGCCGAAAAACTCGGCCTCACCCTGTCGGACGCCGAACAGGGCTGGCCCGGCCCGCGCGATCTGCTGTTTTTTGGCCTGGCGGCGCTGATTTTTATCGCCCCGGCGCTGGTGCTGCCCGTACCGCTCGGCACGGACGCGCAGGGGTTCGGCTACCTGGGGCTGCTGGCGCGGCTGGGCGGCGGTTTCCACTCGCTCGCGCCCTGGCATCCCGAAATCACCTACCTTTATTCCCCCGGTTTCCCCCTGCTGATCGCTTACCTCAGCCAGCAGCTCGGCCAGGGGATGCACACCATCCAGTTCAGCGTGGCAGCGGTGCTGGGGGTGCTGCTGGTATGGCTGGCCTACGACCTGGGTTCGGAGATACGCGACAAACGCCTGGGGCGGGCGATGGCGATCACCATGCTGGGCAGCCTGGGGCTGTACACGGCCTTCCTGGACTCGCATTTCACGACGCTGCTGGGGCTGGTTTTCGCGCTGGCCTGCATCACCTACGCGCTGCGCTACCAGCGCGACCGCCGCTGGCCGGATGCGGTGGCCACCGGGCTGATGCTCGGCGCGGTGGTGCTGTCTCACCCAGATACGACTATCATCCTGGGGTTGGGGTATGTCCCCTGGCTGCTGACGATGTGGTTCGGCAAACCGCGCCCCACCCTGGGCGTGACGCTGGCGCTGACGATAGGCGTGCCGCTGGTGGCCGCGCTGGCGATTTCACCCTGGTTATGGAACATCCGGGAACTGCTCGGCGCGGACATTCAATCGCCGTTCGAGCGCAGCCCCGACTACTGGCGGATGATGATTTTTTATCATGGCGTGTGGGTCGTGCCGGCTGCTTTCGCCGGCGCGGCGGCCGGCCTGCGCGGGCGCAGCCAGGCGGCTGTCCTGTCGGTCGGCTGGCTGGCGCTGGTGCTGGACTTTTCCACCCTGGGGCTGCTGGAGCGGCTCGTCCCCTGGCTGGTCGCGCCGGTGCTGCGGTACGATTATCCTTTCAGCATCGCCTGGCACGGGCCGATCATCCCCTACAGCATCCTGGGCGGAATGGGGCTGCTGTGGGTCTGGGATCGCTGGTTCGAGCCGCGCCTGGGCGCGCATCTGCATCGCGGCGCGTATGCCCTGCTGGGCGGCCTGATCGTCATCGGGCTGGCCGCGCTGGTTTTTAACCGGCAGCTTCTCGACTTCAGCAAAGGACGGCTGGGTATTCACGGCGCGTTTTCGTCCCAGGCGGACGTGCTGGCGATGGAATGGCTGCGCGACAACACGCCGCCAGATGCGCGCGTGTTAAACTTCCCCGGCACGCTCAAGGATAACTCGCACGAAAGCGACTGGGTGCCGGTCATCAGCGAGCGGGACAGCGTATACTACCGCTGGCAGCCGTTTTTCCGGGGTAACGAGGCCAGCCTGGCCGAACAGGAACGGATGCGCGCCTTCTGGCAGAACCCGGCAGACCCGGCCAACGCCGACCTGCTGCGCGAGGCCGGAATCGGTTATGTGATCATGCCGCAGATCGTGACCGACCCGGCCAGCATCGAAAGCCTGTTCCGCTGGGCCAAGCCGTTCGCCGCCGACATCGAGATGCGTTCCGGTGTGGCCGACGCGCCCTACCTGCGGCAGGTGTTTGAGGCCGACGGCGCGCTGGTTTACGAAGTTCTGCCGGGCGGGTGAGGGTTTTGTATTCGTTCGCCACGTTCGCACAAAACGCTTGAATTCAGGTACAATAGGCTGACTTTAACGAGTTTATCCCCATGCCAGACGATAACACCCTGCATCCCGACGAGCCGCGATGGGACGATAACTCCGACGACATCGAAGTGCCGCCTTCGGTGACGTTCATGGAGATCATGCGCCAGGCGGCGGCCAAATCTGCCAAACCCACCTCGGATTCGGCGGAACAGCTTTTCCGGCGGCCCGTCCGGCCCGCGCCCTTCCCCGAACCGGCGGAGGAGGAGATGTCCGCTTCGCCCGGCGCGCCCAAACCCGACTCGCCGGCGCAGTCCGCCCGCGAAGCCGCCATCGAAGAACAGCGCATCCGGCGCATCAAACGGCGCAAAGCGCGCCGCCGCCGCCACACGGTCGGCGTCCTGGGCGGCATCTTCCGCACTTTTCTGGTGGTGACGGTGGCCGCCGGGCTGCTGGCGACCATCTTCACCTGGTGGACGCCTTCGGGGTTTTTGACCGATGAAGTTAAGCTGGAACTGAGCATCGCCCAGGCCACCAGTCAGATGACGGTCGTACCGACCGGCCTGCCGACCCCCAACTGGCTGCGGCGAATCGGCATCGTCTCCGGGCATCGCGGGCCGCAGGTCCCGCCCGACCCCGGCGCGGTCTGCCCGGACGGCCTGACGGAAGCCGAAATCAACTTCGCCGTCGCGCAGCACGTCGTGCGCTACCTCAGCGCGCAGGGTTACGCGGTAGACCTGCTGGACGAATTCGACCCCCGCCTGGATAATTATCAGGCGGCGGCACTGGTGTCCATCCACGCCAACACCTGCCAGGAATGGCCGGGCGAAGTCGTCTCCGGCTTTTTGATCGCGGCAGCGGCATCCCGGCGCGCATCCGGCGGCAGCGACGAAACCCTGGTGAACTGCATCGCGCGTTATTACCAGCAGGCCAGCGGCTTGCAGCGCCGCGAAGGGCTGACGGTGGACATGACCGATTACCATACCTTCCGCGAAATTCACCCCTCCACCCCGGCGGCGATTATCGAACTGGGCTTTATGCTGGCCGACCGGCCCATCCTCACCGGCCAGCAGGAACGGCTGGCCCGCAGCATCACCGACGGCATCCTCTGTTTTCTGGAACCCAACCATCCGCCGCCGACTTACGTGCCAGGAGCATGACACGGTGAGCCGAGAACTGGTGATGTATTCGCGTTCGCTGGGCTGCCCCTTTATCACCGTCGCCAAACAGGTGTTGGGCGATTACGGCCTGTCGTACCGCGAAATCCTGATTGACCAGAACGAACTGGCCCGCCAGCGCGTATTACAATGGACGGGATTTTTATCCGTGCCGACGCTGGTGATTGCCGACGCCGGCTCCGATCTACCTTATCGTGACCCGTCGCCGCTGCCCGCCGGCGCCAGCCCGCGCGGCATTCATCGCGGCTCGATGATTACCGAACCCAGCGCCGAGCAGCTGGCGGCCTGGCTGGTCGAAAACGGTTTTATCCAGGAATCCGATCTGGAGTGAGGAAAACGGTATGGTTTTTGAAGCAAAAACGACATCGGTAGATGGCCTGACGATCAGCTATTGGGAAGGCGGCCAGGGCAACGGGCGCACGCTGCTGCTTGTACACGGCGGCCTGGGTGACGCCAGCCAGCACTGGGGGCCGATTGCCCCGCTGCTGACCGAGGAATTTCATATCCTGGCCCCCGACCTGCCGGGATTCGGCGGCAGCCAGGCGCTGCCGGTAAAGCGGACGGATGTTTTAATGCGCTGGCTCAGGGGTTTCCTGGACAATCTGGGGCTGGATCAAGCGGTCGTCGTCGGCAACTCTCTGGGCGGTTTGATCGCCCGGCTGTTCGCCGCCAATAACCCCCAGCTCGTGCCGGCTGTCATCCTGGTGAACGGCGGCGCTGTCCCGGATTTTCCGCCTTTGATGCGTATTCTGGAGCGCGTGCCGGGGGTGTCGCACCTGCTGTTTACGCAGGTGACGCGCGCATCGCTTACGCCGGCCAGCCTGCGCGCCATGCTGTACGTCGAGGACATCCTGACCGACGCCTTTTTACGCGGGGTGCGCGCCGCTGCGCCCGGCTTTTCCGGCCTGCTGAGGATGATCGTCGCCAGCCCGCCCCAGCAGCAGCAGACCCCGCTGGTGCCGACGCTGATTTTGTGGGGCGCCAACGACCAGGTGGCGACTCTGGCCGGGGCGGAAGTGATTAAAGACAGCATCCCCGGTGCGATCTTGACCGAAATCGCCGACTGCGGGCATATGCCGCAGCTCGAAACGCCGGACGTGTTTGCGTGGCAGGTGAGCAATTTTCTGCAAAAACTCAGCCGTCCGCAGCGCGACGACCTGCCGGGCGCGGGAATGCTGCCGCCCTACCCTGGATAAAGCCTCCGGATGCTGTTATAATGCGCGCCGTTGGGAGAGGTAGCGTAGTGGCCTAACGCGCTCGCCTGGAACGCGAGTAGGGGTAACACCCTCGTGGGTTCGAATCCCACCCTCTCCGCAGAGCGAAAATCTTCACCAGGAGCGCAGCGTGCTGCGCTTTTCTGTTTGACTGCGCTGTGAATCCCTTCATCCGAAGGCAGGTGTTTTATGCTGCGTAACCTTCAACAGTCGAGCCGCCGCCAGCGGGTGCTGGTTTTTCTGCTGCTGTTCGGCGGCGGTTTGCTGGCGCTGCTGGCGATCAGCGCGGCGCTGCTCCTCGGCGCGCTTAATTCCGCCCCGCGCACCGCCGCTTCAGCGCTGGTTGAAGGGCTGATCGTGCGCGAATTCGCCGCCCTGCCCGGCGAGGACGGGTATCCGGCTTTTGTGGCCACCGCGCCGGACGGCACGATCTACACCGCCAGCTACAAAACCGGCGCGGTTTACCGGATCGGCCTCGATGCAGCCGTGACCGAAATCCCCGCCACGCGGGACGCCATCGGCGCGGCGGCGGGGCTGGCCTACATGCCGGATGGGCGACTGCTGGTGGTTGACCATGTGGATTCCGACATCCGCACTTCGGGCGGCAGCATCAAACAACTGCTGCCGGACGGTCAAATAAGCGACTTTGCCGCCATCCCGGACGAACGCGGTTTCGTGCTGCCGTTTGATATTACGCTGGATGGACAGGGATACGTTTACGTCAGCGACCGGGGGCGCGATGAAGTCTGGCGTTTTAACCCCGACGGCAGCGGCGCTCTGGCCTGGTGGTCGCCGCCGGGGGAAGCCGGGGGCGGGTTGGGTTACGAACCCGGCGGGCTGGCCTACGACCCGGCGCGCGACGCACTGCTGGTCGCCGACGGCGCGCTGAACATCATCTACCGCGTTTTAGTGGCCGACGGCACAACCGAAACGCTCTACCGGCACACCGGCCAGGCAGACGCGCCCGGCTTCGGCGGCCTGACGGTGACGCCGGATGGGACGATTTACGTGGCCGCGCTCGGCCTTAACCGCGTCCTGCGGCTGGACGGCAGCCAGCTGACACCTATCGCCGGGAACTTTCGCGGCGCAAGCGACGTAACCTATGCCGCCCCTGGCCGGCTGTTCGTCACCAACTTCGACCAGCGTTCGCTGGCGTTTACGCTGGAGCGCCCCCGCCTGCCGTTCGCGCTGGACGTGATCGAGCCGGGCGAAAGCCGGTCAGGGCTGTAGGGGCGACCACATCGGGCCGCCCCGGCAGTCATTCGCCTAAAGCGGGCAGACCAGCCGGAAGCCCCGCATATCCGACCGGATGTCGGGACTCCAACTGCTGCGGGTCATAACGCGGAAAAAACTCATCACGTCATCGAACCACGAGCCGCCGCGCAGCACGCGCACATCGTCGCCGCGCGGGTCGTTCGCGCCGGTTCCCCAGCTCGTCAGGCACCATTCCCACACGTTGCCCGTCATATCCACTGCGCCAAAAGGACTGTCGCCCTTACCGGCATATTCGGTCACGGGCGCGGGGCCGATGCTGTTTTTCTCAAGATTGTTTTTGCACCGGCTCGCGTCCCAGGCGTTCCCCCAGGCAAATATCCGGCCATCGTCGCCCTGCGCCGCCCGCTGCCACTGCTGTTCCGTCGGCAGGCTGATGGATAAGAACGCACCAGAGCGTATCCGCACCGCTTCCGTCAGCCAGCGGCAGAAGGCCACCGCCTCGTACCAGGTGATATGGGTTCGCGGATGGTCGCCGCCGCCGTAGGGCGGGCGCACCGGGTTTTCGTTTTCCGCCCGCCACTCGTAAGCGGCAGACGAATACACCCACCAGATCGGGTCACGATAACCGTCCGGCGCATCCACAAAAGCCTGATACTGGGCTGCCGTCACCGGGTATTTGCCGATGACGAACGGCGCGACATCGAAGGTAGTGTTTTGCGCCAGATAACCGCCCCGGTGATCGAGCGTTACCTGTCCGCCAGGCACAAACACCCACTCAAAAGGCGTGGGCAGAACCGCCGCCACATCCGGCAGCGCGTCACGCCGGCTCTCAATATATGTGTTCAAGGCTTCTCCACCAGATATAAAAACCCTTCTGACCTATTATAAACCTTTACAAGCCCTTTTCAACCCTCATTTCCGGTTTCCCAACCGCCGCCAATTGAGGCAAACTGCCCGTATAGTCCGGTTGGGCAAAGCCGCCACCCGCATTACAATAGAAAGTCGCAAATACAAACGCCCTGGAAAATTTATACCGACACCGAAAAGGACGCTTTATGCGAAAGAAAGTCATCTTAATCACCGGCGCGAACGGCGAGGTCGGACACGGGCTGATCCACCAGCTTTCCGGCATGGCGGATATGCCGCCGGTCATCGTGCTGGACATTCGCGGGCTGGATGACCACATGCGCCCGCGCGTCTATGAAACCATCGTGGGCGACATCCTGGATACCGCCCTGCTGGAAACGCTGATTAACGAATACGAAATCGAAACGGTTTACCATCTGGCCGCCCTGCTTTCCACCCATTCGGAGTTTAACCCCGAAGTGGCGCACCGGGTCAACGTCCAGGGAACGGTCAACCTGCTGCGGATGGCGACCGAACAATCGCACCTGCGCGGGCAAACCGTCAAGTTCATTTTCCCCAGTTCTATCGCCGTTTATGGCCTGCCAGACCTGCCCACCAAAGCCGCCGCCGGCGCGATCAGCGAAGAACAGTTTTTGAACCCCACCACCATGTACGGCTGCAACAAACTGTACTGCGAACACCTGGGGCGTTATTATACTTTCCACTACCGGCAGTTGGCCGTCACCGACGAACTGTACCGGGTGGATTTCCGCGCCGTGCGTTTCCCCGGCCTCATCAGCGCGCTGACGCTGCCCACCGGCGGAACCAGCGATTACGCGCCGGAGATGCTGCACGCCGCCGCGCAGGGCAAACCGTATGCCTGTTTCGTGCGCGAAGACACGCGCATCCCCTTTATGGCGATGCCGGATGCCATCACGGCGCTGCTGGCGCTGGCGAACGCGCCCGCCGAACGCCTGTCGCAGCGGGTGTACAATGTGACCAGCTTCAGCCCCACCGCCGCCGAAATCCGCGACCTGACGCTTTCAACCTTTTCCGGCGCGCACATCACCTTCCAGCCGCATATGAAGCGGCAGGCGATTGTTGACTCCTGGCCCGCCGACCTGGACGACTCGGCGGCGCGGCGCGATTGGGGCTGGCAGCCGAAGTACGACCTGCGCGCGGCCTTTGACGAGTATCTGATTCCGACAATTGCGAAACGTTATGGGTGATGCTGCGCCTGTAGGAAAAATTTAACGCTGCGCGCTGCCCGCCGCCTGCCCGGCAAAATCGGCCATCTGGCCGGGGGAGCGAATCGGCAGCGTAAAGCTGAAGGTGCTGCCCCGGTTCACCTGGCTCTGGACGATCAGCCGCCCACCGTGCGCTTCGACCAGAAAGCGCGAAATCGGCAGCCCCAGCCCTGTGCCTTCGATGCCCAGGTGGCGGGCGCGCGCGCCGCGCTCGAACGGCTCGAACAACTTTTCGATTTCCTCCGGTGGGATGCCGATGCCCGTGTCGGTGACGGAAAACTCGATCTGGTCGTCCAGCAGCCGCACCGTCAGGTTGATCTGGCCTTCCGGCGTGAACTTGACGGCGTTGCTCAACAGGTTGGTCAGCACCTGCCGCACCCGCCGGGCGTCCATCGGGATGGCCGGCAGGCCGTCCGGGATGTGCGCCTGGAGGATGACCTGGCCGCCGCGCGCTTCGATCAGCATCAGGGCGGAGTCGAGCGCGTCCTCCAGCACCGGGTAAAAATCGGCGGGCTGGATGAACAGACGCATCTCCCCGGCTTCGATTTTGCTGGCGTCCAGCAGGTCGTTAATGAGGTACAGCAAGTGTTCGGCGCTGCGGATGGCCTGGTCAAGCCGTTCGCGCTGCTCGTCGTTAACCGGCCCGAACTCCCCAATACGCATAAAGTCCATATTGTTGATGATGAGGTTCAGCGGCGTGCGGAGTTCGTGGGTCACGCTGGCGAGGAAGCGCGTTTTAACGCTGCTGGCGCGTTCGGCGGCTTTAACGGCCTCCTCGCGCTGGACGAATAACTGGGCATTCCGCACCACCGGCGAAACCAGGTTGGCGAACAGCGTCAGCAAACGCCGGTCGCGTTCGGCAAAAGGCGGGTCGTCGGCAGCCCGCCCCACCAGCGCCACGCCGATGATTTTGTTGTAAAACGTCAGCGGCACGCCCATCACCTGCGCCGTATCCGGGCTGACCCAATCAGCCGCACAGCGCGCCGGCCAGCCGGCGTAATCCTCGATCACCATCAGCCGGTTTTCCTGGATCACCTGGCCGATCAGCCCTTCCTGGCTGCCGATGGTCGTGCCGGGCATTATCCGGTCAGAGGTCGCGTCCACCAGGCGCAGCCGCTCGCCGTCCGGTTCGACCAGCCAGACCGCGCCGTAGCGCGTTTTGAGCAGTTCCAGGATGTTCTGGTTGAGATGCCGTAGCAGCGCCTCCAACTGGTAATCGCCAACAACCGACAGGGAAGCGTCGTACACGGCGCGCAGTTCGGCGGCGCTGGCCTGGGCTTCTCGCCGGGCGATTTCAAGCTCCTGGGTGCGCTGTTCGACACGCTTTTCGAGCGTCTGGCTCCACAGCGAAAGCTGGCGATAGGAATGTTCCAGGTTGCGTTTCATGTCCTCCATCGCGCCGGCCAGCCGCCCGATTTCGTCCTGCCGCTGCCGGAACCCGATTTCATAACGCAGATCGCCCGCGCCGATTCCCTGGGCAGCATCGCCCAGGGCCAGCAGCGGCTCCGTCACCACCCTGCCGATATATACATGCACAACGGCGGCCAGCCCCACCACCCCGGCCAGCGTGATGACGGCGACCTGCAAAATGGCGCGGTCGTAGGGCTGGTGCAGCGCGCCGGCGGGCAAAACGCTGATGAGCTGCCAGCCGGTCTGCGGCAGCAGGCTGATGATGACGGCAGAAGCGCGCCCGCCGCCCACATCGGTCACCACCAGGCCGCCCTCCGCCCGCAGGCCGGCGCGGAAACTTTCGATTTCCGGCAGGCGCAGCAGGCCATCCGGCAGCGCGCCCGGCACGACGCCGCCCGGCAGGTTATCGGCCATCACCAGTTCATCGCGTCCATTCAGCAGCAGGCTGTACCCGTCGCGGTTTTCCAGGTTCACGGTCGCCCGCACGACCGCCCGCAGACGGCTGACCGGCACATCGGCCCACACCACCCCGGCCAGTTCCCCGGCAGCCGAACTGAACGGCACGGCATAGGAGATGACCGCTTCGGTTTCGTTGGCATCAAAAGCGCGGTCTGGCCCGTGCCAGCGTTCCAGGCCGTCTTCCAACGGCTCCAGGAACCAGCTTGACGGGGACAGCGTGCCGCTGATGGCGCGCAGCATCGGCGCGAAGGTGGAGCCGGCTTCCGGGGCGTTGACGATTAAGGTCTGGTGCGTATCGCGGAAAGGGCCGTAGATATTCAGGCGGTGAATCAAACGCCCGGCTTCGGACAGGTAGCTGGTCGCCATCGCCCGCGCCTGCGAAACCGGCAGCACCGGCTGGTCGTTCAGCGCCGCCGCAAAAGCCTGCGTTGAGGCCACAACGAACTGAAGTTCGGCATCCAGCGCGTTCGCCATCATCTGGTTGTGGCGCACCAAGGCGGTTTCGGTCTGGGCGCGCAGCGCGGCGGCGTTCGCGTTGAGGGCGATCATCGCCACCGCCGCAGCCATCAACACGCAAATACCAACGATGATAAGTACAAGCTGCCGGCGCAGCCCCCATTCAGAATGAATCCACATAAACCCTCTTTCGCCATACTTCTCATTCTAACGAAAATAAAAATTTAATTGTCCTGGCACGATTTATTTTTGGTTTATTTCTGGTGCGAATATTTTTCTATCCGCCGCCCTTTTTAGGCCGGGGCTGGCGTTGTATAATGCGAGGGGTAGCGATTCGGAGTCCGACTTGCCGATTTTGAAAGAAGGCCAACTGGACATCATCAGCCACAGCGCCGAACAAACGCTGCGTTTTGGCGCGCGCCTGGGAACGCTGCTGCTGCCCGGCGATGTGATCTGTCTGGCGGGCGATATGGGCGCGGGAAAGACGGTGTTTGCCGCCGGCATCGGCAGGGGATGGGGCGTCGAACAACCGCTCACCAGCCCGACCTTTAACCTGGTTCACGAACATACCCGCCGCGCGGACTCGCAGCGCCTGTTTCACCTGGACTGCTACCGGCTGAACAGCGCCGCCGAAATCGAAGCCATCGGTTTTGAGGACATCCTGAACGGGCGCGGGCCGGTCATCATCGAATGGCCGGAACGTATCATCGAGGCGCTGCCCCGCCAGCGGTTGTGGGTCGAACTACGCATCCTGGAACCGACACGGCGCAACCTGGTTTTTGTGGGCAGCGGCAAACGCGCCGAAACATTGATCGCCGATTTTCGAGAACTGACTTTTGGAATTTAGATAAACGGCATGTTACTGGCAATTGACACCGCCACGCAGATTATGAGCCTGGCGCTGCACGATGGGCGTAAGCTGCTGGCCGAACAGACCTGGCATACCTTCAACAACCACACCGTCGAACTTGCGCCGGCCATTCAGGTTTTGCTCGACCGCTGCGGTGTCGAACTGAAGGCGCTGGACGCGCTGGCTGTTTCCATCGGGCCGGGTTCGTATTCCGGGCTGCGGGTGGGGGTGGCGCTGGCGAAAGGGCTGGCGGCAGCCAATAACCTGCCCCTGGTGGGCATTTCCACCCTGGACACCATCGCCGCCGGGCAGCCGTATTACCAGGGCGGGCTGCTGGTGGTGGTGCAGGCCGGGCGCGGACGTATCATCGTGGCGCGCTACCAGTGGCGCAAAGGCCGCTGGGGCAGCCGAGGCGAGCCGTCCCTGATGGACTGGGAAACGCTGTTCGCCAGCATTGACGGCGCGGCTTACCTGACCGGCGAAATCAACGAGGACGGCCACACCGCTTTAGAGTCCGCCCAGGCCCAGGCTGTGCCGGTTTCGCTGGTTCCGTCGGCTTACCGGCTGCGCCGCGCCGGCTTTCTGGCGGAGGAAGCGTTAACTCGGCTTAAAACCGACCCGACGGGTTTTTCGGCGGCCAGGCTGATGCCCATCTATATCAAAACCCAGGATTCGCCCGAACCGTCAACTACCAGCGGCTAAAGCGGCCGGCTTGTCCCTGGCGCGACCGTCGCAGCATTGTTGGGTCTGCGTTGTTCAGCGACGGCCTCCGAGACAATAGGCGCATTGACTGACG
>QUBZ01000005.1 GCA_014338005.1 Chloroflexota bacterium | reverse complement strand
CTCGTTCCTGAACTACCTTCTGCCTCCTTTTCCTTATCCCCGCAACAAAAAAGTCGCTGTTTTCTCACAACGACTTCCTTTAATCTGCCAAACTCCAGATCCCCTCTCCATGTAATGGAGAGGGGACTTAAACATCTATTGTGAGCTGTTTTGATCCCCTCAGCCAAAACTTGGGGAGGGGCAGGGGGAGGGAACTAGCAATCACCGCTTTATCAGAGGCAGAGTTAACAGAACACGCCCTAATCCAGATTGGCGGAGAACAGCTCGCCGTGTGCCAGCGGCCCGGCCAGTTCCAGTTCCGGCGGGCATTCCGCCGCGAATTTCCTGAAGTTGGCGATAAAGCGCGCCGCCAGCTGGCGGTACTGATCCCAATAGGCTTCCTGGTCACTCCAGGCGCGGGACGGATACAATACATCCTCCGGCAGACCTTCGAGTCTTTTGGGAACCTCGAAACCAAATACAGGGTCGGTATAAAATTCAACCTCGTTAAGCGCGCCGGACAGCGCCGCGTTCAGCAGCGCCCGTGTGTACCGAATGCTGATGCGTTTGCCGATGCCATACGACCCGCCCACCCAGCCGGTGTTAATCAACCAGCAGGTCGCGCCGTAACGCTGCACCTTGCGTTTGAGCAGATCGGCATATACCCAGGGGTGGTGTACCATAAACGGCGCGCCAAAACACGTGCTGAAGGTGATTTCCGGCTGCGCCCCGACCCCCGCTTCCGTGCCGGCGATTTTTGACGTATAGCCGGAGATGAAGTGATAAAGTGCCTGGTCGGGCGTCAGCCGGGCGATGGGCGGCATCACACCCTGGGCGTCGCAGGTCAGCAGCAGGATATTTTTAGGATGCCCGCCGACCTTACTGGACACGGCATTATCAATGTATTCCAGCGGGTACGAAGCGCGGGTGTTTTCGGTCAGGCGGTCGTCGTCCAGGTCAATTTTGCGCGTCACCGGGTCGTAAACCACGTTTTCGAGAATCGCGCCAAAACGATGAATGGCGGCGTAGATCTGCGGTTCTGCCGTCGGCGAAAGCTGGATGACTTTCGCGTAACAGCCGTTTTCGACGTTAAAAATACCCTCGTCGCTCCAGCCGTGTTCGTCATCGCCGATCAGCCCGCGCGTCGGGTCGGCGGACAGCGTGGTTTTGCCCGTCCCGGACAGGCCGAAAAACAGCGCCGTATCCCCATCCGGGCCGGTATTGGCCGAACAGTGCATACTCATCACATTCTGGAGCGGCAGCAGGTAGTTTAACACCGTAAAAACCGACTTTTTGATCTCGCCCGCGTAGGCCGTCCCGCCGATCAGACACAACCGCTGCTCGAAGTTCAACACGATAAACGTGCCGGTGCGCGTAGCATCAATCGGCTCGTAAGCCTTAAACGACGGCGCGCAGATCAGCGTGAAATCCGGGATATGCTGGCGGTAGGCTTCCCGGCTGTTCGGCAGCAGGAACATATTCTGGGCGAACAGGCTGTGCCAGGCATACTCGGTGATAATCCGAATCGGCAGCCGGTATTCCGCCTGCGCCCCGGCAAAACAGTCCTGCACAAAAACGTCCTTGCCTTGCAGGAAACCCTGCATCCGGCTGAAAATTTCCGCGAACTTATCGGCGGCGATGGGCCGGTTATACTCGCCCCACCAGACATGATTTTCCGAACTCGGCTCGCGCACGATGAATTTATCCGCCGCCGCGCGTGAGGTGAACTTGCCGGTATTCACCACTACCGGGCCGTGTTTGGCGATCTGCCCCTCGCGCCGGAAGGTGATTTCTTCGTACAGCGCCTCCGGCGGCAGATTCCAGTAAATGGTGTTCAGGTTCGTCAGGCCATGATTTTCCAGCCCAAAATCGCTTTTAAGGTCTTTGGCCTGATCCTGCGCGGGCGTTTTGATGTTCAGCAAATTGTTGCTCATAACCAGTCTCTCACCATGCGACGGTCGCCAATATAAATTTCGTTCGGGGCTTCCGGGTCCAGCGCCCAGCGGATACGTTTGATGCCTTCGGTGATGTCCTTCACCGCGCCGCAGTAGCTTAATCGCAAGTGGCCTTCCGCGCCGAATTCCTTGCCCGGCACGGTTACAACCAGCGCCTTTTTTAACAGGAAGGCGGCCAGTTCCTCCGAACTGCTGCTAAAAGCGCGGAAATCCGGCAGGCAGTAGAACGTACCGCACGGTTTGGTCACTTTCACACCGGGGAAGGTACGCAGTTCGGTCATCATCACGTCGCGGTTGTTCTGGATGCCCAGGCGCAGGCTCTCGACCGTACTCTGCACGCCGGTCAGCGCACCCTCCGCCGCCGCCATAGACAGGTTAGCCGGGCAGGAGGTGGTCTGCGCCTGAACGTTTTTCATCACCTCCACCAGCGCCCGGTTGGCGACCGCCCAGCCGATGCGAAAGCCGGTCATGCCGTAGAGCTTGGAAACGCCGTTGACGACGATGATTTTGGTTGTCTCGATAGTTTTGTCGGTATAACGGTAGGCCGAAACCGGGCGTATGCCATCAAACACCAGCTTATGGTAAATGTCATCCATAATCAGGTAGATGTCCCGGCGCTCGCACAGGTCTACCAGCCCGGCAATGAAGTCCTCGGAATAAACGGCCCCCGAAGGGTTGTTGGGGCTGTTGACGATGATGGCTTTGGTATAGCTGCTGACGGCGCGTTCGACATCCTCCAGGCGCGGCTGGAACGTGCCGTCCTCCGGCCTGACGATGACCGGGCGGCCATACACCATCTTGACCATCTCCGGGTAGCTCACCCAATACGGCGCGAGGACGATCACCTCGTCCTGAGGGTCAAGGATCGAAACCAGCACGTTGAACAACGACTGTTTCGCCCCGGACGAAACGATGACATTCTCCGGCGCGACCAGCCAGCCATAGTTCTCCTCGGTATAACGAATGACGGCCTTTTTGAGCGAAGGAGTTCCATCGGTGGGGACGTATTTTACGTCGCCGGCGGTCAGTTTGGCGGCGGAGCTGAGGACAGCGGTAATGGGAACTTTATTTTTCGGCTCCCCACCGCCCAAGTGAATAACCGGCTGCCCCTGGTCGGCCAGCAGTTTAGCCTGCTCGTTGAGTTTAAGGGTGGCCGATTCTGCAATAGACCTGGCTAAATGGCTGATGCTCATGGCTGGATTAGCCCCTCCTGATAAATCCTATTTTTCGAAAACGGCATCTGTTCGGGCGTTTTTAAAGGCGCGCTGATTAAAAAAATTGTAATCAGGTTTGCTGTTTGCTGTAAAATTACCGGCAATTTCAGGGAGATCGTCAGGTAAATTCCGTGCTGATTGTCACAACCGGCGGCGCAAGCTGCGGGGAGCAAACGACATCACGACCGCCGATCAATGCGGCTGGCCCGCCGGGGGTGCAGGTCGGTAAGGCAAAAACACCGTCGCCGTCGTCCCCTGATGCAGGCCAGGACTCTCGATCTTGACCGAACCGCCATAAGCATCAACAATGGATTTCACCAGCGACAGACCCAGCCCTGTGCCGGGAACATCGCGGGCGCGCGCTTTGTCAGCACGGAAAAACCGCTCGAATACATGCTCCATGTTCGCCGGGGCGATCCCCAGGCCGGTATCCTGGATGACGCTGCATACCCCACCCGCTTCCGCCTTTATCGTCCATGTGACCTGCCCACCGCGCGGCGTGTATTTGATGGCATTCTCCAGCAGATTGCGGAAAACGATCAGCAGGTGATTCAGGCTTCCATGAATGGGGATGATCGTATCCGGCGCGGCCAGCGTCAGCGCCAGCCCGTGCGCGTCGGCATGAGCCTGGTGCTGTTGTATGAGGCTGACGGCAAGCCGCACCATATCAATCTCGCTCTGCCCCAGTTCGGCGCGCCCGGCATCAAAGCGCGACAGCAGCGTTAAATCCTCGACCAGGGCGCTCAGGCGTTTGACCTCTTCATCAATTTCAACAATATACTGCGCGTTCGTCTCCTGGTCGAGCGTATCATCATAACGCAGCGCCTCCGATCTCAGGCGAATGGTCGTCAAAGGCGTGCGGAGTTCGTGCGAGGTGTTGCTGGCAAACGCGCGCTGTTCTTCCAGCATCCCCTGTACCTGCGCGGCCATCTCGTTGAAGGCTTTCCCCACCGCGCCGATCTCATCATCGCCGATGCCCGTCACACGGTAGGCCAGGTCGCCCTGGGACAGCCGCACCGCCGAGTCGCGCAGGCGGTACAGCGGTCGGATGATCGAGCGGGCTACCCAGAGCGCGGCGGCCACCGTCACGCCGAAAATGCCCGCGAAAACCAGCAGCAGGAGCAGCCATCGCTGCAAGATCAGGGCTTGCAGGTTGTCCAGCGGAACGCTCACCTGCACGACCAAGCCGGTAAAACCGCCGCGAATCAGGTTTCCCAAAAGCGCCGCCGTGAACAGCGCCGGACGCCCCTGCTCATCCTTGCGTTCCACAACGACCAGGCCGCCCCGAATCGCGGCTTCGATCTCCGGCGCATCACGAAAACTGCTGCGGGGCAGCAGCAGGTTTTCATGGTCGTCCATGCCGTAGAGATAAATCGTCCCGTTCAGATGAGTCTCGTACTCGGCAATCAGCTCCAGCATTGATTCAGAGGGTTCAAACTCCCTTTGACCGGCGGCGATCAGGGCGCTTAACCCCTGTCGGACGAACTGCACTTCATTCAACAGCCGCTGCTCGTAATCGGCCCGCGCAGCCAGCGCGATCTGGCTGCCGGCCACCAGCGTCAGCGCCGCAAAGCCGACCAGCAGCAGCCCCGCATAGGCAAGCAGCAGGCGCGTGCGGATGCTGGTGTGATGCAGGCGGGTTACTATGATACGCAGCAGAGGGGCGCGCTTCATGGCCGGCCGACCGACGCAAAACGATAGCCCACCCCACGCACCGTTTGAATATACTGGGGGTCGCTGGGGTCATCTTCCAGCTTTTCCCGCAGCCAGCGAATATGCACGTCCAGCGTCCGCATATCGCCCAGCCAATCCGTCCCCCAAACCTTGTCGAAAATCTCGGCGCGCGTCACGACCTCGCCCAGATGCGCGACCAGCAGGCTTAACAATTCAAATTCCTTATAACGGAGATCGAGCTTCTGCCCGTTTTTGAACACGCACCGCTGCCCGATGTCAATCCGAATTTCGCCAACGGTGATCGCCTGATCTTTGGTCAGCCCTGCCCGGTCAAATTCGACCCGGCGCAGCGTCGCTTTGATCCGCGCGATGAGTTCTCGCGTGCTGAACGGTTTTGACAGATAATCATCCGCGCCCAGTTCCAGGCCCAATACCCGGTCAATTTCTTCATTTAAGGCGGTCAGCATCAGGATCGGCACGAGACTCGATTCGCGGATCGCCTTGCACACCTCCCACCCATCCATTTCCGGCAGCATGATGTCAAGGATCACTAAATCGGGCTTCTGGTTCAAAACCATCTCTAAGCCGGCTCTGCCGTTGTTGGCGATGCTGGTTTCGTAGCTTGCGCCGCGCAGCGCGCGGGCGACAGGTTCCGAAATAAGCCGGTCATCTTCGATTATTACGATCCGGGGCATGGTTTCACTTCCTGAAAACGCCGCTTTGCCACGCGCAGTTTTCCATCATTATTGCACTACCTGGCCTGCCCAATCAATCCATTGGGGAGGCGATTTAAGGATATTTGAGGTTCCTACGAACCCCGCCGCCAACCTTAAATCCGATTTAGGGTTATTTGAGGTTGGCATAACCATAACGCGCGGTAATCCGGCTAAAGTGGGAAACGTGTTCACACATTAACACAGGAGCCAGCACATGACAGCTACCCAATTCGTTCCGAAGCAGGCGGTCGTGCCAGAACGCACGATCGGCAGGCGCAGACTCAACCGGGTCAAACTGAATGTCTTTCTCGACCTGCTGCTGACGGCAGTATTCGTCATCGAAATGGAGAAGCATTTCACCGGGCTGGCGCTGCACGAGCTGCTTGGCCTGCTGTTCGCCGCCGCCTTCATCGTGCATATTGTTCTTCACTGGGATTGGATCGTCAACATCACGCGGACATTTTTCAGGAAGCTGCTGCACGAGTCCCGGTTTAACTATGTCCTCAACATCCTGCTGTTTGCCGACATGGCTTTCGTGACCATCAGCGGCATTCTCATCTCGCGCACGCTGGGGCTGAACCTTTCGCTGGGTGAGGATTTCCGGCGAACGCTGCAAACTCTGCACATGGTCGGTTCGGAACTGGCGCTGATTATCGTCGCCCTGCACGTGGCGGTGCATTGGAAATGGATCAAGGTCAACGGCGCGCGTTATCTGCTTGGCTGGCTGCCTGGGCGTCGTGAGCAGCCGCATCAGGGTTAAGGAGGATACAGCATGGCACACCCGGTCAGAAGACAGCATATCAGCGTTCGGGGGTTTTTCATCCTGCTGGCGGTTGTCATCATCGGCGGAGCGGTGTTGTGGTCGCAGGGCGATTTAGTCAGCCCGCTGCAAAGCACTACCATGCTCCTCAGCATGTCGGCGGAAGACGGCGGCTTTGCGATGGTCGGCGAAGAACGCGGCGCGCCGCCGGAAGCTGCCCAGAGGGACGCAGACGAAAACGACGACGAAACGACCGTCGTGCAGGATACCGCCGCACGAACCGCGCCAACAGATGCGATGACGCTGGAAACACTTACCGCCGAACTCGCCGCCGCCGGGGTGGATGTTGAACAAGTATCCGCCACCATGAACGCCGAGGGAAGAAGCCTCGAAAACCTGCTGGCAGTGGTCAACAGTGGCCGCGTCACCGTCGCCGAGCTTGCTGCCCGGTTGAAGGGCGAGGCCGGCGGCGAAGTTAACCAGCCGCCGGGCGAAGGCAGCGAGGGAGTCCTGGACATTCGCTGGGATGAATTCGGCAGCGTGGCCTATAACCTGTGGTTTTTGCTCGCCACTGCCGTCGTCGTCATCGTCATCGCCCGCCCTATCGGTTGGCTGGTTAACCGCACGAAACGGGCCGATGCGCGCGCCATAAACTGAATCGAACATCACATCAGGAGACAAAAACATGAAACCGTCAAATCGCAAGAACTGGAAACGGAACGCCCTCAGCGCCTCGCTCCTCATCGCCAGCGCAGCCGCAGGTTATTCAGGGGTCAGCGCGCTCACCGGCGACACCACGCTGAACGCCGACGCCATCGCCTCCCCCATCGAGCAGCGCGGACGGTTTCCCGGTCGCCCCGGCAGGGGACATAATCACCTGGAAGGGATGGATACCAACCCGCCGGCAGTCGAACTCGCCCCCGCCCAGGACACCACCTCGGCGAAGCAGGCCGCTAAAAAAGTGGAAGGCGCGGAATTTTACGATGGGCAGTATTACGGCGATGCCGTAAGCGCGGGGCGCTGGGGAACAATGCAGGTTGTGGCTGTGATCGAAGACGGTAAACTGGTGGATATTCTGATTGCCGACTATCCGCGCAGCACTTACGAATCCGACATCATCACCCGTAACGCGCTGCCGACGCTGATTAGCGAGGCGATTGAAGCGCAGGACGCGGATGTTGATTTTGTCTCGCGCGCCACCGACAGCAGCCGCGCCTTTGTCCGGTCGCTCGAATCGGCGCTGCTCGATGCGGCCATCGGCATTGACCTATGAAACAGACTCGCTGGCTGATGGGGATGCCCATCACCGTAGAAATTGTGGACGCCTCGGCAGACGCCGGGGCGTTCGACGCGGTTTATGCCTACTTCGCCTATGTTGACCAGACTTTCAGCCCGTTCAAGGAAACCAGCGAGGTTTCGCGGGTCAACCGGGGCGAACTGGCGCTGGCCGATGCCTGCGCCGACATGCAGATCATCCTCGAACTGGCGGAACAGACCCGGCAGGAAACCAACGGTTATTTTGATGTCTGGCACAACGGCACTTTCAACCCTTCCGGCATCGTTAAAGGCTGGGCCATTGATGAAGCGGCCTCGCGGCTGTATGAGCAGGGGTTTCAGAATTTTTATGTGGATGCCGGCGGCGACGTGCAGGTTTACGGCCACAACGCGCAGGGGCAGGCATGGCGAGTCGGCATCTGCAATCCGTTTGATCTCGGCCAGATCGTCAAAACGGTGACGCTGGTTGATCGCGGCATTGCGACTTCGGGCAGTTACATGCGCGGCACGCACATCTACGACCCGCGCGGCGGCGAGGCGCTGGACGAGATTGTCAGCATCTCGGTGATCGGCCCTGATGTACTGGAAGCAGATCGTTTTGCGACGGCGGCTTTTGCGATGGGGCGCGACGGCATCTATTTCATCGAATCGCTGCCAGGGTTCGAGGCGTACATGATTGACCGTTCTGGCCGGGCAACCATGACAACACACTTCCACGAATACGTGTCCGGCAGGCTGAACACGCCGGAATTTGCCGGCCAGGCCGGACGAATAACCCGATAAAAACAACAGCCCCGCTTGCAGGCGGGGTTATTAATTGTATCCAGGCCGGCCATATAAGCCGCTTTCTGTCGTGGACGGCCATCTCTCTCGACTTCAGGTTGCCCTGAAGCTCTAGCAGCCTACCCGGCGCTTTTTGCGGGACGGGCCGCCCCAATGCGCCTGCTTGGCCTTGCTCCGGGTGGGGTTTGCCTGGCCGCGAACATCGCTGCCCGCGCCGGTGGTCTCTTACACCGCCGTTTCACCCTCGCCCCACATGGGGGCAATCTACCTCTCTGCTGCACTATTCCGTCGGGTTACCCCGCCTGGCCGTTAGCCAGCACCCTGCCCTGTGGAGAGCGGACTTTCCTCCCCCCTGCCGAAACAGGGGAGCGACCGTCCGGCCAACCTGGATACATGAATAGTATACGCAGCCGTCGCCCGCCAGACTAGGGTATAATCCACCTCCGGTAAAGCTCGTTTGCTGCCCGGAGACACACATCATCATGCTGCCCCTGCCCAACCGACCGCGCGCCCTGGCGATTCTGCTGGCCGCCCTGCTGCTGCTGATCGCCGCCAGCCGCATCCCACGCCTGCACGAGCCGCAGATGAACCAGGACGAAATCTGGTCGGTCTGGCAGACCCTCGGCAGCCCCGCCCAGATCATCCGCTGGACGCCCTACGACTGGCCGCCCCTGTATTACCTGGCGCTCGGCACGTGGCGCGGCCTGGCCGGGATGCACCCCATCATCCTGCGGTTTTCGTCTGTGCTGATGTTCCTGCTCGGAGTCGCTTTTTTATACCGCGCGGCGCGGCGTCTCGGCGGCCATCAGGCTGCCGCGCTGTCCGCCCTGGCCTACGCCGGGCTAGGGTATGCCGCGCTCATCAGCCTCGAAGTGCGCGGTTATGCCCTGGCGCTCGCTTTGCTGCCGCCGGCCTTCTGGCTGACCTTACGCTACTTCGACCGTCCCGGCCTCTGGCGCGGGCTGCTGCTCGGCCTCAGCCTGGCAGCCCTGTTTTACACCTCGCTGACCGCCGCCGGCGCGCTGGCGATGCTGGGGCTGTATACCCTGCTGGTTTACCGGCGCGCCGTCTGGCGCTGGTGGCTGCCAGGGTTAACCGCCGCTCTGCTGGCGCTGCCGGAAATCGCGGCCAAAGCGCAGGTGGCGATCACCCGCACCGCCGCCACCACGCAGCTCAGCCCGCCACCCCTGCCCCAGGCGCTTTACGAGCTGTTTTGGAACTGGGCCGGTTATGCCTTCCCGGTCTGGATGCTGCTGCTGGCCGCCGCTGCCGGGCTGCTGATCTACCGCCGCGCCCGCCGCCCGGTCACGCTGGCGCCGCTGGTCTGGGCGTTTGGCATCCCCCTGCTGCTGTATCTCACCAATCCCCTGCTGGGCTTCTTTTCGGCGCGGTATGCCTGGTGGGTGATGCCCGGCCTGGCGCTACTGGCCGGCTGCGGCCTGGCTCATCTGCCGCGTCCGGCGGCTGCCGCTGCGACGATCACCCTGCTTGGGATGCTGTTCGTCCCTGTGCCGTTCAAGGAATACAGCATCTTCTCCAATCTGTCCGAACTCAACCGCAATTTCCAGTGGCTGCAAGCCAACCTGCTGCCCGGCGATGTCCTGCTGGCCGACCCCGGCAACCGGTGTGGCCGCCCGGAAGAGTGGGACTACTACACGCGCGTATACTTCCCCAACGGCCTGACCTTCGTGGCCGACCCGACCGGCTACCGCCGCGTCTGGCACGTCATCTTCGACGGCACGCAGGACGCGCAGATGCAGCAGGCCGTCGCGCGGGGGCGTATCAGCCGGCAGTTCGTCGGGCCGCCCGGCTGCCTGTTCCGCCTGTATGAAGCGCCGCCGGAGGCCGAGGGCATCCCTTTCGCCAACGGGATGCGGTTTCATGGCGTGGACGTGCTGGAAAACGGTCTGCCCTGGACGGGGCCGCTGGTGCGGCGGGAGGCCGAAAACCTCCACCTGCGGATGTGGTGGTCGGTGGATGAGCCGCCGGCGCTGGATTACAGCGTGGGGCTGTATCTGCTGCATTGGCGGGACGGGCTGGCCGACAGCGTTGACCGCGCCCCGCAGCCGGTGTACCCCCCGGAAGCGCCCCCGGAAACAAGCCGCTGGCAGCCGGGCGAGTTTTACATCGAGGAGCGCACCCTGACGCTGCCGTTCCCCACCGCGCGGACGGCCTATACCATCGCGCTGGCGGTTTATTTCTGGCAGGATCAGCAGCGAATTACCGCGCCCGGCGTGGATGAGGACGGCCTGCTGCCGCTGCTGCAAGTCACGGTGATGTCGTATTAGCCGTAGGTCAGGCGACGGTTGCCAGCCGAACGTAATCCGACTACAATGAAGGCGTTAGCGGGGGATAGTGAATTAGACTATCCCTCATTTGTTTTCGAGTACGAGCTCGCGCATGACCACTCGCGTTAATCCTGTTGTATCCCCGCTTCGGCGCTGGCAGCGCCGGCTGGTTTTTGGCTGGC
This sequence comes from Chloroflexota bacterium, assembly GCA_014338005.1. Lineage (GTDB taxonomy): Bacteria > Chloroflexota > Anaerolineae > Aggregatilineales > Phototrophicaceae > CFX2. The sequence goes on along the minus strand of QUBZ01000005.1, from coordinate 70,474 downwards.
GCAATCTGTTCGCCCCCGGCGATGAACTGGCGCTGGCCGCCGTTACCCTGCTGCTGCTGATGCCGGCGCTGGCGCTGGCAGCCTCCGGCTGGCCGCTGGCGATGAATACCGTCCTGCCGGTGCTGCTGTTAAGCGTCGGCTTCGGCTTTTTACTGGCCCGCAGCCAGTACAACGAACTGCTGGCGCTTTTTATGAGCGGCATTTACGGCCTCGGTTTTGTGCTGCTAGTGGCTTCGATCAACCAGCCGGGCGGCCTGGCCGAAGGCGCTTACACCGTATTATCCCGCCTGCTGCGCTGGATTCTGGACGCGATTTCCGGCGGCATCAACCAGGATGAACTGGTGTTCACGCTGCTGGTGACCGCCCTGTTCTGGTTTTTGGGTTACAACGCGGCCTGGCACATCTTTCGCATTGATCGCATCTGGCGGGCCGTCCTGCCGCCGGGTTTAATTCTGGTCGCCAACAGCATTTATTACACCGGCAGCGCCAGCCTGGATGCTTATCTGCTTGTCTTTAGCTTCCTGACGCTGCTGCTGGTCATCCGTTCCAACCTGGATGCCCGCGCCTGGGATTGGTACATCAACGGAATCCGCGTGCCGCGCAGCGTGCGCCGCCAGTTTTTCCGTGTCGGCATCATTCTGGCGCTGGTCGCCATGACCATCGCCTGGGTCGCGCCCTCGCAGGATTTACAGGAGCGTTTGAATAAGTTCCAGGAGTTCCTGCAATCCGACCCTCTCGCCCAGATCAGCGAGCTGTGGAACCGCCTGTTTACGACCGTCGAAACCCAGGGGCCGACCACCGCCGATTATTACGGCAGCGACTCGCTTCAACTGGGCGGCGCGATTCAACTGGGCGAGCAGGTCGTTTTTGTCGTTTCTGCGCCGCCAGGACGCCGCTATTACTGGCGGTCGCGCATCTTCGACATTTATGATAATGGACGCTGGGTGCCGGGCGCGACCACGCGCCTGACGGTGGAACAGGGGCCGCTCAACGTTGTGCAGGAGCCGACCTTCCTGGGCGGGCGCGACCCCATCCAGCAGCAGTTCACCATCGGGCTGAACGCCTCGCGGCTGATTTACGCCGCGCCGCAGCCGGCCCGCATAGACCTGCCCACGCGCACCGATCTGCGTTACGCCCCGGACGACGAAATCCGCGCCTCGATGAATATCTCCGTCATCCGCCCGACTCGTGTGCTGCGGCGCGGCGACACCTATACCGTAACCAGCCTGATGAGCGGCGCGACCGCCAACCAGCTCCGCGCCGCCGGAACAGGTTATCCCGAATGGCTGGCGCGCATGTATTTACAGCTTTCGCCCTCCATCACCGACCGGACAATCCGGCTGGCGCAGGCCATCGTTGCCGAAGCCGGCGCAGTCACCCCTTACGATCAGGCCAGAGCCATCGAAAGCTGGCTGCGAACGAACATCCTCTACAACGAAGCCATCCCACAGCCGCCCCGCAGCCAGGACCCGGTGGATTGGGTGCTGTTTGATCTGCGCCAGGGCTACTGCAATTATTACGCCTCGGCGATGGTGATGATGCTGCGCGGCCTGGGCATCCCGGCGCGGATGGCCGCCGGTTTCGCCCAGGGCGAGTGGGACCCGGCGCAGAATGCTTATGTCGTCAAAGAGCGTGACGCGCATACCTGGGTGGAGGTATTTTTCCCCGGCTACGGCTGGATTGAGTTCGAGCCGACGGCGGCGCAGGCCCCGCTGAACCGCGCCGACGATATTCCGGCGGGTTTGCAGCCCAGCGCCACGCCGCTTGCCAGCCCTACCTCCACCCCGACACTGACGCCCTCGCCGACGCCGACCAGCCCGCTCCCGCCGACGCCGCTGCCGCTGAGCGCCCAACTGCTGCCGACCGCCACGCCGACTTTTACGCCCTCGCCAACGGCCACGCCGGTCATCATTCCCACACAGCCGCCGCCTTTAACGCCTCAGCCGCGTGACCCCATTTCCGCGATTTTATCCGCGCTGGGGCTGGCGCTGCTTGGCCTGCTGGTGATCGTGCTGCTGGTGGCGCTGGGGGTTTTCATCTGGTGGTGGTGGGAATGGCGCGGCCTGCGCGGCCTCAGCCCGGTCGTCCGCGCTTATGCCCGGCTGGAACGGTATCTCGGATTGATCGGCCTGCGCCTGAACCGCCAGCAGACGCCGGAGGAACGCCGCCGGGTGATCGTGCGCGCGCTGCCGAAAGCCGAGCCGCCGGTGTCGGCCATCACGCAGATGTACACCGTCGAACGGTACAGCGGCTACCGCTCGCAAACGCCGCAGGAAGCCGAACTCCAGGCCGAAATGGCCGACGAAGCCTGGTCGGACGCCCGCGCCAGTATCTTGCAGCGGCTTCTGCGGCTGCGCTGGCCCTGGCGGCGGCGTCAGTAGCAGCCGGTAAACACAAAAGAGGCGAACCTTTTCCCGGTTCGCCAGCGTATCATAACGGTGTTCTATATGTAGGGGCGGGTTTAGAAACCCGCCCTACTGTCAGGGCGGCTCACTTCTCATTGATGATGCTGAAGATCATCGGGCGGCGTCTGGTTTCGTTGTAGATAAACCGGCCAATACCCTCCTGAAGTTTTTCGCGGCGTTTGCCATTATGCCCGTTGGAGGTCGCCAGCACATCGCTGACCGTCTCTTTGATCTGCTCGATCAATTCGTCGGCATTGCGTAAATAGACGAATCCTTTGGAGATGATCTCCGGGTTGCCCAGCAGTTGGCCGGTCTTTTTGTCTACGTTTACAACCACGATCATAAAACCGTCGCGCGCCAGCATCTCGCGGTCGCGGATGACGGCCTTGCCGACATCGCCCACCCCGCTGCCGTCCACGAACACGTAACCACCCGGCACGCGCTCGCCTTTGCGGACGCCATTTTTGTCGGCTTCGATCACCATGCCGTTTTCCGCCACGAACACGTTTTCCGCCGGGATGCCGGACTGAACGGCCAGCCGGGCGTGGGCTTTCAGATGCCGCAGTTCGCCATGAATCGGCAGGAAGTAGCGCGGCATGGTCAGGTTAATCAGCAGGCGCATCTCCTCCTGGCTGGCGTGGCCGGAAACATGCACCGGGGCAATCGGGTCGTAGATAACCTCCGCGCCGCGCTGGAACAGGCGGTTGATGGTGCGGCTGACCGTTTCCTCGTTGCCGGGGATGGTATGCGCCGAGATGATGATCGTATCGCCTTCTTCCACATCAAGCTGACGATGGCGTCCGGTTGCCAGGCGGCTTAACACCGCCGACGGCTCGCCCTGCGCGCCCGTCACCATGATGACGACTTTGCTCGGCGGCATCGCATCAATGCGGTTAAGGTCTACGAACATCTCGTTGGGAACATTGAGGATGCCCAGCTCGCGCGCCATTTTGATGTTTTCGGCCATGCTGTGTCCGGCGACGGCGATCTTGCGCCCATGCCGTTCGGCGGCTTTCGCCACCTGATGAATACGCGAAATAAGCGAAGCGAACGTCGCCACCATGATGCGCCCCGGCGCGGCGCGGAATACCTTGTCGAATGCCTCGTCAATGACACTTTCGGAAGGTGTCCAGCCGGCCTGGTCGGCGTTGGTGCTGTCGCCCATCAACAGCAGCACGCCGCGTTTGGAAAACTCGGCCAGTTTAGCATAGTCGGTCTTTTTGCCATCTACCGGCGTGGGGTCGAACTTGTAGTCGCCGCTGTGAACGACGATGCCATAAGGCGTGTTGATGCCAAAACCCACGCAGTCCGGGATGCTGTGGCAGACGTGATAACTTTCCACCGTGAACGGCCCGACCTTCAACACGTCGCCGGCCTGAAAAACGTTGACCGCTGCGGCCTTCAGGTGCGCGTTTTTGAGCTTGACCTGTATCAGCCCTGCCGTCAGCGGCGTTGCCCACAGCGGCACACCCGGCAGTGCCTCCACCACGTGCGCCACCGCCCCAACGTGATCTTCGTGGCCGTGCGTAAACAGAATGCCGTGTATCTTCAGGCCGGTGCGCTCCAGCAGATACCGAAAGTCCGGGATAATGTAATCCACACCCAGCATATCGTTGGCCGGGAACATAATGCCGGAATCAATAACAATCGCATCATTACCCAGTTCAATCACGGCCATGTTTTTGCCGATTTCCCCCAGCCCTCCCAGGGGAACAATACGCAGTTTTTGCGATTTTGAGTTTTTTGCCATATTCCGATACGTGTCGCGCCGCACGCCTTTGGCCGTGACCAAAGGCGGCGGAACCTCTCCTTTCATGGACATATAAAAACGGAAATCACTCGGCACACCCTTGTATGCCGAGTTTTGCTCCTCGGATCAATTACCTAAAAAGCCACAAATAAAACTATTGTTTTTTAATTACGAGCTATATTGTAGCACACTTCGCGCCGAATGAGATGTGCAAAAGTCAACATTCAGCATCTCCTAAGTTTTGTGCGCTTTTAAACGACGCTTCACGGCCAGTCCTTAAACGACTGAAGCCCCCGGATGACCTGCCGCTGGTCGTCCTCACTCAGGTCATTATAAAACGGCAGGCGCAGCAGCCGGTCGCTCAACTGTTCTGTCACCGGGCAGTCGCCGGGCTGCCCACCGAACATGCGCCCCATGTCGGAAAGATGCAGCGGCAGATAATGAAATACGCTCAAAATGCCCAGCGTCTTCAAATGCGCGATCAACGCCTGCCGGGCTTCCAGCGACGGCAGCAGCAGATAAAACACATGGTAAGCCTGCTCGCAGTAGGGCGGCACGGTCGGCAGTTTAACATCCCGCTCCTGCGCCCAACCGTCTAAAGCATCGTAATAACGCTCCCAGATGCGCCGGCGTTTGGCCTGGATGTCGTCCCGCGCCTCCAACTGGGCGTACAAAAAAGCCGCCAGCACGTCCGACGGCAGATAACTGGAGCCGATGTCCACCCAGGTATATTTGTCCACCTGCCCCCGAAAGAACCGGCTGCGGTTGGTGCCTTTTTCGCGGATGATCTCGGCGCGTTCCACATACTGCGGGTCGTTGACCAGCAGCGCGCCGCCTTCGCCGCAGTGGAAATTTTTGGTTTCATGAAAGCTCTGCGTCGCCAGACATCCGAACGTCCCCAGGTAACGCCCTTTATAGCGGGCAAACAGACCGTGCGCGTTGTCCTCCACTACCGCGATACCATGCCGGCCGGCGATGTCCATGATGGTATCCATCTCGCAGCCCACCCCGCCGTAATGCACGACCAGGATAGCTTTCGTGCGCGGCGTGATTTTGACTTCCAGCAGCGTTTCGTCCAGGTTCAGCGTATCCGGGCGGATGTCCACAAATACCGGGCGCGCGCCGCGCAGCACGAAGGCGTTGATGGTCGAAACAAACGTAAATGCCGGGCAGATCACCTCGTCGCCGGGCTGGATATTCAGCAGCAGCGCCGCCATCTCCAGCGCGTGTGTGCAGGAAGTCGTCAGCAGCGCCTTTTTGACGCCCAGCGATTCTTCCAGCAGCGTATGGCACTTTTTCGTAAAATAACCGTCGCCGGAGATATGCCCGCGCACCTTCACGGCATCGGCGATGTAATCCAGTTCCTTGCCGGTAAAACAGGGGCGGTTAAACGGAATTTGCATGGCAAATTTTATCCTTCAGCAGCGCGGCACAATTTGATATTAAATCGTTTTTTCGCCCGCGCAAGTTCATGCTCAACGCGGGCGCAGCGCCAGTATCCGCCCGCCGCCAACGCTGAGATAAATCCAGCCTTCGGCGCTGACGGCCACATCCAGCGGGCGGCGCGGCCACAAACCGCTGCCGCGATACTGTAAATCTTGCAGCGTGGCCCCCGGCGGATTGTTTTTGTCGGCCTGCTCCGGCAAAATCACATCGTATCCGGTCGGGCTGCCGGCTTCGTCAAAATGCACCACCGCCAGCGCGAACCCCGCCAGCGCCGCCCGGTTATACGAGCCGTTCAAAACCACCAGCAGCGCCTGGGCGATATTGGGGAACGTATCGCCGGTATAGGCGGCCAGGCCAACCGGCGCGCTGTGTGTTGGGAAGGCCAGCGCGGGGCGGGCCGACGCCGCGCAGTCGAAGTCGCCCGGCCAGTCCAGGCGGCTGTCCGCGCCAACACAGTACGGCCAGCCGAAAAACGCGCCCGGCATTACGCGGTTCAGCTCGTCCAGGTCGGCTTCGCCGGCCAGCCCGCTGCGGGCGGTATCGGTCGTCCACAACACGCCGTCCAAAAACGCTACGTCGCCGGGATGCCGCAGCCCGGTGGCAACTATTCGCCGGCTGCCGCCGTCCAGGTCAAAGCTCAGCACCGCGCCTCTGGCCGGGTCATCGGGGATGCAGTAATCACACGGCGCGCTGGTCGCCACGTACAGCCGCCCGTCCGGCCCGACCACCAGCCCGCCCGTCCAGAAACCCGCGCCGGACGGCAGATCGTCCACCAGCACTTCGACTTCATCCCCGGCCAGCCGGTAAATAAACGCTCCGCCGGAAATATACAGCGCGCCGTCATAATAGGCCAGGCCGTTGGGCAGCGCCAGCCCTTCGGCAGCGATACGGGGCGATTCCGGCAGGCCGTCGCCATCGCCGTCGGTCAGCGCCAAAACCTGCCCGTACAGTGGGCGCGCGGCGTACAGTGTGCCATCCGGCGCGGCGGCCAGCGCCGTAAAAGCCAGCTCTCCGGCGCTTTCGTCCCGGATGACCTCTTCCAGACACCACAAAACGCCGTTGACCTGCGGCGGGTCAACGAAGGTTGGGCGTTGGGCGCAGGGCGGCAGTTCCTGCGCGCGGGCGACTCCCGCCAGCGCCAGCGCCGCCAGCGCCAGAACAACGCGTAGACTGCTCATGCCTGGTTGGTTTGGAGGTAGCGCCGGCGCAGCGCATTATGAATCTGCCCGACGACTTTCATCACCACTTCCGGGTTATGTTCCCCCGGCACGCCGCCGGCCTCGATAAATGCATTTCGCAGGATGCGCCCCCAGTTGCCGGTGCTTTTGAGCTTTTGATCGGCCACGAACTGGTGAATGGTCTGCGCCGAGCGACCGCTTGGGGGGTTGAGCATCCGGCTCAGGCTCACGTATACATCGTCAATGGCGCGCGGCGTGATGTCCACCGAATCGACCGCCAGCAGCGCGCGGTGCATAAAAACGCGCTTCATCTCATAAAATTCGGCCAGCGTCATCTGCGTACCGACGGGGGTAGTGATGACCATATCGGTGCATTCGCGGTCGGAGGCATCCTGCTGGCGGCTGTAAGATTCCTGGTCGAGTGGGCCAAGCACCGCCCACATCAGTTTATCGTTATACATCGGCTCCAGGTCGCAGCCGTATTTGCGAAAATAATCCTCGATGATAACATGGCTGTACTCAAAATCGGTCAGCACCGCCGCCATGCGCGACCCGCTGATGGAAGCCGGCATCCCGGTGCTTTCCAGCGTGCAAATACGTTTGTTGGTCGTCAGGTCTGGCCGCACCCGCCCGATTGGGTTGTGCATCACCGATACCATCTCGCCCAGGCCGTCGTCATACAGCATCGCCCGCCCGGTCGCGTTCACCCGCTCGGAGCGCAGCAGCGCCGCGTACCGCTCCAGGCCGTTCGGGGTCAGGTGTGGGCTGGTCGGCAGTTCCAGGTAGCGGCCCGTCACCGTCACCTGCCGCAGATATTCGCGGGTGCAGAGCAGTTCCGGGTCGCACGTGCCGTTGACGAACGGCGAACCTTTTAACACGGCGGCGTTGGCGATAGCCGTCGCGCTCCGCAGCATGGTATAAAACGTCAACAGCCCCAGCGCCTCCGAACGCCCCGCCAGGTCAAGGTGAATGTGGCAGCCCTGGATGCGGAACATCTGGACATAGTTGCAGTTCGCCGGGTCTACATGATAGCGCGCCTGGGCTTCGGCCAGCCGCCGCGCGTACTCCGGGAAGTAGCCGTTCACTTCCAGCATCAGGTCTACCGCCGTCTGCACCTTCGGATCGTCGGTCAGCCGGAAATCCGACTCGACCGGGTAGGCCGGCAAAATGGTGGTCAGCATCCCGGTTTCCTCGCTGGTGGCCGCCAGCGCCGTAAAAATGCCCCACATAGCCGCCCGCGTTTTCTGGTAGCCGATGATCGGCGCGATGTGCGCCTCGATCTGGTACTGGCCGGCCTCGCGGTCTATATGCGGGCTGATGCCCAACCGCTGCGCGTGTCCCCGGTAGATACGCATATAATTCTGCATCTGGTCTTCGGTGGGCGGCGTGCCGTCGGCGTTGACCAGCCCCAGTTCGATTTCCGCCCCCAGCGACCGCATTTTCGTCACCGGGTCGTCGGTTTCCTCCACGTTGGTATGGTTGACGCTGGGATTGAAGTTGTACGGCACCAGGCTTTGCAGCAGCGTCTTTTTGCCCCGGTAGCGGGCGCTGACCGCGCTGGCGATGACGTGCCGCTGCCCGTTCAGTTCGGCCAGCAGGATATTCGCACCGCGCGCGTCGTGCGGGTCAAAATAGGCCGTCACCGGCGCGCCGACCGCTTCTGAAAAGCGGTCGAGCGGGAGTTCATCATCCGGCGAGCCGGTGCTGATCTGCTGGAGCGCCTGGTTGAATTTTCGTTTCTGGCTTTCGACTTCCCGCCAGGGAACTGCCGAACTGTAAGCCAGCAGTGTTTCATTTGACGGCAGCGGTGTTTGCATACGACCACACTCCCCGCAACGATGGCACGCTTAACAATTGTTACCTATTCGTCATTTTCCTTCAAGTGACAATCCGGTTAAAATTCGTACCGGTACTGAAAATGGTAATTTAGGATTTTTCGGACTATATTTAACCTATTGTGGCCTAAACCGTTAAATATGGAGCGCCATTATGAAAACAATCTGGCCCTTGCCCCAGATTGAAATCCGTGAAATCAGCAGCATTACGGAAAACCGCCCCGCCGCCCTGCTCACCGGCGGCCTATCTTGGCAGGTGGCCGGGCCGTTTCTGAATCTGCCGCTGGTCATCCAGGCGGAGCCGCACACCGCCGACCATGAATTTTTTAAGATGCTGGCCGACAGCCTGCCGAAGCAGGTCGAAGTCATCTACGGCGTGGGCGGCGGCCTGGCCTGCGACGCCGCCAAATTCGTCGGTTGGGCGAATAAACTGCCGGTTGTTCTCATCCCCACCGCCCTCAGTGTGGATGGTTTTTTCACGGCACTGGTGGCCGTGCGCGAGGAAGGCACGGTGCGGTACGTCACCACCGGGCCGGCGGAAAAAGTCATCCTGGACTGGGAGATCATTCGTAATGCGCCTCCGCACCTGCGCGGCACAGGCATTTGCGAGCTGTTGAGCATCGTCACCGGCCTGCTGGACTGGCGCTACGCCGCCGAACGCAACCAGAACACGCCGGAAACGCGCTTTCAACCCTGGGCGGCAGGTCTGGCAGCGGGCATCGCGCAGCAGGCGTTCAAAATCGCCGCCGGCGTCGGCCAGGGCCGCGTGGACGCGCTCACCAACTTGCTGGATTTGATGTGCCTGGAAGTGCAGCTCACCAACCAGCTCGGCCATAACCGCCCGCAGGAAGGCAGCGAGCAGTATTTTGCCTATGCCATCGAACGCCGGGTTTCCAGGGGGCATGGTGTGCCGTATGCCGATCTGGTCGGGCCGGGCATTCTGATCGCGGCGGCGCTGCACGGTCAGGATGTGGCGCCAATCCGCGATACGATTCAGTCCGCCGGCATCCGTCTGGGGCAGCTTGCCCCGGATGACATCGCGGAAACGCTTTACCGGCTGCCGGAATATGTGCGCCTGCACAAACTGCCCTACAGCATTCTCAATGACCTGGATACCAGCCCAACCCAGATTGCCGACCTGCTGGCGAGAACCGGCCTGGAGGCCGTCGGACGGCGCATGTAACCAGCGTTGACGTTAAACAAGTTGAAAAGGATACATTTTCGATGATTCGTTTTGGCACCGACGGCTGGCGTGCAGTCATTGCCGATACCTTCACTTTTGCCAATCTGCGCCTGATCGCCCAGGCCGTCGCCGACTCGGTGCTGAAACAGCACGCCGGCAGCGGCCCGCCGCAGGTGGTGATCGGCTACGATACCCGTTTTCTGTCCGACCGTTTCGCCGCCGACGCCGCCCGCGTCCTGGCAGCCAACGGCATCATCGTATGGCTCACCCGCACCGATGCCCCGACCCCGGCCATCTCCTTCAATGTCAAGGAAAAAAACGCCGACGCCGGCATCGTCATCACGGCCAGCCACAACCCGCCGCGCTACAACGGTTTTAAACTGAAAGCCTCCTACGGTGGCAGCGCCAACGCCGAGCAGTGCGCCCTGGTCGAAAAAGAGCTGGAAATCATGGAGCGCGAGGCGCGCGGCCCCAACATGATGGACTTTCAGCGGGCGCTTGATCTTGACCTCATCCGGCGTTTCGACCCCTCCTGGACGTATTACCAGCACCTCGGCACGCTGGTAGACCTGGACTTGATCTCTCAGGGCGAGTTAAACATCGTAGCCGATGCCATGTGGGGGGCCGGGCGCGGCGCGTTTACCAGCATCCTGTCGCGTTCCCGCTGCCATATCACCGAGATTCGCGGTGTTTTGAACCCCGGTTTCGGCGGCATCCACCCGGAGCCGATTGCCCGCTACCTCAACGACCTGGTGGCCGCCGTGCAGCGCCAGCACGCCGACGTGGGGCTGGCGACCGACGGCGACGCCGACCGCATCGGCGCGGTGGACGCGCTGGGCAGCTTCATTGACCCGCACCACATTTTCGCGCTGGTGCTGCGGCATCTGGTCGAAAATCGCCAGCAGTGCGGCGAAGTGGTCAAAACCGTGTCCACCACTTTTATGATTGACAGCCTGGCCCAGAAATGCGGCATGAAGGTGCATGAAACGCCGGTCGGCTTCAACTACATCGCCGACCTGATGATGCAGAACGATGTCCTCATCGGCGGCGAGGAAAGCGGCGGCATCAGCATTCGCGGCCACATCCCCGAAGGCGACGGCATCCTGATGGGGCTGCTGCTGCTGGAGGTTATGGCCGCCAACGACGCGCCTCTGCACGAAATCGTCGCGGACTTGCAGGCCAACCATGGCCCGGCGCACTATGGCCGTATTGATGCGCGCCTGCCGCATCCCGTCCCTAAAAAGCAGATGGTCGAATGGCTGGTGGCGGCTGCCCCGGCCCAGGTCGGCGGCGAAAGCATCGTCCGTGTGGACACCCTGGACGGCGTGAAGTTTTATCTGGCCGATAAAAGCTGGCTGCTCATCCGGCCCAGCGGCACCGAGCCGGTGCTGCGGATTTACGCCGAAGCGCGCACGCCGGAATTCCGCGACATGCTGCTGAAACTGGGCAGCGAACTGGGCAGCCAGGTCATCACATAAAGCCCATTATGCCCCGTCGGGCGCCGGCGGGGCATTTATCCGCCTACCCCTGCCCGCCGAAAGCAGGCTGCCCGGACTCCGGGGCTTTGGCGATGGCCGCCCGTGCCGAAGTCAGCCGTCCCAGCAGGTTAAACCAGAAGTCCGACCCCTGCATGATGGCGAAGGACGTGATAAGCCACCCCGCCAGCTTGAGAACCAGGAAGCCCAGCCACCCCTCCGGGTTGACCACCGGTGAGAAGTTGGCCGCATTTCGTGGGCTGCCCAGGGCAACCGCCTGGTCGGATGGGTTCACCTCCCAACCAATCGGCAGCCGCAGGTCAAGGAAGGTCTGCACCGTGTCGCGCAGGCGCTGAATGTCCGCCGAAGCCTCACCGTCGGCCTGCGCCATCTCCACCAGCTGCCCCCGGGCTGCGTTTTCCGCCGCGAAAACCACCGTTTCGCGCATGGCCGGGTCATTCCACAGCGTTCGTGCCAGATGCAGGGTGTCCACGTTCAAGGCAATTGAAACCAGCATCCCGACCACAAACGAGATGAACTGCACCCGCCGCTTGAACAAGTTGCTGAGGTTGCTCATGGCATTATCGAACCAGGCGGCCAATTTGGCTTCCGCGTCCTGTAAAGATCGCGCCGTCGCCAGCACGGTTTCCAGGGTTTGCTCCAGCGGCGTATCCTCGATCCGGTCTTTCATGGCTGCGATGAGCGCCTTCACCTTGTCTTCGTCAGAAAGTTCGACCAGCGCCTCTTTGTCCTCAATGAACAGGTTCACCAGCACATTGGTCAGCACGCCGGGCGAAACATACGAAACATCGGTGGTGGAATAATGCTGCTCCGCCCCCGGAATCAGCAGCCCGACCATCCGGCGCTTCAGACCATTCAGTATCCGCCGCAGACGGCTGGGCCGTTTGAGCGCGGACTGCGTCTCCGCCATATTAATCATCGGATGCGCCAGCACCTCATAGCGCACAAAATCATCGGTGATCGTCCGGTGAAACCAGGCGCGCAAATTTTCCGCCCGCAGATTCAAGCCATTGATGATGAGATTATTGATCTGCGTTACCACCACGCTTAACACAAAATAGGTCAAAACCAGGCCAAGACCGACCTCAATAATCGCGGAACCCATTGTTGTTCCTCCCAGCGCGCTGCTCCTCAGCCTGTAGTTTAGCACCCGCGCCGGACTCCCGACAAATTTCCGGCCTGCCGTCTATGGTCATAAGCGGGTTGAAGGCGTATAATTACGGTCAAACCTCGCACATTTCAGGAGATCGCGGATTTATGACTTACGAGAAGGTAGTTGTCCCGCTGGACGGACAAAAAATCACGGCTCAGGATGGCCGCCTGAACGTGCCGGATAATCCTATCATCTGCTTCATCGAAGGGGATGGAATCGGCCCGGACATCATGAAGGCCAGCAAACGCATCTGGGATGCCGCCGTCGAAAAAGCCTATAACGGTAGCCGCCGGATTGCCTGGATGGAAATTTACGCCGGGGAAAAAGCCGCTTCGGTGTATGACGGCAGCTACATGCCGGAAGAAACCTTCGAGGCCATGCGCGAGTTCCTGATCGGCATTAAAGGCCCGCTGACGACCCCGGTCGGCGGCGGTTTCCGCAGCCTTAACGTCACCATCCGCCAGGTGCTTGACCTGTACAGCTGCGTCCGCCCGGTGCGCTGGTATCGCGGTGTTCCCAGCCCGCTCAAACACCCCGAAGAAGTGGATGTGGTGATCTTCCGCGAAAACACCGAAGACGTGTACGCCGGCATCGAATACGAGGCCGGGACGCCGGAAAATGCCAGACTCGCGCGCTTTTTGCGGGAAGAAATGGGCGCGGAATTTTTCGAGGGGGCCGGCCTGGGCATCAAACCGATCAGCGCCTTTGGCACCAAACGGCTGGTGCGCGCCGCCATCCGCTACGCCCTCCAGCGCGGGCGTAAAAGCGTCACCTTCATGCACAAAGGTAACATCCAGAAGTTCACCGAAGGCGCTTTCCAGAAATGGGGCTACGAAGTCGCCGCCGAGGAGTTCCCGGATCAAACTATCACTTGGGCGGAAGTCGAGGCCAAACACGGCGGCAAAGTCCCAGAAGGCAAAATCCTTGTCCAGGATGTTATCGCTGACATCATGTTCCAGAAGATGCTGCTGCGCCCGTCAGAATTCGACGTGATCGCCACACCCAACCTCAACGGCGACTACCTGAGCGACGCGCTGGCCGCCGAGGTTGGCGGCGTGGGTATCGCGCCCGGCGCGAACATCGGCGACACCATCGCCATGTTTGAAGCCACGCACGGCACCGCGCCCAAATATTCCAACCTGGACAAGGTGAACCCTGGTTCGCTGCTGTTCAGCGGTGTGATGATGCTGGAACATATCGGCTGGCAGGAAGCCGCCGACCTCATCACCCGCGCTTACGAAAAGACGCTCGATGAAAAGATCGTTACCTACGACTTCGCCCGCCAGATGGCCGGAGCCGTTGAGGTCAAAACCAGCGAGTTTGCGACCGCCATCATCCGCAACATGGCTTAAAAGCGCATCGCGCGCCGCTTCAAGGCACGGCAAAAAACCGTGCCTTTTTATTTTTGTTTTAACACAAACCTTTTAGGTCTATTTCCCGATTCCGGCATATAATGATAAACAAGCTGTGTGAAAAAGCATACTAATATCCAGGTTAACCAACAATAGGCCAGCCATGCTCCAAACCAACCCGGATGGTAAACATCGAAAAGTCCTCATCGTGGATGATGAGGATATGACGCGCGTGCTGCTGACGCACATCATCGAACGAATGCGCTTATCCTCCCTGCATATTTTGCTTGCAGAAGACGGCGAGGAGGCGCTGGAGATCGCCCGCCGCGAACACCCCGACCTGATTTTGCTGGATGTGCTGCTGCCCAAAATGAACGGTTATGATGTCTGTCAGTGCGTGCGGCAGATTCCCAACTATGACCCTTATATCATCATTTTGACTGCGCGCGGTAATAGAAACGACCGCCAGCGGGCGCGGGAGATCGGCGCGAACGACTTCATGACCAAACCGTTCAACCCATCCGGCCTGACCGACCAGCTTTCCAGGCTGTGGGGGCTGTAGAGCGCGGATTGTGCCGCTGCGCGACTTGTTATACAATCAATAATAGCCTGCCGATCAGCATGACAGAGGAAAAGCCGTGTTGGGGAAAACCCATCTGAATACAACTCTACCGCTATCGGTTCTGGAGGATGTCATCCCTTCCTTCGAGAATTTTGCCGGCGCAGTCGGCAGCATTGTCATCGCCGATGCTCAAGGGGACATTTATTACGGAAACCCGTCTGACCATCCGTGTGTCGCCCAGGCGGCCATCCGGGTAGATCATCAAGAGATGGGACAGGTGTTGATTTATGCCGCCGCCCCGGCTGCGTCTGCCGCGCCGGCTGCGGCTTTTCTGGCCGCATATTTATCGCAGATGGCGACGGAAATCTGGCGGCGGCAGCAGTTGGCCGAGGAAGTGCTGGCGCGTTACGATGAGCTTAACCTTATCTATGGCCTGGGCGACAGTTTTGTCCAGGGCGCGCCGCAGGAAGAAATTTTTAAAAGCGTCCTGCTGGAAACCAACCGCATCATCCAAGCCGATGCCGGCATCATCTACAGCTGGGACTCCCGGCAGTCCACCCTCATCCCCGTCAGTTATTTTGGCGACCAGTTTCCGCCGGACTTCTGGCAGGGCCGCGTGCATGAACTGGCGCTCAGTACGCTTTACGCTTACGAAGACGCTCAGCTTTTCGACGCCGAAAAGATCATCTGCGCGCCCCTGCGGTACGACGACCAACTGCTGGGCATCCTGGTGCTGCTGTACGAGGCCGAAAACAAAACTTTTAAAGCCAATGATGTTAATCTGCTGACGGCGCTGGCGCAGAATACCTCGCTTTTTATTTACGCCGTCCGCCTGCTGGCGGAACGCGCCCAGCGCAACGCGCAGCTTGAGGCCGCCCTGGCCGAACTCCAGGCCGCCCGCGACCAGCTCAGCCGCGCCGAACGGTTAAGCATCATCGGCCAGACCGTCGGCAGCCTGGTACACGACATGCGTAACCCCCTGAACAACGTCATGGGTTATGCCGGCATCCTTCAGGAAGAAGATGTCACCTTCGAGGAACGCTACCAGTACGCCGGGCAGATTATCAAATACGTGACCGTTTTTTCAGCTATGGCGCAGGAAATCCTGGACTACATCCAGGGCGACGAAAACGTGAAAAAATCGCCCGTCCGCGTGGACGACATCATGGAACAGGTGGCCGATTTGCTCAACCCGCCAGGGCTGGAACAGCCGGTTAAAATCCTTATGAACTACGAAGCGGCGCGCGGTTTTACCATCAACGTAGACCGCCCGCGTTTCGTGCGGGTTTTCCAGAACCTCGTCAACAATTCGATTGACGCCATCGAAACCAACGGCGGCTCGCAGGTGGAAATCAGCGCCGAGGCCGACGGCAGTGCCATCCGTTTCAGCATAACTGATGACGGGCCGGGCATCCCGGAACATATCGTTTCGGCCATTTTTGAACCGGGTTTTACGCATGGCAAGCCGCGCGGAACGGGCCTCGGCCTGGCGATCGTCAACCGTATGGTGCGCGCGCACGGCGGCGAAATCCACTATGAAAAAGCTCCCGAACACGGCGCGCGGTTCGTCTTTACCGTGCCGATCAACAACAACAGCCGGTGATCCGCCCGCGCCGACCGCCGGAATCAGCCGCCCGGCGGTTCGGTGTTCAGCCCGGCCATTAGCAGCCGGTTTAAGCCGTCTCCATCATCCGAGGACACATATCGCAGGGTATCGCCGTTCGGCAGCGTCAGGAACGACGCGCCGGTTTCGGCGGTGAGCTGCGGCAGGATGTCATCCCCCAGCAGCACCACCGCGCGAACGTTTTCCGGCACGCGCAAAACTGCCGCTTCGGACGATTCGGCCTTCTGAAAATCGGCAAAATAAAAATCCGGGTGACGGAAGTTGATCGAATCGCCCAGTACGATGGTCGTCGCCGGGTCGAAGGTGTCGCGGATGGCCGTCACTCGCTCGCCCAGGAAGGTATCGCGCGCGGCAATGGTCGCGCGGCTGGGGGTTTGCAGCGCCACCTGTTTCATACCCAGCAGCGCGGGCGGAGACATCAGGAAAAACAGCCCGGCGGCGGCGGCCACCACCGCCGTCACCCCGGCTGCCGCCCGCTGCCAGCGTTCGCGCCCCATCTGGCGGGCCAGGTCGGCGATAGACAGCGCGATGAGCAGGTAGATGGCCGGTAAAAAGGTGAACACGTGGCCGTGCTGCCGCAGATGCACCACGATGTAAAATGCGAACGCCGGAGCAGTCCACAGGACGATCACCCAGGCGCGTTTGTCGGCCAGCAGCGCGCGCGGATGGCGTGCCGCCCGCCACGCGCCCCACAGCAGCGGCACGATTCCCAACAGGATGCTGTAGCTCAGGTAAATGACCATACGCCCCACGTTCAGCGCCAGTTCGTTGAACGAAACCAGCACCGAAGCCTGGCCGATTTCCTCGCTCGCCCCGCGAACCGCCGCCAGATACTCGCCCAACCCGCCCGAAAGCGCCGCCATCGGGACGAACCAGACCAGCACGCCCACGCCCAAAATGACTACACTGCCGATTCGTTCCCGCCAGCCAAGCGGATACAGGCTGACCAGCCACAGCGGCAGCAAAAAGACCAGATCGTTCTGCCGCACACCGCCCGCCGCCGCCAGCAGCAGCGCCAGCCAGGGCCACAGCCGCCGGCTGCCCGACCATTGCAGGTAACACAGGCCGGCGATCAGCGTCACCAGGAAAAATTCCAGCGCATAAGAAAGCGCGATCTCACTGTAAAACCAGTGCATCGGGCTGGTTACGGCCAGCAGCGCGGCGATGATGCCCACTTCCCGGCCAAACATCGCCTTCCCCAACCAGTACAGCGCCACCACCCCCAGTACGCCGCCGATCAGGCTGATGAGGCTGAGGCTGATATTCGGGTTGTTCACCACCGCGTTGATGCCGCTGCCGAGCAGCGAGTACAGAAAATAACCCGGTGGATGCGGCTGGTGCAGCCGCACGTCATAATGGTTCAGGCTGAGCGCAAAATTCACCGAATCCCAGTGATACAGATACTGGCTGAGGAACGGCAGGCGCAAAAGCAGCGCCAGCGCGGCCAGCCCCACCGCCGGCAGCCAATCGGAACGACGCAGCGACATCATGCAGTTCTCCTCTGGGGTTCGACTTCACCCGCCGGCGTATCTGCTGCCTGGCGCGCCGCGCGCAGATTCCAGGCCAGCAGACCGATTAAAATCAGCAGCGCCGCCGCCAGCGGCAGCATACTCACCAGCCCACGCAGGCCGATCACCATACCCAGGTTGCGGGCGACATCCCCGGCGGCCAGGTTCGGCAGGGAATATTCAAACAGCGGGTTGGTATTCCAGCCGGGGTAATTCTGCCCGCCGATGGTTTCCGCCCACACCACAAAAACCGACCAGACCGTCAGCAGCGCCGTCAGCGCGCGCGCCAGCAGCGCCGCGCCCCACCGCCGGGCGAAAGCGCCCAGGCCGGCAGCCAGAAAGGGCAGCATCGGCACCAGGTAGCGCGGGCCGACCGAAAACCCGCCCTCCCACATCACCGACGAGCCGTTAAACAGGAAGAAGGACACAACCGCCCAGATACAAACCGTCCATTCGGCGCGCCGCTCGCGCTCCCGCCAGCCCAGCCACAGGCCGTAAACCCCCAGCAGCAGCACCGGCGCGACGAAAAACAGACCGCGATAGGTGCTGAAGCTGATGCCCCACAGCGCGTCAAAATGGGGACTCGTCAGGCTCAAAAATCCGGTGCTGTGCAGATCGGTATACAGTTCGGAATACTGGTAGCCGACCGGCAGCGGCGTGCGGAAGATGGCATAGTTATAAGCCATCAACAGCAGGCCGGGCGGCAAACCGGCCAGCACGAAGCCAATCACCCAGCGCCGGGCGCGGCGGTCGGCCTGTGTGAACAGCACGTATACGATGTACAGGAACACCCCCGCCGCGATCAAAAAGGTGGGATATTCTGAAATGAGCGAATAAGCCAGCATAAAACCGGCGGCCAGCACCCAGCGCGGCGACAGCGTGCCGCGCCGAATCTGGAAACCGATATAAAACGCGCCGAACAGCAAAAACGCGCATAACTGGTGGCTGAACAGCGCCGCGCCGTAAGTGAAAGCCGGGGTCGCCAGGCCATAAATCAGCGCCGCGCTCGCGCTCCAGCCCGCCCCCACGCCGATCTGCGTAAAAAAGCGGAACAGCAGCACAGCCAGCGCCGCCGTCGGTAGCGCGCTGACAAAAAACGTGACGATGGTTAAAACCGCCGCGTGGTAAATTTTATCCTTTTGCAGCCCCGTTCCTTCTTCGTTCAGCGTATCACTGAAGGCGGAACTGCTGGAAATGCGCTCCAGCAGGCTTTGCGCCGGCGCCGACTGCAAAAGCGGGCGCACGACCGCATACACCGGCACGCCCAGGAAAGAAGGCCCCGGCGCTTTATCGGTGTAATAATGCCCCTCGAATTTCGCATAATCGCCGGTGTTCTGGTAATAATCGTCAATCCGCAGCGTGCCTTGATCTACAATCGCCAGCGTCAGATTCAGGCGCGAATTCTGACTCCACTCCGCCCAACGCGGCAGCACGTACACATAAGCGACAAGCAGTATAAAAAACAACAGCAGTTCGGTGGTTCGGTGGTTCAATCGGCGTATCATCGGGAATAATCCTGTCTACCTGCCGGACATCAGGCCGCACATCCGGTAAAACCGACTCCACTCTACCCGAATCAGCCTTTCAAATTCATAAATTACAAAGGCCGCTGTTTACGCACCACATGACGCTCAGTCTCCCTCTGGACTCATTTCACAGCGGTCAATCCACTGTAACACGGCGGCCAGTTGGGCGATGTGCAGCTCCAGCGCCAGAAAACCCACCCCCGGCGCGCCCCGGTCACGCTCCGCCAGCTGCGCTTCGTATTCCCGGCGGCAGGCAGCCTTTTGCGCCTGGACGATGGGAACAGTCGGCAGATTGAGCAGGCGCGCCACATACAGCCGGCTGAGGAATTCCACTCGCACCCGCCGGATGCTGGCAGGCGGCGATGGCTCGTACAGCCAGGCTTGCAGCCGTTCGCGGCCAACCGGGGTCAGTTTGTATTCCGTGCGCGCCGGGGCGTGCGCCGCTTCCACCTCGCTGCCGGCGATCAACCCCTGCCCGGCCAGCCGTTTTAACACCGCGTAAAGCTGGCTGGTACTCAGGTTCCACACCCGCCCCAATTCGTCGGCGTCGTGAAAATAGGCCAGCAGTTGATAGCCATGTTTGGCCTGCGCGGCCAGCAGCCCCAGCAGTGTTTCGTCCGGCGTTGGTTGGCTCATGCCCGCTATTCTATCTTGGAATAGATTACAAAACAATTACGTTTATTGGCCGTACACCCTACCGGGCGTAAAATGATGATAATGCTGAAGCGCGCAAAGGAGCAGGAACCTGTGAGCCAAACAAGAACCCCGCCGGTCATCCTGATAGTAGATGACGATTGGATGATCCGGGAAATCATCCAGGCGCATCTGGAAAATGCCGGTTACACCGTCCTGACGGCCCACAGCGGCGAAAAGGCACTGGAGGTGGCCCCCCGGCACCCGCCCGATCTGGTGATCCTCGATCTGCGGCTGCAAGGCATCGGCGGCCATGAAGTCTGCGCGCGGCTTAAGGCCGACCCCATCACCCGCGATACGGCGGTGTTGATTACCACCGCCCTGGACGACGATGCATCCCGCCTACAGGCCGTCGAAGCCGGCGCCGATGATTTTTTGCCCAAACCCTTCGATGCCCTGGTGATGCTGACGCGCGTTAAAAGCCTGCTCCGCATCAAAAACCTGCTGGACGAACGCAGCCAGCTTCAGCAGCGGTTAGAAGCGGTTCTGACGCGGCATGTAGATGCAGAAACCGCCCGCCACATCCTCGATGAACTGGACACACAGCCGGTGCGATCATCCTGAACCTGACGCCGCGCCGCCGAACACCATACGCCGGTTGGCAGCCGGGGCGTTCCCTGGTAAAAATATCCGGCAGCATGTTTGAGGTTTACCGGAAATGTCACTCGGCAGAAACCCCCGGCATTCGCGCGGAAGCGGCGGCCCGCCGGCCTGGTTCATTTTTATCGTTGGCGTCGCCATCGTGTTCGGCATTTATTACGTCTGGTTCGGCGTGCAGAATTTTTTACGCACCGGCGGGCGCGGCATCGCGGAGACCACCCAGCAGGCGCAGGTTATTACCACCGCGACAGCGCGGGTGCGTCCCACCGCTAACCTGAACATCCTGCCGACTTTTACCCCTGTGCCAACCTGCCTGGATTTTATCGTCAGCGTGCCGAACGCCATCGTCCGGGAAGCCCCCAGCCCCAACGGCGCTATCGTCACATCCTACTCGCAGAACGAAACCGTCTGCGTGCTGGGGCGTCCTCAGCCAGACAGCGAGTGGTATACCATTGACATGAACCCCCGCACGCGCCGCCTGGAAACCGCCTACATGCACGAATCGGTGATTCAGGCCCTTTACCCCACGCCGACACCCACCCGCACGCCAACGCCGGCACCCACGCTGACATCTCCGCCCACGCCGACCGCCAGCATCACGCCCAGCCCGCGCCCCACCGAAACTCTCGATCCCGACGTGACCGACACACCGCCGCCGACCGCGACTCCATCGCCCACGCTGCCGCGCGTGAATATCTAACGCGGCTGCGAGACGGCCTGCCGGGTGCGCCGGAACCATCCCGGCATGTGCATCTGAACGAGGAAACCCGCCAGCAGCCGCAGCGCCGCCCCCGTCAGGATGATGACCACCAGGTTAACGCCCCGGTTGTACAGCCCGCTGCCGATCATCGGCCCCACGAACATCGCCAGGAAGATGATCTGGGTGTAGGCCGTTGTATAGTGCGACC
Source organism: Chloroflexota bacterium (assembly GCA_014338005.1). Taxonomy (GTDB): domain Bacteria; phylum Chloroflexota; class Anaerolineae; order Aggregatilineales; family Phototrophicaceae; genus CFX2. Next base: position 49,255 of record QUBZ01000005.1, on the reverse strand, counting down.
GGCGTTCCAGCGGGGTATTTTCGCTAAAGAAAGTGAACAGGGCGATGCCCGCCGCCGTCCACGACCCGCCGGTCAGCGCCGCCGCCAGCAGCGTGATATTCAGGCTGGGCGCCAGCGCAACGATCAGCGTCCCCACCGATGTGCCGACCATCGCCAGCGCGATCAGCGAGCGGTTGCCGATCCAGCGCGCGGCGCGGTTGGTGAAGGCCGCCACCACCGCCCCCGCTGCCAGTTCCGCCAGCGCGAACAGCGCCATAAACCCTTCGCTCGCGTCCAGGTTGTTCACCAGGTGCAGCGGCAGCAGCGGCAGCACCGAAAAAAACGCAATATGCGTGATGGCGCAGATGAACCCCACCCGCAGAAAATCCGGCGAGCGCCAGGGGCTGACGGCAGGGACGGCGGTCACGTTGGGCGCGGGCAGCGGCAGCAGCCGAATCTGCGTTACGTGCCACAGGCTGACCAGCGCCATCAAAAAGGCCAGCACGAACATGGCTTGATAATTAAACGGGAAAGGCGCTTTTTCCAGCCACACGCCCAGCGCCAGGCCGCTGATCCCAACGGTCGCGTTCAGCGCCAGCGAACGCCGGCTTAATAGCGGCGGCATCAGCTTGTCGTTGACCGCTTCGCGCATCATCACCAGGAACACCACCGACGACACGCCCTGCGGAATCGCCGGCAGCGTCAGCGATAAAATCAGCCAGATGGGCTGGAAATCCGGCGGCATGAAGGGCGTGAAGGCCGGCAGCAAAAACACCAGCCGGAAGCCAAAGGTCGGCCAGAACAGCGCCTTCATGGTGTTGGTGTACCGGCTCATCCACCAGTTGCTTATGGACGCCGACAGCAGCAGCACAATCGCCGGCAGCGACGTTAACAAACTCAGCTCGTTTGCTTCTGCCCCCAGGCGAATGGCGTAAACCGACAGAAAACGGCTGGTCGCCGGAAAAGCCAGCCCGAACCAGACAATATCCAGGACGAGATGATGAAAATTGGACTGTTCCTGCGTGTGTGGACGCGCGATTGAGAGCCGCATGGACGATCTTCACCTGTGACGAACTGCACAAAATACCCCAGGGAATAACACCGTTCCGCGCGCTGCGGAGCGTTGATTTCCCTACGTTTAACCCACGCTGTAACTGTGATGAATCGGTAAGTAAAGGTTGTCGGCGTCGAGGCAGGTGGAAAAGTCTCAACGCCGCTTTAAATCCCAGATTGATGATAATACCGTTCAGCGGCTTTGAATAGCGCCATTCACCCGATGGGTTGGGTTTTGAGTTCTGAAGCGAGTCAGAGTATATTGTTAGTGGGGATCAAGCAACAAGAGGGAGTTTGCCATGTCCTTTTTTGGCAGCCGCCGCCAGGCTGAACCGGCAGCGTTATCCACACCACCCGAACGGCCAGAACCGCCCAAACCCACCGTTCCCGCCTCGCCGGTGGGCTTTGAAACCGTGCTGGGCGCGAACAGCACCATTGAAGGTGTGCTTCGCAGCGGCGCGAACGTGCGCCTGGACGGCACGTTTAAAGGCACACTGGAAATCACCGGCAATATCCTGGTCGGGGAAACCGCTAAAATCGAGGCCGACATCAACGCCAAAAACATTTCCATCGCCGGGGCAGTGCGCGGCAACATCAGCGGTAAAAAAGTCCAGCTGCTGCGGACGGGCCGCGTCTGGGGGGACATCCGCGCCGCCGCGCTGACAACCGAGGAAGGCGCTTTCATTGACGGCAAAATCACGATGGTCAGCCACGAAGCCGCCCCGCCCGTCGAGCCGCCGCCCGAAGTACCTGCCGCCCCGCCCATCGCCCACCAGGACGAGCCGGAAGCCGCTCTGGTTGAGGAAATGCTGCCGGACGAACCAACCGAACCCGCCAGCGGTGAGATAAAAGAAGAACCCCCCATGCCGGATGATGGTTCGGGTGAATCTGAGCCGCGCAGCGAACATTGATGTTTTTTGCTCCGTCCAGATCGAGCGAGAGCAGGAGTTCTGGTTTGCGCCGTTTAATAACCATCCTTTTTTTACTAAGCCTCCTGGCGGCGCTGGCGCTGGCGCTGTTTGCGCCCGGCCAGCGGCTCACGTCGCAGCTTCAGGCTGTATCCCTGGGGCTGCTGGTGATATTTGTGGCTGACCGCCTGCTGGGTATTTTTAAGCCGCCTTTTCGCCGCGCGCGGATTCCATCCTCGCAGGTTGCGGAGATGGAAAAATTGTACTTCCGCGCCATGCGCGAAATGATTAACGACCAGCCTAATTTAGCCCAGGCTATCAACGATCTTCAGCGCATCCTGTCCATTGACCCGCGCTACAAAAATGCCCGCCACTACCTCAAGCGCGCCCTTATCTTACAATCGGAAGGCACGCCGACTGCGCCGCCCTTCACGCCGTCTCGCAGCAGCGCCGAATTTTTGAGCATCCAGGAACAGTTGATTGATCCCGACCCAGACGTGCGAAAATCGGTTGTGATGGAACTGATTCAGTACGGCGAAATCGCCACCGACCCTCTGATCGCCCTTTTGATGGACGAAGACGCCGACGTGCGCGTTCACGCCGCGACGGCGCTTGGCTGGGTGGGCGGTCGCCATGCGGTGCAGCCGCTCCTGGTCGCCTTGCAGGACGAAAATGCTTATGTGCGGCGTTATGCCGCGCGGGCGATGTGCTGGGTGGTGGACGAAACCGCCGTCCAGGGTTTGATCGAGGCGCTGAAAGATGAAGACAGCTACGTGCGCCAGTATGCCGCTCGCGCCCTGGGCTGGAGCCAGGATTCCCGCGCCGTTCGCCCGCTGCTGGAACTGGTCGCCCTGGAGGAAAACGCCGATGTGCGCGACTACGCGCTGACGGCGCTCGACGACCTGGGCGAACGCCCGGCCCGCATCGAGCGCGCGCTTGAAGTCACGGAAGAGTGACCGCCTGTGAACCTGCATCTGGATGTGGTAGACCTGCTGCAATTGCAGGAAATCTGGAGCTGGCGTCCTATCGTTGTGGCCTTCAGCCGCCTGGAACGCCGCGAGGCGCTGCCCGGTTCGCTTCGTTTTGACCTCAGCGAGTTAATGCCGCGCCTTGCTCAACTGCGCCGCTCGCCGGACTGGCTGCACGCCGACGACGACCCCGCGCGCCTGCCGATTCGCGCCTTTTCCGAAGCCGACCTCAACCGTTTATGCCCGGACGCCGGCGCGGATGCCGCGCGCCGGGCATTATTTTACGCTGCCTACGAACGTTTTGTGATTGCCCGCTACCGGGGGCAAGTCGGCGCGACCTGCCGGCTGCTGCGGGCACTGGCCGGCGCGCGAAAGCTGGATGCCGGCGATTACCTGGACGGCGACGACCTGCCGCACGCTGGCTCGCCGGATTGGATTCCGGCGGACATCACCGACGAAATTCGCAGCCTGGACGCGCGTTACATGAGCGATAAGCCGGGTACGCCCGCCGCTTATGTCATCGCCGACTCGTTCTGGATGCTGCTGGTCAAGGCCGAAGCCGCCGATCTGGAAGCCGCCGCCGGACGCCAGGACGAACGCCCCCCGGCGGACGCCCGCCGCCAGTTATCCGGCCTGGTGGAAGTCGCGCGCGCCTGGAATCGTTCGCCGTCGGTGGTCGGGTTGTGTTATCAGATTCAATCGGAGACTGAAAATCGTGATTAAAGTGCTTTTTGTCTGTACGGGGAACATCTGCCGCTCGCCGATGGCCGAGGCCATCTTGCAGGACATGGTAAACAAAGCTGGCCTGGACGATCAGATCATGGTGGATTCGGCGGGTACAGGCGGGTGGCATGTCGGCGAACGCGCCCACTCCGGCACACTGAACATCCTGCGTCGGCATAATATCCCCTACAATGGGCGCGCCCGCCAGGTCAGCCCCAAAGACCTGGACGAATTTGATTATGTGCTGGCGCTCGACCGCTCGCACCTGTCCTACCTGCGGCGCTACGCCGACGGCAGCGACGCCGAAATCGCTCTGTTCCTTAGTTATGCCCGGCAGGCCGGTCTGGTGGATACAGACGAAGTGCCTGACCCGTATTACGACGGCAAATTCGACTTAACCTACGATCTGGTGGTAAAGGGCAGCCGCGCTTTTCTCGATCACCTGCGCCGGAAGCATGGGCTGTAGGCGGTCGTCAGTCGTGTGTATGTTCAAATCCTGCCTCCAGGTGGCACAAACTCATCAATAAGCCGGATACTCGGTTACGGTAACACTTAGTTGCAGATAATTTGATTGAAAGGGCGACAATGCGCGTAGTAAGGTGCGTGGTAGGGGCCGTTCTGGGCGCTGTGCTGCTTGCCGGCGTGCCTCTCGCCGATTTATCGGCACGGCAAGCTTCTCTATGTATTACGCCATCCGCAGCGAACGAGGCTTTTCTGAACGAGGTTGCCAAAGATACCTGGAATTATCTAAGCTCTGATTGGGCGACGGACAACCATTTGCCCTGGAGCTGGCGCTCTCCGACCATAGCGGGCGGAGACTATGTTAACACAACCGAAATTGGCCTTTATCTCTTGTCATACATAGGTGCATATGAAATGCGCCGGGAATGGAGTCCCACTTCGACCTTAGTTGAGAGTGAGATTGCGGCGGTACTTGACCAACTGCGAGCCTGGCAGAGTGGTACGCAAGCTTCGCAGCCACATGGCCCTAATGCATATGGGAACAGCGTTTTTTTCCAATGGTACTGGATCAACTGGAATCCACCGGTGGTTGGTGAAAACACAGGCACAAATCAGGTTGTGCCATCAATTGATAATGCTTTCCTGGCAGCCAGCCTGATTACGATTCGAGAATGGGCTGAAGCAAACAATCACCCCGCTTTGGCTCAAAAGGCTGACGCGATCTTGCAGGATATGAACTTTTTGATCTGGTATAACGAAGAAACCCATCTTTTCAAACTGGGAGGGGTAAAAAACCCCCAGGGTGGGGTTAACGCCGATTATTATTCCAATGAGAATCGGATTATCAACTTCATCGCACGGGCACTCGATCAACTCTCACCAGCCGAATATCAGGCCAGCCTCGACGCCCTGGTTCAACTTCCGGCCACCTATAAACGTAATACGAACGACCTATCGGACGACATTACGGTGAGCAAGGTCGCCTGGGACGGCTCCTACTTCACCTACACGGCGCCGGCTTTATTTATTCGAGAGATGCAAACAGCTTACGGCACAGGCACAATCGAATCGGCGACAGCCGCACAAATCGCTTATGCACAGGATCAGGGTTATGCTGGATGGGGTCTGTCAGACTGTTTCGATATCGGGGTTGGCGGGTATCTTAACCAGGGGGCGCCGCCCACCGCAGCTAACAATCCACCTGAGCATATCGGCGTGATTACCCCTCACGCCAGCGCGCTCGCGCTGATAACCTCCTATGAGCATGAGGCCGTCACGAATCTGCGCGCGCTCTGTACCGCCTTACCTGCCGTTTATGACTTAAACTACGGCTTCCGGGACAGCGTTATGGCGAAGCCGGATGACTCGTCGTATGGACAGGCCAGTGAACGGTTCAGCGCACTGGGGCAGGAATGGTTATTCCTGTCCATTGCCAACCAGCAAACCGGTTTCATCTGGGATTACTTCTACCGCGATCCGGGCGCAGCTGCTGCACATAATGAGATGTTTGCAGCGCCGTTTTCCCTGACTCTCTGAGTCTGCTTTGGATAAGGGGCTTAACCTTGTTCGTCGGGCAGGTTTACGAATAGATACTGAGGCCAGTCTCTTGCCCCCAATACACAGTAACGGCAAAGGACTACCGGCTTTTCGCCGGTGACGGCTTGCGCGGCTCGGCGGCGCGTTTGACGATCACAGGCGGCGTTTCCTTCGCTTTCAGTGTCCGCTGAACTTCGTGCAGCAAAATCTGGCTGTTCTGGTGATCGCCCGCCAGGGGAATGTTGAGCGCCAACCCCGCCCCGATCACCAGCAGGCCAGGCAGCAGGTTGCCGCTGACGATGATAAACCCACCCACCAGCGCCAGCGCAGCGGTGATGATAACCCGGTCGCGCGGCTCTACACCGTCCGCCACCGCCCCCTTGATGACCGTCACGCCGCCCAGCCGTTCCGCCTTACCTTGCAGGCGCGTGGTGCGTGGAAAACGCCCGATGACGCGGGTAGACACGCCCAGCGCGAACCTGCCGCTTTTTTCCACCCAGCCTTCCAGCCCTGGGCGGCTGCTGGAGCCTTTCTGCTGCAAACGTTCGTTCAGCGCGCTCATACACTGGGCGACGGTTTTTTCGGTGTAATACGTAAAACGCAACCTCTGTTCTCCTTCTCCGGCCTCAAATGTTCGGGATCAGCATCCCGCCGTCCACCACAAACACCTGCCCGGTGGTATAGTCTGACGCAGGCGACGCCAGATACAGCGCGATTCCGGCGATGTCCTCCGGCTCGCCGATTCGACCGGCGGGCGCACGTTCCTTAAACTGCCGCTGGAGTTCGTCGCTTTCCCACAATGCGCGGGCGAAGCGGGTTCTGACCAGCCCCGGCGCGATGGCGTTGACCTGGATATGGTCTATACCCAGTTCCATCGCCAGCGTTTGTGTCAGGTTGATGATGGCCGCTTTGGTCATGCTGTAGATGCCTTGCAGCCGCCCCGGACGGATGCCGTTCACCGACGCTACATTGACGATTTTACCGCCCCCGCTCCGGCGCATGTGCGGCACGACTGCCTGCGTCAGCCACACCGCGCCCATGATGTTAACCTCTATCGTCTTCTGCCACATACTATCTTCGGCCTCCAGCAGCGGGCCGAAGTGCGGGTTGGTAGCGGCATTATTGACCAGAATATCCACGCGCCCGTAGGCTTCCACCGTTTGCCGAACCAGCCCTTGCAGTGCGGTTTTATCGCCGTTATGCGCGGCCAGCGCCAGCGCCTCGCCGCCGTTGGCGCGAATCTGTTCGGCGGCGGCATCCAGCCCTTCCTGCTTCCGGCTGCTGAGGACGACTTTCGCCCCGGCGGCGGCATAAGACTCGGCAATCGCCTGGCCGATACCCCGCGACGCGCCGGTGATGATCGCCACTTTGCCGCTCAGGTCAAACCCTTTATTCATTTTTTCACCCCAGGAATTAGAACAATTATGCTATTTTTTACGCCCATCGTCAAGTGATTTCATTGTGACGATTCCGGCGCGAATCCGCAAGCTCTGGTATGCTGGACGGCGTTTGCCCGCATTTAACGGAGAAGCCGCTTATGGCAATTTACGATATTACCCGCACAGTGTCCCCCGGGACGCCCGTCTGGCCGGGCGACACGACCTACTGCGCTGAACACATCCTGCGGCTGGCGGACGGCCACCTCGTCAACCTGACCACCCTGACCTTCAGCCCGCACACCGGCACACACGTGGACGCCTATTACCACTACGAGCAAAACGGAGCGCACCCGGCGGCCATGCCGCTGGACGCTTACCTCGGCCCCGCCCGCGTGCTGACAGTAGCGCGGCAGGACGGCCCGCTGACGCCGGAGGACTTTCCGCCCGGCAGCCTGGAGGGTATCGAGCGCCTGCTCATCCACAGCCCGGCCAGCGAACTGGATGAGGACGTATGGCCGGCGGAATTTCCCTACCTCAGCATCGAACTGATCGAACGGCTGGCGGCGCAGGGCGCGCGGCTGGTCGGCCTGGATTCGCCCTCGGTAGACGCCTTCGATAGTACAGAATTAACGTGTCACCACGCCCTGAGCCGTTATAAAATGGTGAATATCGAGCTGCTCCGGCTGTGCGGCGTCCCTGACGGCGATTACGAACTGATCGCCCTGCCGCTCAAGCTGGACGAAACCTGTGGTTCGCCGGTGCGCGCCATATTACGGACGCTGTAAACCGAAGGGAGCAAGTCGAATGCAAGGTCTGGCATGGGTCTTTTTTGTGCTGTTCGCCCTGGTGCTGGCCGGGATGTATCTGGCGATCCGCCGCGCCTGGGCCGCGCCCGGCCTGGTCGCCGGGGCCGGCGTGGTGTTGAGCATCATCCTCATGACGCTCATTTCGCTGGCGCAGGACAATTTCGCCATCCAGGCGATCATCGTCGGCATCCTGCTGGGCGGCCTGTTCAGCGGCGCGACGCTGGCCGTCGCCTGGTACTTCCACAGTAACGAAATGCGGGCGCGTTACGCCAGCGGCGATTTTGCGCCAGCCGCCGAGGAAGACCCGACCGCCGAACAGGTCTGACTCAGGACGTGACGACGATCACCAGTTCATAATCGCCTTCGCCTTCAAAACGGCGCGCTTCCAGGCGGTAAATCCCACCGGTGGGCAGTCTCACCTGCGCGATCTGGGCGTCCTTGCCCAGCGCCGCATCGTCGGCGTCGTCGTTTTCGGCCAGCCGGCTGCCGTCCGGCGACAGCAGCACCAGCACAGGGTCGAGCGTGCCGCTGATCGCCTGTAGGGTCAGGGTCAGCGTTTGTCCGGCCTGCCCGGCAAAACTCCAGCGTTCCACCGGCAGCGCCGCTGTGATGCTGCCGCGCAGCCGGGTGACGCCGCCGGCGCTCAATTCAAACGCCTGTTCCCGGCTCACCGCCAGGCTGTAACCGCCGCTGCCGCTTATGCGCTCCACCCGCACGGTATACACGCCGTCCAGGGGCAGCGCCAAATCAGGGATTTGCGCATCCGTCAGGTTCGGCAAATCCGTCCCTTCCTGGTCATCGTTGGCGGCCAGTTCGTTCCCATCCGGCCCGATCAGCCGCAGCGCAACATCCATCAGGCCGCCGCCGTTATCAGCAGCGGAAATCGTCACCCACATCCCGGCGCGTCCGGCGAACGTCCAATCCTGGTGGGGTGTCTGGCCGTTGAGCGTCCCCTGCGCCTGCACACCCGGCGTCAGCGCCTTCAAACCGACGCGCCCGGCCTCTACCTGCATACTCATGGCGGTGATGGCGCCAAAAGCTCCGTCACTGTCTGCGATATATACCGTACCGTCTGCTCCGGCAGCCAGGCCGCGCGGCCTGACCACCTCACCCGGCAGCGGCGAGGCAGCTACAATGCGCCCCACGCCCCCTTCTACTGCTCCATCCAGGCCGGCGATCAGCACGCCCTGATTTTCGGTCGCCAGCAAAAACCGGCTGCCCAGGGCGGCAAAACCGTTCACGATCATGCCGGCGGTGTTCACTTCGGCCAGCAGCACGAAAGTTTCGCCATCCAGCGCCCATATCGCGCCGTCAGCCGCCAGCGCCAGCAGCCGCCCGCTCCGGTCAGCCGCCAGCAGCGGCTGGCCGCTCACGCTCTCGTCAAAACGAATGGCGTGTTCGTCCGCATCCTGGAAAACGCGCACCAAAACGCCGCCGTCGTCCTGATCGGTGGCGAACAGCGTGCCGTCCGGCGTGATGGCGATGCTGGCGGGCGCGTCCACGCCGAAGCCGCCCAGGCTTGCACCCCACTGACCGTCCGCGCCCAGCACAAAAACACACCGGCAGGCAGGGTCGGCAATATACAGCGTCCCGGTTTCATCGGCGGCGACGCCTGCCGGCATCACCAGATTTTCGTTAGGGATGGTGTTCAACAGCGCGCCGGTGGCCGCGTCCAGTTCGATCACCCCCAGGGCGGCGTCCACCGCATACAGGCGGCCATCAGGCGCCAGCGCCAGCCCGCCCAGGTCAACGAAGGCGTTTTCGCCGTCGCCGGCGGTACGCGCCGTCTGCCACAGCGCGCCATAAGCCGGCATCAGCGGCTCGGAGGCCGCGCCGGATACCAGGCTGTCCGCCACCGCATCAAAAAGCGGCTCAAAACTTTCCTGGTTGGCCGCCAGCGCGCGCCCGACGATCACCAGCATCGCCCCGCCCGGCAGCACCGCCGCCCGCCCCAGCCCAAACAGCACCCCGTCGGCGCTGGCCCCGCGCTCGGCGATCACGCCGTCATAGCCCATCAGCACGCCCGGCGCTGTCTCCAACCGCGCCATACCCAGGCTGAACAGGTACCCTTCCAGCGCAGCGATGGGGCCGGCGATAGGGTCAGTTCCATTCCCCTCAACCGGAATCAGCGCCAGCGTCAGCATCGGGATTCCCGGCGGGCGCGTTTCCGGCGTGTTGACAAGCGTCTGCGCGAGCTGCAAGGTTAAAATGCCGTTCTGTTCGGATGGCAGGGGTGCATCCCATCCTTCCGGGTAAACCAGCGCCAGATCGCCGGCTTCCCAGGCGTAAGGCACGTAACCGCCGGTTTGCGCCAATACGGGCGCGGCCAGCAGAACCAGCAGCGCCAACAGCCATTGTGGATGTCGCATACGTCCCTTCCTTGTGCCTGAGTTTTATGATCGGCAGTTCGACTGATACCGGTGGCTGCCGACAAAACTACCGGCTATACAACCTACACCGCCGGAGGGCGCGCCGGGTTACGCCGCTGCTCGCGCGGGATGCTGGCGATCACCGGCAGGCCAAGCGCCTCCACCTGTTCGCGGCGGCGCAGATTCGGGTCGAGATATTCGGCCAGCAGCGCCAGACCGACGCCTGCCAGCAGCCCGATGCCCAGCCGGATGAACGGCGCTAACCGGTCGCCGACCGGGGGCGGCGCAGCTGCCACCTGCGGCGAGTCGAGAAACGTCACCTGCGCCGGCTGCTGGCCCAACTGCGGGAAATAATCCTGCGCGCGGGTTTTAAGCACTTCCATCGCCGCCCCCAGGATGGTTTCCAGGCCGGCAGCGTCGGGATAGCTGAGGGTGATCTGCCCGATGCTGCGTTTGTTGTCCGCCGCCACACCCAGCGCCGCCGGATTGATCGTCAAACCCTGCCCGGCGGCCACCCGCGTTATTTCGTCCGCAAAGCTGGTGGTACGCACCCAATCGGTCATGGCATTGACGGTATATTCCGATGCCAGCCAGACATCCTGGTAATCCCCATCGCGGTTGGGGATGGCCTCCAGCACCTGCGCGGCGCTGTACCGAAAAGTCGCCGTGTAACCGCCGGACGCCGCCGGCTGGCCGCTCAAAAAGCCCGGCAGCACCAACGCCGCCGCCACCACGACCGGAATCGCCACCAGCCACCAGCGGCGCAGCAGCATTCGTATAATCAATATCAGTTCCATAAGGTATCCACTACTCCCGGCCTGTGGCGCAGCCGCCAACTTGCCGATTGCCGAGTCCGCGTTGCGGTTTTATTATACACACTGAGGAGGTTTTCAAATGCCAAACTCATCCGCCCCATCCAATGGGCGCGCAGGGTTGGGACAGCGGCTTTTCGCCTTCTGGTACGCCCAGGCCGACCCGCTGCGATTTGACCACATTTTTGAAGCCACCAAGCGGCGCTTGCTGGCCGACCTCTCCGGCGACGTGTTGGAAATCGGGCCGGGTACAGGCGCAAATTTTGCCTATTTTCAGCCGGGAATCCGCTGGATCGGCGCGGAGCCGAACCTGTTCATGCACCCGCACCTGCTCCGCACCGCCCGGCGCGCCGGGTTAACCGCGCCGGACATCCGCCCGCTGGCGGTCGAAAACCTGGACCTGCCGGACGAAAGCCTGGATGCAGTGGTCAGCACGCATGTTATGTGTTCGGTGAACGACCAGCCGCGCGCCCTGGGCGAAATCTGGCGGGTGCTTAAACCCGGCGGGCGTTTCATCTTTCTGGAACACGTGGCCGCGCCGCGCGGCACTTGGCTGCGCCGGGCGCAGAATACCATCAGGCCGGTCTGGGCGGCAGTCGGGGATGGCTGCTACCCCAACCGCGAAACCGGGGCGGCCATCACCGGCGCAGGCTTTAGCAGCGTGAACATCGAACATTTTGATGTGCCGCTGTTTATCGCCGGCCCGCATATCGCCGGTTACGCCGTGAAATAATTACCTGGCGCTGGAAAATTCCGCCCAGGCCGTTTCGACATAATCGCCGATCTGCCGGTTGAACACCTGCGTATCAAACCGGAGCGCGTGGGCGCGCAGGGCTGCCGGGTCGTAGGCGCGCGGCTGGAAGGACGCCATCGCCGCCATCAGGCTTTCGACCGTCATTTCATTGAATAACACACCGGTTTTACCGGGGATGACCGTATCCAGCGCGCCGCCGCCGCCAAACGCGATCACCGGGCGGCCCGCCGCCTGCGCCTGCACCGGCGTAATACCAAAATCCTCTAATCCCGGAAACAGAAACGCCCTACACCGCGCCATCAAGCCCGGCAGTTGCTCGTCCGGCACGTAACCCAAAAACTCAATCGTCGGGCCGGCCAGCGCCTTCAGGCGTTCCAGGTCGCGCCCCCTGCCGCCCACCTTCAGCGGCACGTTCAGCCGGGTGGCCGCCTGCACCGCCAGATCAATCCGCTTGTAGGGAATCAGCCGCGACACCACCAGGAAATAATCATCCACCTCGGCGGATGGCCGGAAGCGCGCGGTATCCACCGGCGGGTAAATGATGGTCGAGTCGCGGTGATAATAGGTTTTGATGCGCGCCTGAATCTCGGTCGAAATGGCGATGAAATGATGAACGCGCTGTGCCGCCGCATAATCCCAACGCCGCAGCGCGGCCACCAGCGGGCGCAGCGCCAGCTCCACCGGCCTGCCCAGGCCCTCGCGGGCGATATAGTGGTCAAGCTCCCAGACATAGCGCGTGGGCGCCAGGCAGTAGCAAATGTGCAGCGTCCGGTCGCCATGCCGGAAACCGTGACAGAAGCCGCTTTTGTTGCTCAACACCACGTCATAAGCCGACAGGTCTAAGCCGCCCCAGGCCGGCGGGTACAGCGGCAGGTACGGCTGGTGGTGGCGGTGGATGCCGGGCAGCCGGTCTATCCACAGCGTGCGGATGTCCCACTCTCGATAGGCGGCGGGCATCAGGTCGGGCGCGTAGATGCTGGTATAAACCGGGCTGCTGGGGTACAGGTCTACCAGCGCGGCCAGCACATCCTCCGCCCCGCCGATCTGGTTCAACCAGTCGTGGACGAGCGCCAGTTTCATGATTCGGACAGATATTTTCGCACCGGCGCGAAGGTACGCCGATGAACCGGGGACGGGCCGTAGGCTTCCAGCGCCGCCTGATGGCGCTTCGTGCCGTAACCCTTGTGGACGGCGAAACCGTACTGGGGCAGCTCGCCGTCCAGTTCGACCATATACTCGTCGCGCCAGACCTTCGCCAGCACACTGGCGGCGGCGATGCTCAACGAGCGTATATCGCCGCCGATCATGCTCACCTGGGGGATATGCGCCATTTCCGGCCACAGCAGCGCATCCAGGAACAGGCAGTCCGGGGTGAAGTCCACCCCGGCCAGGGCTTTATCCAGCGCCCGTTTCATCGCCAGTTTGACCGCCGGCACGATGCCCAGTTCGTCAATTTCGGCGTGGCTGGCGCTGCCCACGCCCCAGGCCAGCGCGGTTTCCTGAATGCGGCTGACCAGCCGCGCCCGCGCACGGGGGGTAAGCTGCTTGCTGTCGCGCACGCCGGACAGGATTTTACCCAGGTCGGCGCGTTCCAGCGGCAGGCACACCGCCCCGGCAGCCACCGGCCCCGCCCAGGGGCCGCGCCCGGCCTCATCTAAACCAAAGATGTAGCGGCAGCCCTGGGCAAAATATTCCCGCTCATGTCTGAGGCTGGCGGTCGGGCTGTTTTTTGGCATACACCCCCCAGAACCAGTTGCGCCGAATCTGCCAGATTTCCACCAGCAGGTGCAGCGAGTCGCCCACCAGCCGCATTCGGCTGTCAGGGTCAAAGTACCAGGTGATCGGCACCTGTTTGATGCGATAACCGCGCCGCTTGGCGACAAATAACAGCTCGATGTCGAAGCCGATACCGGTCATCTGCTGCACGCCGAACAAGTCTTCGGCGGCGGCCTGCGTGAACATCTTAAAACCGCACTGGGTATCCTCGAAGCCGCGCACCGCCGTCAGTTTGATGATGAAGTTATTGATGCGCCCGATGATATGGCGATACTCCGGCTCGCCGATGCGTTTCGCCTCTCGCCCTTCGCGGCTGGCGATGATGACATCGTAACCGTCAGATTCGGGCGGCAAAAAATACCGGATTTCCTCAATCGGCATGGACAGGTCGGCGTCACAGATAAACCGGAACGCCCCGCGCGCCTCCAACATGCCAACTTTTACGGCCAGCCCCTTGCCGCGCACCGCCGCCTGAACCACGCGCACATAAGGGTGCGTCCGGGCGAAGTCCTCGGCAACCGCTACGGTGCGGTCAGTGCTGCCGTTTTCGACTACAATCACTTCGGCCTCATAGGGCTGGGTTTTCAAAAAGGCGTCTATCTTCTCCAGGCTGGGGGGCAGCCGGCTTTCTTCGTTGTGCGCGGGGATGACGATGGAGAGCAGCGGGCGCTCATTTTCATTCAAGGTTTCGATTTCCTGTTCGATTACATCCTGCATTATTGTACCCCTGGGGCCGACAGTATCCTCTCTAAATCCGCCGTCGAGACGGTTCGCATTCGCTGGACAGCGCGGCGTTTGCGCCACATGCGGGGTATACCCACGATTCCCGCCAGCATCCCGCGCAGGCGCGCGCGCGCCGCTGCGCCTCGCCAGGCGCGCAGCGCCTCCCACGCCAGCCGCGCCTGCGACCACATCACGCGCCGGCCATAAATACGCCACAGCGCAGCGGGATAATTTTTCACCAGCACAAAAATCAGGTTGCGCCCGTCGTAATAGCTGGCGGTCAAGCCACCGCCGGTGGCGGAAAGATGATGGTACACGATGGCGCGCGGTGTGTAAAGACAGCGCCAGCCGGTGAGCTGCGCCCGCCAGGCCAGATCAATATCCTCCAGCGAGAAGAAAAAATCGTCGTCCAGCAGGCCGATCTGATCGAGCATGGCGCGGCGGTACACCGACGAGCCGCCGCAGGCGCTGAATACATATTCTTCCCGGTCGAACTGGCCTTCGTCCTTCTGCCACACGCCGCGATTGCCCGCCCGCCCGTCGAGCGTGAAATAATCGCCGGCGGTGTGGATGTGGTCGCGCCGGTCGAAAAGCAGCATCTTGCTGGCGACGATGCCAACTTCAGCCTGCCGCCGGAAAACATCCGCCGCTGCCGCCGCCCAGCCCGCGTCGGCTTCGGTGTCATTGTTCAGCAGGGCGATAAACTCGCCCGCTGCCGCCCGGATGCCGGCGTTACACGCGCCGGTGAAACCGCGATTTTCCGGCAGTTCGATCAATTTAACCTGGGGGTAGCGCGCCCGCACCAGGTCTTGCGAGCCATCCGAAGAAGCATTATCCACCACCAGAACTTCCAGCGCGGGGTAGGTCTGCCGCGCCAGCGCGTCCAGGCAGGCCGGCAGAAAACGCGCGCCGTTCCAGTTGGGAATGACGATAGAAAAAAGTGCTGAATGTTGAGTGCCGGGTGTTGAGTCCATAAGGGTTAGGGATGAGGGATGAGTTTACTTAGCACTCATACCTCATCTCTCGTCACTTAAGCAGTCCTTCCTTCGCCAGAAACGCATCCACCGCTTCCTGCCAGGGGCGCAGCGCGATGCCGATATGCCGCCCGGCCAGGTTGCTGAGGCCGCAGTAAACCGGCGGCGTGGAGGGGCGCGGGTATTCGTGGCTGCTGATCGGCTCGATGGGCGTGCCGGCATAACCGGCGCGGTCGAGGAAATAACGCGCGAAGTGATAGCGCGAAACCGCCCCCTCGTTGACGAAATGATAAATGCCGTAGCGCCCGGTTTCGATCAAATCCACCAGCGCAGCGGCCAGGTCGTTGTTGTAGGTCGGGTTGGCGACTTCGTTGGTGACGACCCGCAGCTTTTTACCGGCCTGGGCAGCATTTAAGATGGTCTGGATGAAGTTTTTGCCGCCATGTGCGAATAACCAGGATGTCCGCACGATGTAATGACGCCGGTTATGGTGCAGGGTGGCCTGTTCGCCCACCCACTTGCTGTAACCGTAAGCGTTGACCGGCGCGGGAGTGTCATATTCCCGGTACGGGCGGTCGCCCCGGCCATCAAAAACTTCGTTGGTGCTGACGTACACCACCGCCGCTTTAACCGCCGCCGTCGCCAGCGCGATATGCTGCGTGCCGAAGCCGTTGATAATGATCGCCTTTTCGGGATCGCGGGCGCAGCCGTCCACGTCCGTCCAGGCCGCCGGGTGAATGACGATTTCCGGGCGGCGCGCGTAAATGAATTTGTGGCTGGCGTCGTAATCGCTCAGATCAAGCCGCTCAATCCCCTCGCCCGGCACGATGTCCACGCCGATGACATCATAACCGCGTTCTTTAAGGATTTGCATCAGCCGTCCGCCCAGGCGGCCGGCTGCGCCGGTGATGATAGCTCGCATACCCCCTCCTCGCTGCTGCGCTCCCAAAATCATAAAACGCGCGTCAGCTTAACGCAACACCAGGGTTAGCGTGCCATCGTCTATCACCACTTCCGGCTGTCCATAGCGCCCACCGCCGGCATCCAGTTCCAACCGGCGCAGCAAGTCGTTGCCCGCGCCGGCGAGCTGCGTCACCTGCTCACCCAGGGCGTCCTGCGGCAGATCGTAAAGCGTGCCGCCCAGGTCAACGCCCGCCACGACGAACTGGCGGCGAGCCGCATCCAGGCGCAGCGCCACGCCCACCGGCTGCCAGATGCCCATGCCCGGCACGAGCAGGTCGGCATAAACCACTGCCCCGCCCGGACGCAGGTCTAACCGCGCGTTGCGGAACGAACTGCCCGCCCCGCTGCACAGGTCGGCGCGCTGGTAGCACAAATCCATCAGGCTGTTTTCCGTAAAACTGACGACCGCCACCGGCGCGCCATCGCTGAAGCCGGTGATGACCGAATAATAACCGGCGTCGGCGGACAGCGACACCTGCCCGTGATCCCCCAACGTCACGACCGCATCCGGCGGCGTAAACGGGTTTTCGACCTGCACAGCCGGGGGCGGCGCGTCCACAAACAGGGCATCGGTGCTGCCTCTGGGGGTTAACCCGGCGAGGCGCGCCGCCAGCCCCGGTAAAGCCGGCACAATGACGATCACGGCCACCAGCCCCACCAGCCCGATCCCAACTGCGATACCGATGCAGCCACAGCCCAACCAGGGCGTCCGCTGGCGGCGGGCCGCGCGTTGAATCCGCATGTTTTTTCCTCAACTCGTTTTCCAGCCGCCATTCTACACGAGATCGCAGCCAACTTTTAGGCATAGTTCGGAGTAATATAAATAAAGTTCTCACAGAGGGTTTTTCATGCGTAAAATCACGTTTGTTCTGATGATGATGATGATGGGTCTCGTCCACGCGGAAGAAGCCGTCCCCGGCGCTGCCGGCATCGGCGACTCCTATTTTCCCAGCCTGGGCAACGGCGGTTACGACGTTCAGCATTACACGCTTGACCTGGCCTGGGACGAGGCGACCAATATGCTCTCCGGCACGGTCACGCTAAACGCCACCGCCATCCACGATTTAAGCGCCTTCAACCTGGACTTCCTCGGTTTTGACATCAGCGCCGTACACCTCGACGACGCCCCCGCCGGCTTCAGCCGCGACGGGCGCGAACTGACCATCCAGGCGGCGCAGCCGCTTAAAACCGGCCAGGATTTCAGCGTCGCCGTCAGCTACAGCGGCGTGCCGGGCGACGGCGTGCCGCATTATTACGACGTGTTCGCGCGCGGCTGGACGCGCCACGAGCAGGGCGTGTATGTCGCCAGCGAACCCAACGGCGCGGCCTTCTGGTATCCGGTCAACGACCACCCGCTGGATAAAGCCACCTACCGCTTTGAAATCACCGTCCCGCAGCCGTATATTGTGGCCGCCAACGGCCTGCTGACCGAAACGCGCGAAAACGACGACACGATCACCTATGTCTGGGAGTCCCGCGATCCAATCGCCAGCTACCTTGTCACGGTGAATATCGGCGATTTTGTGGTCGAAAAGGCGAAAGGCCCGGACGGCCTGCCGATTCGCAATTATTTCCCGGCGCGCGTGTTCCAGCAGGGCGTCCTCACCTTCAGCCGCACACCGGAGATGATCGCGTTTTTCAGCGAAATGTTTGGTCCCTACCCGTTCGAGGCTTACGGGGTAGTGGTCGCCGACCGCAGCCTACCCTTCGCGCTGGAAACCCAGACGCTTTCGCTGTTCGGCAGCAATACGGCGCTGGGCGGCGCAAGTTCGGAAAACGTCATCGCGCACGAACTGGCGCACCAGTGGTTCGGCAACAGCGTCAGCCTGGCGGAATGGAAGGACATCTGGCTGAACGAAGGGTTTGCCACCTACGCCGCCGCGCTGTGGCTGGAACATACCGACGGCCCCGAAGCCCTTGACCGCTACATGCGTGACCTGTACCAACCGCTGGCGACCCCGGCGCTGGCGCTGGGACATTTTTTGCCGCCCGGCGACCCGCCCCCGGACAACCTGTTCAACGGCGGCGTTTACGTGCGCGGGGCATGGGTGCTTCATGCGCTGCGCCTGCGCGTCGGCGACGAGGCGTTTTTTGACATCCTGCGGACGTATTACGAGCGCTTTCAACACGCCAACGCGGCCACCGCCGACTTTATCGCTGTCGCGGAGGAAATCAGCGGGCAGAGTTTAGCCGCCTTCTTCGAGTCCTGGCTGTATGACGAGAGCGTGCCAGAAGTGCCGGAAATGGGGCTGAAGCCGCGTTAACCGCAAACCCCTCCATAAACCCGCCAGGGTTGTATCATAGAGGATGGACGGTTTAATCACGAAAGGTCAAAAAATCGTGCCGACAAACCTTGAGTCCGAAATGATGCAGCACGTTCACCATCTGGCCGTCGAAATTGGGCCGCGCCCGGTCGGCTCGGCGGCGAACTGCGCGGCGGGGGATTACATCGCTTCGGTTTTTCAAAACGCCGGGCTGCAAGTCGAAGAACTGCGCTTCGACTGCCCGGACTGGCATCATGAGGAAACTATTCTGGAACAGGGCGGCGAACGGCTGGCGGCGGGGGCCAATACGTGGTCGCCGCCCTGCGACGTGACTGCGCCAACGGTGGCGGCCTGCACCCTGGCCGAACTGGAAGCCGCCGACCTGGAAGGCCGCATCGGTTTGCTGTACGGCGAACTGGCGCTGTCGCCGCTGACGCCCAAAAACCATACCATGTACCAGATCGAACGCGACCAGAAGATCAACGGCCTGCTGGAAGCCAAACGCCCGGCGGCGCTGCTGGCGCTGGCGAACCGGCTGGGCGGCCAATCGCTGCCGCTGGGGCTGGAACTGGTGGCCTTCAACGATGAGGAATACCTGGGCAACGACGACCGGGAATACATGCGCCATCGCGGCGACCGCCTGGATACCGTACTGGCCGCCATCAACATAGACGGCATCGGCCAGCGCCTCGGCACGACTTCGATCATGATTACTGCCCATTCCGAGCCGTTCCAGACTTTGGCGGCGGACATCACCCGGCGTCACCCCGGCGTGACCTGGGTCGAACCCTACCCGCAGAGCAGCCATTCAACCTTCGCCTGGCGCGGCGTGCCGAGCCTGGCGATCAGTTCGACACCCTGGAGTCCGTTTTATCACTGCCCGGAAGATACGGTCAAGTGGCTGAGCGCCGGCAAACTGGCCGAAGCGGTGCTGCTGGCGGACGACCTGGTGAATGCGCTTCAAAACAAACCGCCGGACTGGACGCGCCCGGCGGCTTAAAATCGGCAGGAAAACGGGGCGCGTACCGGCGCGCCCCAAATGCCCTAAAACAGGTTCCAAAGGCTCTGGTTGGTGACTTCGTGGTGGAACTGCACTTCCGAGCGTTTGATGACACGGCCCAACTGCCGGGGACAGCGTTCTGCCGAGTCCAGCTTGAGCTGCGCGAACTTCTGGCGAATCTCCGCCCCAAGCAGGTTTTCTACCAGCGCGCTGCCCTGGAAGTGGGTGATGGCATCGTAGATGTTATCCGGCAGGAAGGCATCCTCCGGCGGCACAAAACCATCCGGCAGCGGCCCTTCCAGCCCTACCTTCAGCAGCGTGTAGATAACCAGATAGGGGTTGGCGTCCGGGGCAATCGAGCGCACTTCGATGCGCGCCGAACGCGCGTTGCCCAGCGGGATACGAATCATCGAGCCGCGATCAATCGGCGAGGCGCGAATCTGGTTCGGTGCTTCGTAGTGCGGGTCGAGCCGGCGGTAAGCATTCACGCTTGAATTCAGCACCAGGCAAATATCTTTGGCGCTGTATAGAATCCGGTACAGGAAATCCCAGGCGGCGGCGGAGAGGCTCTCGCGCCCTGCCGGGTCGTAGAAGGTGTTCACCCCGTCACGGGCGACAGAGATATTGGTGTGCATCCCGCTGCCGTTGACGCCGGTGATCGGCTTGGGCAAAAAGCTGGCCGTCATGCCCATGCGGTCGGCCACCTGGCGGCAGATCAGCTTGTACAGCATGATCTGGTCGGCGGCGATGGTGGCCTCGGTGTGCGAATAGTTCATCTCAAACTGAGACGGCGCGACCTCCGGGTGATCTTTTTCGTTCTCGAAACCGAGCGCCCGCTGCGCCTCCGCCGCCGCGTCAATGAACAGGCGCAGCGCGTCGCCGGGCAGCGCGTGGTAATACCCGCCGGTGCTGATCGGCTCCAGCAGCCGCGTATCCACAAACGCCTGTTCGCTGTTCCGCCCCTGAAACAAAAAGCCCTCGATTTCCGGCGCGACGCTGGCCGTCATGCCATCCTGCTGAAAACGCTGCTCGGCGAACGCCTTCAACCGTGAGCGCAGGTCGGCGGCGTAGGGCGTGCCGTCCTGCTGCTGCACCTCGCCAAAAACCAGCACCTTGCCCGGCCCGAAAATATCCGCCGGCAGCCAGTAAAAGGCCGGCCAGTCCACCGCCAGCCGCAGGTCAGATTCGGCCTGCCGGGAAAAACCGCGCACCGATGAACCGTCGAAGGTTAGGTTGTCCGACGAGCGGATGAGGAACTTTTTGTCATAATCCAGCATGTGCAGGCGGCCTTCTAGGTCGGAAAAACACACCGTCACCGCCTTGATGCGCTTCTCGTCGGCCAGATAGCGCAAACGCGCCTCGCGGATTTGATCCGGCGGCGTGCGGTTAAGCCGCTGGGCTTTGGCCGCCAGATTTAATTCCTCAAGCTGGTCATACGGAAGTTCAAGAAAATCCCGCAGGGACATGGGCTACCCCCTTTTATTGACAAAGATTACAAACGGTGAAGTATAAGAGGTTTGCCCGTGACCGGCGATTGTGGATAACTGACAAAATAGGCCGGGCGCTCTCGGATATTAGCGACAAAAATCACGCCCCGAACGTGTGGTTCAGGGCGCGATAAACATCCCGCAGGCGGCCTGGTTAGAGGGAAACGCCTGCCGCCGCCAGCCGCGCCGCGTACTGGCGTTTGTAGTATTCCAGATACTCGCCGGTTTTGATCTTCCGCCACCAGCTTTCGTTGTTTTTGTACCATTCGACGGTGCGTGTCAGCGCGTCCTCGAAGCTGTACTGCCGCTGCCAGCCGATGGCGCGCAGTTTGGCGCAGTCCATCGCGTAGCGGCGGTCGTGGCCTTCGCGGTCGGGGACGAACTTTATCAGCGACTCCGGCTTGCCCAGCAAACTCAGCAGGCGGCGGATCACGTCAATGTTGTGCTGCAAGTTTTCGCCGGCGATGTTATAGGCTTCGCCGGCCACGCCGTTATGCAGCGCCGCGTCCACGCCCATCGCGTGATCGTCCACGTACAGCCAGTCGCGCACCTGCATCCCGTCGCCATATACCGGCAACGGTTTATCATCTATCGCCTCGGTGATGAACAGGGGCAGCAGCTTTTCGGGATACTGGTACGGGCCGAAGGTATTGCTGCCGCGCGTGATGACCGTGTTCAGCCCATGTGTGACGTGATAGGCGCGCACCATCAGGTCGCCGCCCGCTTTGCTGGCCGCATACGGGCTGTTGGGGGCGAAGGGGTCGTTTTCTTTAGAGAAGTAGCTGCCTTCGATGTCGCCGTAGACCTCATCGGTCGAAACGTGCAAAAAACGCTCCATCTTGTAATGGTTGGCCGCTTCCAGCAGGATATGGACGCCGACGACATTGGACATGATGAAGGCGTCCGGGTCGAGGATGCTGCGGTCAACATGAGTTTCGGCGGCGAAGTTGACGATGGTATCCACGCCGTACTGCTCGATCACACCTCGAACGGCCTCGCGGTCGGCGATGTCCCCCTGGACGAAATGGTAGTTGGCGCGCTGGCTGACCGGCAGCAGATTTTCCAGGTTGCCCGCATAGGTCAGTTTGTCGTAGACGATGATGTGATAATGCGGGTATTTTTCCACCGCGTAGCGCACAAACGCGCTGCCGATGAACCCCGCCCCGCCCGTCACCAGGATGTTTTTCATATACCCGTTACCTTCGTTAAACTAACTGCCGTTCACCTCGGACGCGCCCACCGGCACAGTGGAGGCGTCCGTCTCGCTGGCCGTTTCACCGGCCTCAAGCACAAAGCGTTCGACCGCTTCGGCCACGCCGTCCTCGTCGTTGCTGGCGGCGATATAATCGGCCACTTTTTTGAGCGACTCGCTGGCGTTGCCCACCGCCACCCCTACCCCGGCCATCTGAACCATCTCGATGTCGTTTTCGGCGTCGCCGGCGGCCAGCATTTCCTCCGGGGCGATCCCCAGTTCCTTAAGCAGCACCTTCAGCATCGCGCCCTTCGAGGCCCCCGGCGGCAGAATTTCCATCATATACGGCACGCCGGCTTGCAGCAGCCGCGCCGAACCGTTGATCTGCATCCCCAACTGCCAGCGCAGCGCCGTGACGGTTTTCGCGTCGCTGCCGGTAGCGACCAGCTTATTAACCGGCAGCACATCAAGGACATTTTGCAGCGGGCCAATCGTCTCCATCGGCTCGCCGTAGCGCACGTTCAGGTCAAACACCCGCGCGTCCCGCTGGCGCATCAGAACGCGCGTCCCGCTGTAGAGCGCCACCGAATAACCCCGGTCTTCGGCGAAGGTAATCACCTGGCGCGCGATGGCCGGGTCAAGAAGCTGCTGGTGGCGCAGCGTGCCGTCCGGGTTGTAGATGGTCGTCCCCTGGACGAAAATGCAGGGCGTGGTCAGCCCCAACCGCTGGATGAGGCCGGCAGCCGAATAAAAACTTTTGCCGGTCGCCAGCACCACCTGCACGCCGCGCTCTATGGCAGCGCGCAGCGCCCGTTCGGTGCGTTCGGTAAGCTGCTGCTGCATGTTCAGCAGCGTGTGGTCAATATCAAGGGCAATGAGGCGAATCGGCCTGGTGGGTTTGAATTGTTCGATCATGTTTCCTTCAACCATCCAACGCAGAGGCGCGCGGCTGCGCGCCCCCACATATTCGATATACCAGTTTTGGCCTTACAAAAAACTTACGCCATCCACAGCGTGCTGTGGTCGCCCAGGTTCATCTTCAGCGCCTTCGGACGCTCGCCGCTGCGGCACACGACGGCGTGCCGCCCGATCAGGCTGTCTTGCAGGCGCACCGGCAAATCCTGGACGGTGCTGTGTTCCAGCACGATGCTGCGTTCGATCTCGCAGTCGCGGACGGTGACGTGATGGTAGATGCTGGTGAACGGCCCGACGTAGCTGTTTTCGATCACCGTGTATTCCCCGATGATGGCCGGCCCGCGCACCGTGCTGTTGATGATACGCGCGCCCCGTTCGACGGTCACGCGCCGGTCTATCTGGGCGTTTTCGATGATCGCTTCGGGCGAAATCGCCGGCGTCAGCTCCTCCAGCACCAGCGAATTAGCCTCCAGCATGTCCATCGGCTTGCCGGTGTCAATCCACCAGCCCTGATGTACATGCGGGTAAACCGTGCGCCCGGCATCAATCAACCATTGAATCGCGTCGGTGATCTCCAGCTCGCCGCGCGCCGAGGGTTTGATAGCGTCCACCGCTTCCCAGATGGTAGAGTCGAACATATAAATACCGACCAGCGCCAGATTGCTGGGCGGGTCTTTCGGCTTTTCGATCAGCCGCTCGATGCTGCCGTCCGGGCGTAATTTGGCGACACCATACGAACGCGGGTTTTCAACCTCTTTTAAGACGATCTGGCTGTTCCATACACTGCCGGCAAAATCGCCGATCAGCCGGTTAATGCCGCCCTGGATGACATTATCGCCCAGGAACATCACAAAACGGTCATCCCCCAAAAAATCACGCGAGATTTTGACAGCGTGCGCCAGCCCGTCGGGGCTGGGCTGCATGATGTACGTCAGCTTTACCCCCCATTGGCTGCCGTCACCGAGCGCGTTCTGAATATCCTGCCCGGTGGTCGGCGCGATGACCACGCCGATTTCGCCCACCCCCGCATCCCGAATCGATTCGATCACGCGGACGAGAACAGGTTTGTTGGCAACCGGGATCAACTGCTTGGCAAGCGTATAGGTCAGTGGATACAGGCGCGTCCCTTTACCACCGCTCAGGATCAATCCCTTCATAATCGGCCTTTCCCCTTTGATTATTCCAACCCGGCACATGGTCAGGGCGGGTTTAAAAAGCCGGCCCTACCCGATACGACCTTGCAGCAGCGCGATCAACGCCAGCCCGGCAAGCAGCGCCAGCGCCCACCACATCCGGCGCGCGCCGCCAGCCAGGGGCGGGAGCGCCTGTTTCGACGGTTTATTCTGGGGGAGTTTTTCCCATTTGGCAAGCGCGTTGGGGTCAGGCGGCAGGTTGTCGTCCGGCATGGCGGCCATCAGCCCTTCTCTATCATTGTACAGCGAAGCGCCCCTCGCGCCGCTTAACATTGCGGCGCGGCGCTACCGGTTGCGCGGGCTGTAGTACCGCTTCAGCCAACTGCTGAGGCCGTCCAGCCCCGGAAACAATACCCGTTCGGTAACGTTCAAATCATCCAGCCGGTCACGCACCGTCCATTTCAGTTCCGCCGGGATGATGATGCGCCGGTACAGGTCGGGTTTATCCGCCAGCCATTCGTCCAGCGCCGCCGTCGGGCTGGACATCATTGAAAACACCGCCAGTTGGTTCACAAGCCGCTGGTCAAGCGCCGGCGGGTCGAAAAAGATAGCAAATGGCTCGTCGGCCAGGCGGTCGAATTCCTGGAGCGAAAGCGCGGCGCGGCCCAACATATCCACGCTGAAGCCGATAGCATATTCTTCGGTCAGGATCATCTTCAGCTTTTCCGGCAGCAGCCGCCGCAGCAGCCGGATGTTGACACACCACAGCGCGCCGTCCTCATCGTAGGCGTCCAGGTTGGCCGTCAGAAAATGCAGCGCCACATAAGGCGAAAATGTCCAGTCCAGCAGCCGCGTGGGCAGGCCGTGATGCTGCGCCAGCGCCATCCAGTTCCAGACCGAATCGCCGGGGCTGGCGTCCCGGTGGGCGTACTTACGAAAATTCCGCAGAATCACCTGTTCCAGAATGGCGTAATCACCGCCCAACCGCATCAGACTGGTTTTCAGATCGTGCTGCACGCTCGATACGCCGCGAAACGCAAACGGGGTGCGGTAGCGTTGTAACGCCTCGTTCCACGACCCTTCAAAAATCTGGTCGTTTAACTCGTTCCAGTCGTGTACGCGAATGTCGTTTGGCGTCGTGACCATCTGGCCTCACCCATAATAACCCGCCGCGCTTTCTTTGGGGGCGTTGCTTAAAACCGCGCCGACGATTCGCACGTGGACGCGCTCCAGCGCCTGGCGGGCGCGGGCCGCCTGGTCGCGGCGAGTATGCCCGGCGCGCACCACCAGCAGCACGCCGTCCAGCTTCGAGCCGAGCAGCGCGGCATCGGTCGCGGCCAGCACCGGCGGGCTGTCGAACAGCACGTAATTCGCCCGCGCCTTCAACAGACCGATAATCTCCGTCATACGCTGGCTGCTCAACACGTCGGCAGCATTGGGCGGCAGCGGCCCGGCGGGCAGCACCTGAAGATTTGGCACTTCGGTATTCACCAGCGGCGGCGTGGACAGCGCGGCATCTTCCAAAATCATGGTCGTCAGGCCGCGCTCGCTGCTCACTCCCCAAATGTCGTGCTGGGACGGCTTCCGCAGGTCGGCATCTACCAGGATGGTTTTGTTCCCCCCCTGCGCGAACGCTGCCGCCAGATTCGCCAGCAGCACGCTTTTGCCCTCGTCCGCCGCCGACGATGTAACCAGCAGCGTATGAATCGGCTGCTCCACGCTGCTGAACATCAGGTTGGTACGCAGCGTGCGGTAGGCTTCGGCAGCCGCCGAGCGAGGATCGCTGAGGGTGATGAGTTGGGTTTTCGTCATGTCGCCTATCCTTCCGAGTCCGGGATGGCCGCCAGCACAGGCAGGTCGAGCGAACGTTCGAGGTCCTCCCGGCGGCGGATGATGCTGCTTTCCAGATATTCCAGCACAAAAACGATGATGCCGCCCAGCAAAAGCCCCAGCACCCCGCCCACCGCCGTATTCACCAGCGGGCGCGGCGCGAACAGCTCGCAGCGGGGCGTGTCGGCGGGCAAGGCGTCCACCCGGTCTTCCCGGCGCTGAAGCTGGTTCTGCTGGTTGCGCCACTGCACCAGCTGGTCGCCCCACACCCGCGCCACGTCGTTCGCCAGGTCGCAGTCGGGCAGGCGCACGTCAATCTGAATCACCAGCCGCAGCATGTCCGGCGCGATGAACACATTACTTTTCAGGTCGCCCGGCGTCATATCCAGCTGAAGCTCATCAATCACGCGGCGGGCTACCGTCTCGCTGTCAATGTAAACGGCGTAGGAATTCAACACGCGCAGAATGGCCTCGGCCAGCCCCAGATCGGTGCGCGCCGGCTGGATTAAAACCCGCTGCGTAGACTGGTAAATTTTGGTCTGCTGCGTGCTGAGGAAATAGCCGGCGGCGGCGGCAGCCAGCGCCAGCAGCAGCATAATCCACCCGCGCCGCAGCAGGATACGCCCATAATCAATCAGATTCATCAAAAACACTCTCCCAGGTGGTGGCGAGTCTGTTAGCGCCAGAAACGCGCATCGGGCGTTATTGTACCACCTGCCGCCAATTCCTGAAGGGCTTTCAACCGACGTTTGCCCGGCTGTGCGCGGCTGAACATCAGATCGTTAACACAAACCGCTCGAAAATCTCGCTCTTAAAACGCGCGACCAGCGCCGCCAGGGTAAGCCCTTCGGTCGGGTGCAAAAAATCCGGCGACAGTTCCGCCAGCGGCACGGCTACGTGGGCAAAACGCACGATGTCCGGGTCCGGCACGCGCCAGGGTTTATCACCGTAAGTAAAAACGGCGCTGCCCCACAGCGAAATATCCAGGTCAATCGTGCGCGGGGCGTTTTTGTTCAGCGGGTCGCGCACGCGCCCCAATCGCCGCTCAATCCAATCCAGCACCTCGCGTTTGAATATTTCCGGCGGCAGCGCCGTATGCAGCTTCACGGCCATATTCAAAAAATCAGGCTGGTCGGCATAACCCTGGGGCGCGGTGCGGTAAACCGATGACAGCGCCAGCACGTCGCACTTCTGGCGCAGCAGCCGCACCGCCTCGGCCAGGCTGCGTTCCGGCGCGATGTTCGAGCCGAGCGAAACATACACATCAGGCGAAGTCATCGCGCGTCCTTTCGATGACTACCCCCACGCTGTCGGCAAACCGCAGCGCGCCGGGTTTATGCACGCGCACCTGCACCCACTCGGCGTTATGTTCCACCACGCAGATGCGCGCAATCGCCGTCGCCAGCGCCTCCACCAGGTAATAACTGGAATTCTCAACGTGTCCAATTATCACCTTCGTCACCGTGCGGTAGTTGAAGGCGTCGTCCGGATTGTCGGTTTGCCCGGCGCGGCGCATGTCGGCGCGGATACGCAGGCCGATGACCACATCCTGTTTATCTTTCCGTTCGTGCGGGCTGAAGCCGATCACGCAGCGCAGCCGCAGGTTGTCAATCTCGATTATATCCACCGTCGTTAGCTTTCTATCGTTCCTGGCCGGTTTAGAAAGGATTATAACCATAAGCCTCAAAAGACCAGCTTTAGCGGATAGTAATCATCGGTTTAATGTTTGATAAATTAATGATGTTGGTAACAAAAACTCCTGTATAATGCGGTTCAATGTCAATAATGATGCAGAGAATGGTCATAAGGTGAACATAATGTATACAAACGGTAATCATAAGGAGCTGTTCACGAACGGAAACCTCCTGGCGGAAATGGAAGATAAGTTTCAGTCAGAGGACTTCCTGCGGATTTTCGACCTCGGTCTGCCCCCGGTGGATCACGCCCGGATCGAGGCGGCGACCGTTGATATTTTAACCGCCGTCGGTGAAGACCCGAACCGCGAAGGGCTGCTGAACACGCCCCGGCGCGTCGCCAAAATGTACGAAGAACTGCTGGGCGGCTACCGGGTAGACCCCTCGAAACTTATCAACAACGCCATCTTCGACGTGGAATACGACGACATGGTGATTGTGCGCGACATCGAGTTTTCCAGCCTGTGCGAACACCACATGCTGCCTTTCATCGGCCATGCTCACGTCGCGTACATCCCGCGCGGCAAGGTGATCGGCCTGTCGAAGATTCCGCGCATCGTGGATATGTTCGCCCGGCGCTTGCAGGTGCAGGAACGCATGACGCGCCAGATCGCAGACTTTATTAACGAAGTGCTGGACGCGCAGGGCGTGGCCGTCGTCCTGGAGGGTAAACATATGTGTTCGATGATTCGCGGCGTCCACAAACACGACTCCAGCATGACCACCAGCGCCATGCTCGGCGATTTCCGCACCAACCGCACCACCCGTGACGAGTTCCTGGCGCACCTGGGGCGCAGCCGGGCCGCCGGCGGCAATTTTTAAGGCACTTCAGATTGGCGACATGGGCGGAGCGCCATCTGACCAGGGCGATTGCATATCAAATCTTAACCGGCTCATGTCCCTTTCAGACCCCTCCCCGGCCCTCCCCATATACGGGGAGGGCGCGAGTCACGCGAGCATTCATCCTCCCCCGTATACGGGGGAGGTGTATCGAAGGGACGGAGGGGGTCGAAAAGCAGATTTAGAACACTTCTACCGTTTATATACGATTGCCCTGCCTGGCTGTTGCATTCGACCGGCAAAACTGGTAAAATTACCTTCACTTTAGGTTAATTTTAGGGTGTCGTTATTCGATTAAACACAATCTGAAAGTGCGACCCCAGCACTCATCACGAGCGGTGGAGGGATTCGGCCCTGAGAAACCGCGGCAACCCCCAAAGCGTTGGGAAGGTGCCAAGTCCGACAGAGGGTAACTCTGGAAGATGAGCTTGAGCAGCGAACACGCGCCTCCTCGGTTCCAGGGGAGGCGTTTTTACTTTATGGAGGAAACTCACATGGTCAGTCTTAAGGAGCGTCAGCAGTTGTCCAACACCACCTTCATGACCTCGCCGCACTACGTCTTCACGTCGGAGTCGGTTTCGGAAGGGCATCCCGACAAAATGTGCGACCAGATTTCCGATGCGGTTCTGGACGCCATCCTGGAACAGGACCCGAACGCGCGCGTCGCCTGCGAATCGTCCACGACGACCGGCATCGTTTTTGTGTTCGGCGAAATCACCACCAGCGCCTATGTAGACATCGAACGCCTGGTGCGCGAGACGGTGCGCGACATCGGTTACACGCGCGGCAAATTCGGCTTCGACGCCGATACCTGCGGCGTGATTGTTTCGATCAAAGAGCAGTCCCCGGACATTGCCCAGGGCGTGGACAAGGCGCTGGAAGCCCGCGAGGGTAAAATGACCGATGCCGAAATTGAGGCCATCGGCGCGGGCGACCAGGGTATGATGATCGGCTTCGCCTGCGACGAAACACCGGAACTCATGCCGCTGACGATTTCCCTGGCGCACAAGCTGACGCGCCGCCTGGCCGAAGCGCGCAAAAGCCACGAACTGCCCTGGCTGCGACCGGACGCCAAAAGCCAGGTGACGGTCGAATATGCCTATGGCCGCCCCAAGCGGGTGGATGCCATCGTCATCTCCACGCAGCACGCGCCGGAAATCAGCCAGGAAGAAATCCGCGCGGCGGTGATCGAACACATCATCAAACCCATCGTCCCGGAGGACATGCTGGACGCCGATACGCGCATTTATGTCAACCCCACCGGGCGTTTTGTCACCGGCGGGCCGCTGGGCGATTCGGGACTGACCGGACGTAAGATCATCGTGGACACCTACGGCGGCGTGGCGCGGCACGGCGGCGGCGCGTTTTCCGGCAAAGACCCGACGAAGGTTGACCGCAGCGCCGCGTATATGGCGCGTTACATCGCTAAAAATGTGGTGGCCGCCGGGCTGGCGAGCCGCTTCGAGCTGCAAGTGTCGTATGCCATCGGCGTCGCGCAGCCCACGTCCATCGCCGTCGAAACCTTCGGCACGGGCGTGGTGCCGGATGAAGTCATCGAAGGGCTGATTCGCAAACACTTCGACATGCGCCCGGCGGCCATCATCCGCGACATGAACCTACGCCGCCCGATCTTCAAGCAGGTGGCGGCCTACGGGCATTTTGGCCGCGATGACCTGGACGTACCCTGGGAAAAAACCGACAAGGCCGACCTGCTGCGCCGCGAGGCCGGGCTGTAATCCTGCCGTTTGTTCGCCGGGGCGGGCTATTTGTTCGCCCCGGTTTTTTATTTTTCGCCCCCTGAACGGCGTCCGTTAGAAATCTATTTGCTCTGATGTTCCGGCGTAAGGTATAGTGTAGCTACGCAACGACGGAAACCACACTAAGGAGCAGGTTTTATGCTCAGGAGAATCGGCAAGTTTTTCTGGCGCTTTATGGTGATTTTTTCGTTTATCGTTAATGTCGTGCTGGTTCTGGTGGTGGTGTTCCTGCTGTTGACGATTTTCGACATCAAAAAGAATATCGCCGGGCCGCTGCTGGAAGGGCTGCACAGCAGCTTCGTCGGGCTGAACAACGCGACCATTGACTGGACGATTCCGGTTCGCACCAGCATCCCGCTCAATACCAGCATCCCGCTCAATACCAGCATCCCGCTTAACACCATGACCAACGTCGTGCTGACCGCCCCCGTTCCGGTGGCCGTGACGGCCAATATCACGCTGCCGGGCGTGGGCGAACTGAACAACGCCCAGGTGTTTTTATCGCTGCCGCAGGGGCTTCAACTGCCGGTTTCGCTCAACCTGGACGTGCCGGTCAACCTGCAAGTGCCGGTTAACCTGGATGTGCCGGTCGAACTGGACGTGCGCGCGATCATCCCCTTAAGCCAGACGCAGCTCCACGACCCGGTTGACAACCTCCGGCTGGTGCTGGAACCGGTCGTGCGCATCCTGGGCAACCTGCCCGGCAGTTGGAGCGAAGTCGGGCCGTTTGCCGGCCAGCTTTTAAGCGGCTCGCCGCCGGACCTGCTGGCCGACACGGTTTATACGGCCAACCCCTGGCCGGGTTATTCGCGCACCGCCGGCCTCAACTATACCCTGGGCGGCGAACCCTTCCCGCCGGCCAACCTGCCGGCGCAAACTGGCATCGTGCCGGTGGGCGGCATCCCGGCGCTGGATATGCAAATGCGCCCGGAACTGTACGAAAACGGCAGCTCGCCGCAGGAAATTAACATCCAGGCGGCGGAAAATCTGAACGCGCAGGGCATCCCAAACACGAATTTCACCGGCCTGCCGGTCATCATCGAGGTGCAGTCCGTCGCGCCGGGTTCGGTTCAGGCCGTGCCGGAACAGACGCCGCCGCTCCAACCCGGCGAAACGCCAGCTTCCCCAACACCCACGCCACCTGGCGGCGACCTGGGCATTATGCCCACACCGGGCGGTTAGCCGCCCGCAAGCCGCAGCATCTGCGAAGGGGGACGCCGGTTGTGTGTCCCCCTTTTTTAAACTTTGTTTTATAATCGCAATTACGGTTCAATACGATCACCTGAGAGGATTTATGCCCAAGCCACGCGAATCCCGGCCTCGCATCTGCGACTATGAAGGATCGAATTACCGGACGGAGTTCTGGGAAGCCAAAGGCCGGGATTATGAAGATCGCGTCGAACGGGTGGCGCTGCGCCGTCTGCTGCCTGGCGGCGGGCGGCGTCTGCTGGAGATCGGCGCGGGCTTTGGCCGCCTGACCAACGAATACCACGCTTACGAACAGGTCGTCCTGCTCGATTATTCGCTGTCGCAGCTGCGTTACGCCCGCCAGCACCTGGGCGGCTCCGACCGCTACCTGTACGTGGCCGCCGATGCTTACCGCCTGCCCTTTCGCCCCGGCACGTTCGACGCCGCGACCGGCATCCGGGTGATTCACCACATCAGCGATATAAGTGCCGTTTTTTCGCAGGTGCGGCGCGCCCTCGTCCCCGGCGGCGTGTTCATCCTGGAATTCGCCAACAAGCGCCACCTAAAGGCTGTTCTGCGCTATGCGCTGGGCAAACAAACCTGGAATCCCTATGACCCTGAGCCGGTGGAATTCGTTGAACTCAACTTCGACTTCCATCCCGAATACGTGCAGCAGCGCCTGGAGGCCGCCCGCTTTGAAACCGAAAAACGCCTGCCGGTGTCGTTTTTCCGGCTGGCGTCCCTCAAAAACCGGCTGCCGACCGATCTGCTGGTCGGCATGGACGGTCTGCTTCAGCTCACCGGGCTGCTGTATACGCCCAGCATCTTCACTCGCAATATCGCGCTCGGCGCATCGCCCAATCATCTCAATACGCCGTCGCTGTTCGTCTGCCCTGAATGCGGCGGCGAACTGGCGCACGACAGCGCGACCCTGGTTTGCCGCGAGTGCGGCCACCGCTGGGCCGTCCGCGACGGCATTTACGACTTTAAAGCGCCGCTGGACGAATAAGCCGCTACAGCGGCTCCAGGTGCGCCTGCACCCAGTCACGGTAAGCCGCCCAAAGCGCCTGCGTATATATCCCCGGCCTGCCTGCGCCGACTGCCAGGCCGTCTATCTCGACCACCGGCACGATTCCCCGGCTGCTGCTGGTGATGAAGGCTTCGTCCAGGCGCGGCACATCGCGCACATTCACCGGCTCTAAACACAGCGGCAGCACCCCCGGCGCGACCGCAAAAACGATCTGCTGCGCGATTCCGGGCAGCACGCCTGCCCCGGCGGTATACAGTTGGCCGTCCTGGACGGCATAAAAGTTGCTGCTTAGCCCTTCCAGAATAAAACCATCGGCATCCAGCAGCAGGCCGGTATAAATCCCCGGCGGCAGCGCGAGCCGCTCGCGTTCGTGCATCCAGGCGACATTTTTGGAGATGGGGTTTTGGCGTGCGCTGTCCGGCAGAGTGACGCACCGCACGCCCTGTTCGTAAACCTCCGGCGGCGGGGGCTGGAACGGCTCTAAAGACAGGATGAGTGTATCACGATCGGCGCGGGGTACGGTAATGCGAAAGCGCGTATCGCCATACCCCGCCTGTCCGATCATCTCGCGCAGCGCCGCCCGCAGCGCCCGCCGGTCGAGCCGAAGCGGTATGCCCTCGCGCCGTGCTGATTCTTCTAGCCGGGACAGGTGCGCGTCGAACTTCAAAACCCGGAAGGTGTGATAGGTGTTGGTGACGGTGTAAACACCCTCCCCCGGTTCGAAGCGGGCGGCCTCGGCCAGCGAACCGGCGGTGTAAGGCACGGTTTGCAGGCCGTCCGGCGTCAGCCGGCGAATGAAACATGGAGACATGCCGATCCTTCTATTGTTTTTCTATTGTTTTTCTATTGTTTTTCTATTGTTTTTCTATTGTTTTTCTATTGTTTATCAGTCCAGAAATGACGCCTCATACGGCTCAAACCGCTCGAACCGGCTGATGACATCCGGCAGCGTATCGGTCGTCGCCACGCCATCCGGCCAGGCTTTGCCGCTGTTCTGCCAGATGACCGGGATGCCGTACTCGAAAAAGGCCAGCGTAAATTCGTTGAGCGGCGGCAGGTGTCCCGCGCCCATCGCCTGAAGCGTGGCCGGAGTCGGATAGGCCGGCTGGCCGCCGTAGCCGATGGTTTTACCCTGGTACAGCAGGTAGCGAATGACACGCTTGCTGAAAAACCAGATCGGATTCCAGGGAACCTGGTTGCTGTACGGCTGTGGGCGGCTGTACGGCTGGAGCAGCTTGCGGGGCGCGAGGCCGCGCACGTTACGAAAGGCCGTATTACCGCTTAACAGATGCACTTCCAGGTGCAGGTGATCGTTAAAACCCTGGCCGCCCGGTGTGCCGCTGATGCCGATCACGTCGCTCGCTTTCACCACGTCGAACTGGTTTTTAACCCGGTTGTCACTCATGTGGGCATAGGCCACCAGCACGTTGCTCATCATGCGCCGGCCTTGCGCGTCCTTAAACCGCTCCGGCAAAAAGCACCACAGCACCAGCGATTTATCCTTTGGGTCGGCCATAAACGGCCAGTTTTTGATGATAACACCATCGCTCACCGCCGACAGCGGCGTGCCGGTTTCGATGATGAAATCGTAGCCGTTGTGCATTCCGCCCACGCGGCTGTAAAAACGCGGCCAGTTGCGCGCCGCGAAGGTGTTCGGCCCGAAGCCGTTCACCTGCATATTCACCAGCCGGTGGCGCGTGCGAACCTGCACCGGCAGCGTATCGAACGGGTCGGGCAGGCCGATAACGTCGCCGGCGGCGCGCATCTGGTCGTAAGCGCCGGGGATGCTGAACTGGTCGGGAATCGCGTTGATGTAATCATCCACCGTCCGTCGCACCAGCGAGTCATCGCCGGGTGTCAGCAGCCAGGCGGCGGCGTACCCCTCGCGGTTTTCGTCGGTGCGGATGTTCAAAAACTTGCCCCCGGCCTGGCCTTCGGCCATCTTCGCCAGCGCGCCGTCCAGCGGCTCCAGCAGCGTGACGGGTTCGTTTTTCCGCAGTTTTTCGATCACCTCGGCCTCCGCCGAAGGGCTGCGGCGGACGTTGAGTCCCTCGACGGTCGCCACCAGGACGGTCGGCTGCTGGGGCGGCGGCGGGGGTGTGACCACCACCGGCGCGGCAGCCGGCGGAGTCGGCGCGGGGGGTGGAGTCGGCACGGCGGGCGCGGGCGTGGACGCAGCCGGAGTCTCGACCGGGCCGCGCGTGTCGCGGTCAGGCTGCGGCGTGGCGACGGCGCGCGTGATGAGCCGGTCGAAAATATCGGCGCGCGCGCGGATAATGCTCTCGTAGGTCAGGGCGTTGGCCGGGCCGTTGTAGGCGCTGGCGAAGGTCAGGTAATCGCCGCTTTGCAGCGCCTGGATGGCCGGCGAGGTCGCGCCCGGCCCTTTCACCACGTCGAACATCGCCAAAAGCTGCGCGTGGGCGCTGCGGGCGAACTGGTCGAACATATGCTGCACGCTTTCGTAGCCGATGCGCTTGAAGTTGAAGCCCATGATCTGCGGCGCGCCCATGCTGATGCTGGACAGCGCCGCCGTATCATCCAGCGTGCGGGCGAAGGCCAGCACTTCCCATTCTCGGCTTTGGCTGCCATGAAAACTCACCCAGGGGCTTTCCGTATTAGGCCGCCACTGGTGGCCTTTCCAGTTGTTACCCGGAGAGATGGTATCAAAAAGAAAGTGACGCGCAAAAATGTCGGCGTGCCGCTCGCCCCAGTAACGATAAAAAATGTGATTTTCAAACCGGATAATCATGCGGCCATCGGCGGCGAAGGCGCGCCCGCTGCTTTCGGCCACCAGCACCGCCACCACCGCTTTAACCGGAATCGCCAGCCGGTCGGACAGGCGGCTCAACAAATTGCCGTAATCGTTCCAGGTCTGGGCGACGGCCAGTTCCGCCCCCGCCAGCCCATCCGTCGGGATGATTTTGTCCGGCACGAGCTGAATATCCAGCAGTTCCGGCTGCTCGCCGAGGAAACCCAGCGGCGCGTTTTCGACCAGGATATTCACGTACTGCGCGAAGGCGTAACCTTCATTCGCGCCCGCGCGGACGCGCAGCCAGTCGCCCTGGCGTTCCAGCACGTCCACTTTTGTCCCATAACTTAATACCGTTATAACGCCGTAGTCCGTTCCCGGCCCTGAACGCAGACGCAAACCCTGCGCCGCCGTCACTTCTCCTTTTGAAGCCATCCTCCACCTTCCATACTGCGGGTAAAAACGAAATTGTTTCGACGTCAGACTATTTTGATTGATTATATAACGCGGGCGCGGCCAAAACCAACTGGACAAAACCGCCGCCGTTATGATAAAATTCCGGCTCATTCACCCGGAAAAACACAGCACAATAGGGGCTGGAGGCAAATCGAATGGCAAATCACAAATCGGCGCTCAAGCGGATGCGCCAGAATGAAAAGCGCCGTTTGCATAACCGCGTCTACCGCACCCGCGTTCGCACGCTGATTAAACGCGCCCGCATGGAAATCGCGGAAGGCAATGTAGAAGCGGCCAGAGACAAAACGAAGGCGGCCATTGGCGTGGCGCAAACCGACCGCAGCTACCTGGAAACCGCCAGAGCCGCGACCAAAGCGGCGATCAGGGACTTGGATATGGCGGCCAGCCGGGGGACGATCCACAAGCGTAATGCGGCCCGCCGCAAGAGCCGCCTGATGAAACAGCTCGCGGCGCTGGAAGCGCGGTCATAATTTTCGAGCATCCGGCTCGAACCTGCATCGGCCTGCACCAGCAGGCTTTTTATTTTGGTGGTTAAACGGGCAGGTCGAGGGGCAGCGCCGGAACAGCCTCCGGCACAGGTTCAACGGCGATTTCCAGCCGGTAGCCCACGCCGCGCACGGTTCGTAAATAACGCGGGCGGCTGGGGTCGGCTTCGATGACTTTACGCAGCCAGCGGATATGCACATCCAGGGTGCGCGTGTCGCCCATGTAATCGGTGTTCCACACCTGCTCCATCAGCGTTTTACGCTCCAGGGTTTGCCCTGGATGGCGGAAAAACATCTCCACCAGGGCAGCCTGTTTGGGCGTTAAGGGGGTTTCCTGCCCATCCACGATCAAAACGCGCCGCGCCGGATGCACGGCGAACGGGCCGCAGCTAATCACCTTTTCATCCTGGGACTGCAAAAGGCGGGAGATCGCGCTCAACAGCCGGCGCGTGCTAAGCGGGGGGAACAGCAGCACATCGGCGCGGCTTTGGGCGGCGTCTTTCGGCCCTGGATGAATGTGGACAATCGGGATATTCACCAGGCCATCGCGCAGTTCCTGGCAGATGCGGTCGCCGGGGGTTCGCATCGAAACAGCGTCCAGCACGATCACCTGTGGGGAATGTTCTTTAGCCAGCGCCAGCGCGCGCTTGCCGCTGGAAGCCGCCAGGACTTGATAACGTTTTTCGAGGGCACTCGCCGTTGTTTGAGTGGACTGAATGCGCCCGACAAACAGAAGCCTAGCCGCTTCCATGCAGGACCTCCACACCAACATTAGAACATCAGGGTAAGGGAATTATAGCGGGCTTTTGAGAAGCACGAAACCCCTTTCTAGAGGTTCTTTCAGGCCATTGTGTGGCATAATCTTTATACGGGATATAAAATTCCTCAACTTCCTTTGATGAGCTTCTCATGAAAAATTTCGTCTCCCAATTCAATCGCACGCTGGACTGGCACACGCTGCCGGCGCTGACAGAAAAAGTGCTGGAACAGGCCATCGCCATCCAGCAAATCCCAGCCCCGACCTTCCACGAAATCCGGCGCGCCGATTATATCGCCTCGCAGTTCGCCGAGCTGCGCCTTTTGCAGGTAGAGATGGACGACGTTTATAACGTTTATGGCCTGCTGCCGGGCAAACACCGCCACACCCCTGCCCTGATGGTGACGGCGCATACCGATACAGTTTTTTCGCAGGATGCCGATCTCCAGATTCGCGTCGAGCCGGGGATTATTCACGGCCCCGGCCTGGGGGATAACAGCATCGGCGTGGCCGGCCTGCTGGGGCTGGCGAGCTTTTTGCAAAAAAACCACCTCATCCCGTGCAGCGACATCTGGTTTGTGGCGACCAGCCGCGAAGAAGGCATGGGCGACCTGGGCGGCATGAAAGCAGCCTTCGCCCGCCTGAAAAGCCGCGTCCAAACGGTCATCAACATCGAAGGCATGGCGCTCGGCCATGTTTACCGGGCGGGCATCGCTGTGCGGCGGCTGCACATCACCGCCGCCGCCGAGGGCGGTCACAGCTGGCTCAACTTCGGACGCCCCAGCGCCGTACATGGCATCCTGGAACTGGGCGCGCGCATCACAGCACTGCGCCCGGCGCCGTCGCCCCGCACGACCTATAATATCGGCGTGATCGAAGGCGGCCAGTCTATCAACACCATCGCCGCCCAGGCCGGTTTGTGGCTGGATTTAAGATCGGAAGACCCATCCGGCCTGGCGCAGATCGAACAGGAGGTGCGCGCCCACGTCCAGGCCATCAGCCGGCCAGACCTAAATTTTTCGATTGAGATCGTGGGCGACCGGCCCGCCGGCAGGCTGCCGCCGGAACACGCCCTGGTACAGGGCGCGCTGGAGGCGCTGGCGCTGGTTGGCATCCAGGGGGTGTTGGAAAACGGCAGCACCGACGCCAATATCCCACTGGCTGCCGGCTGTCCCGCGATCACCCTCGGCATCACGCGCGGGGGCAACGCCCACCGCCTGGACGAATATATCGAAACGCAGCCGGTATCTTTGGGTTTGCGGCAGCTTATTATTCTGGCCCTGGCGGCAGCTAACTGCCTGAACTAATGGATAAACGGAAAAGAATGAGCCTGATAGACAGTGAGGCTTTAGCCCACTGGCAACGGGCTGAAGCCCGCTGTCCACTCAGGATCAGGCACAGTCTAATTGGATTATCCATAATGCTACGGAGGGGGAATCATGCCTTCTATAGATGTCCTGATCGTCGTGCGTCGTGAAGACGCCAGCCGCTTTTACAAAAACCTGTCGGCCTACCCGGATTTTCGCGTCCAACTGGTTTCTGACCTGGGCGACGCGCTGAATGTCCTGGCCGACCGCAACCAGCATGTAGACGTGCTGGTGGTGGACAACCGTATGGGGCATACCTTCGAGTTCATCACCGAGCTGCGCCAGAGCTACCCGCGCCTGTTCATCGTCCTGGTAGATGAAGAGGCCGATTTTGGACTGCCCGGCCAGGCCGACGAAATCAGCACCGAGCCGTTCACCAACAACGATCTGATCCGCCGTATCACCCGGCTGATGTCCGACCGCCA
Source organism: Chloroflexota bacterium (assembly GCA_014338005.1). Classification (GTDB taxonomy): domain Bacteria; phylum Chloroflexota; class Anaerolineae; order Aggregatilineales; family Phototrophicaceae; genus CFX2. The sequence continues at coordinate 10,480 of QUBZ01000005.1, read as the reverse complement.
GTTAGAAACGCTGCGCGCGGATAGCCTGCCCGCCGTCCGGCAGTTCGCCAAAGAACTGCGAAAAGCCGCCGGCGAGATCGGCAAACAGCAGGCAGCAGTGGCCGCCTGTAAAAACCTGGGTTACGAATACGTGGCTTTTTACCGGCTGGAAAATGCCGACCCGCTGCGCCTGACGCTCAAGGCACAGGACGGCCCGCCGCCTATCCAGGTTGCCGCGCCCAAACAGGCCGCGCCGGACGACCTGATGGCCTGGGTGGCGCAGAGCGGGCAGAGCCGCATCACCGGCCCGAACGACACCCCCAACCATCCACTGGTCGCCAGGGGGCGGCTGGGCGCGGTCGCCTGCGTGCCGGTCATCCTGGGCGGCAACCGCTACGGCGTGCTGGTCGCCTGCCGCGATCAGCCCGGCTCGATCACGCAGGAAAACGTGCTGATGCTGGAACTGGTTTCCGCCCAGCTTGCTGCCGCCGTCTCGAAGGAAATCATCGGCTAACTTACAGCGCCATCAGCGCGGCCTCCAGCCGTTCAATTTCAGCGTGCGTGTTGTAGTGCGCCAGGCCGACGCGCACCATGCCGTGTTCGCCGTGTCCCAGGCGTTCCATAATCTCCTGAGCATAGTAGTTGCCGTCCCAAACGTAAATGCCCGCCCCGGCCAGGTATTCCGCCACCGCGCGGGGTGTATGTTTTTCATGCGTGAAAACGACGGTCGGCACGCGCGCCTCGTAACGCGCCGGGTCGGTGATGCCGAACACCCGCACGCCCGGCACGCGGCGCAGCGTGTCTATCAGGTGTGCCACCAGTTCGCGTTCGTAAGCGCCAACCGCCGCCATCGCCGTTTTGAGCGCCAGCCGCCGCCCATCGAAGCCGCTGAACAACCCCGCAAACGCCGCCCCGTAAGCCTGCCCCAGCCATCCCAGGTAATCTACCGCCGCCCCTACCCCGGCGATGGTTTCAAAACTGGGCGTGCCGGTTTCCCAGCGGTAAGGCGGCTGGTCTTTCGATGGGCGCACCTTGTAGGCCGGCAGCTCCGCCAGCAGCGCCCGCCGCCCCCACATAATCCCGATGTGCGGCCCGAAAAACTTATAGGCCGAACAGAGCAAAAAATCGCAGCCGATAGCCTGCACGTCAATCGGGACGTGCGGCGCGCTTTGCACTGCGTCCACCACGTACAGCGCCCCGGCGGCGCGCGCCATCTGCGCGATCTGACCGACCGGGTTGATCGTGCCGACGGCGTTGGAAGCATGAACCGTCGCCACGATGCGCGTCCGGTCGGTCAGCGCCGCTTCCAGGCTGTCCATGTCCAGCGTACAGTCCTCGGCGCGAATATCCACCCAGCGCACCACCAGCCCGTAATCTTCGGCAATCCGCAGCCAGGGCGCGACGTTGGCATCGTGATCCATGCGCGTCAGCGCGATTTCCTCACCGGGCTTAAGCTGTTTCGCCAGCGCGCGGCTGAGGGCGAAAGCCAGCGTGGTCATATTCGGCCCGAACACGATTTCATCGGCGTCCGGCGCGTTCAAAAAATCCGCCACCCGCTGCCGAACCTCCCGCACCATTTCGTCGGTGCGCCGGCTGGTGGCAAAAGCCCCGCCGGAGTTGGCGTTCATGTGCCGGTAGTAATCGCTCACCGCCTCGATCACCGAACCCGGAACCTGCGTCCCGGCGGGATTATCGAAAAAAACGACCGATGGATTTAACTGGAGTGTCGGAAAACGCGCGCGAACGGCTTGTGGGTCGAATGTCATGGTTTTGTCCCTGCATATGTGCGGTTATCAGCAGACGATATGATAACGCGCCGTGACAAAGCGGCAAAAATGAGAGTAATTTCCCCTTTTCGAGATTCGGCTTGCAGGGTACAGTCAAAGTGCTTTAATATAACCCTTCATTATTTTCTGGTTTCAACATTTGAGAGCTGTCCCGTGCAAGACCTGGAAAGCCTGCTTTTACAGAACCGTCTTTTAACCGAGGAAGTCAAACGGCGTATTGACCAGCTCGCGGCCATCAACACGGTGGCCGCCACCGTCAGCCAGTCGCTTGACCTCGACCGCACCTTAAAAACCGCCCTTCAGGCCGTCCTCAACGTCGTCGGGGCCGATGCCGGGGGTATCAGCCTGATTGATTATGACACCGGGGAGGTCGTGCTGCGCGCCCAGCAGGGTTGGACGCACGATTTTGTCAGCCCGCCCATGCGTATCCCGCTCGGTCGGGGCATGTCTGGCCGGGTTATCAGCCGCGACGACGTGGTGCTGGACAACAACCTGGACGGCTCGGAGCAGCTGGCCGTGCCGCGTTTTATGGATGAGGATTTCCGCTCGATTGCGATGGCGCCAATGCACGCGCGCGGCAAAATCATCGGCATCCTCAGCATCATGAGCAAAAAGCCGAACGCCTTCGTTGGCGAGATCATCGCCGTGTTAAAGGCTATCGCCGATACCGTCGGCGTGGCGCTGGACAATGCCCGGCTGTACGAAACCAGCGTCGAGCAGGAAAAACGCCTGAACGCGATTTTTCAGTCTACGGCGGATGGTTTGATCGCCACCGACCAGAACGGGCGCATCAGCCTCATCAATCAGGCGGCAGCGGCGATTTTTAACGTGGAGGCCGAACAGCTTATCGGCGCGCCCTTGCGCGAAGCGCCCATCCACCCCCGCGCCTGCGAGTCGCTGCTGTTTGCTCTGTCGTCGCGGGTGGAGGAAAACAAATCGTTCCAGGTGACGCTGGACAATGGCCGCACGCTGTCATTTTTTCTGTCGCCGGTTTACATCGAAAGCCAGGTTGACCAGGGCCGGCAGACCGACGGCTGGGTGATTATCGTCCAGGACATCACACACCTGATCGAAGCACAGCGGCAGCGGGCGGAATTCATCCAGGCCGCCGCTCACGACATGCGTAACCCACTCGGCGTGGCGTTCAGTTCGCTCAACATGCTCAACAGCTTTTTCCAGTCGGACGCCAGCGTGACGGAGATCATCGAAATCGCCATTCGCGGCGTCAGCCGCCTGCAAGACCTGATTGATGACCTGCTGAACCTGGAGCAGATCGAAAGCGGCTATGGGGTAGATAAAGCGGAAGTGGACATCGGCCAGCTTGTGAACGAAGCCTGCGCCGAAATCCGCCCCACGCTGGCCGAAAAAGAGCTGTTATGCGTGGCCGATATTCAGGGGGATAATCTGCGTGTACAGGGGGACGCGCGCTGGATTAAACGGGCGCTGTTTAATTACCTGGATAACGCCACCAAATACACGCAGCCCGGCGATACCATCACCACGCGCGTTTTTTTCAGCGAGCCATTCGTGCATATCGAAGTGCTGGACAACGGCCCCGGCATCCCTGCCGAAGCGCAGGCCAAACTGTTCCAGCGGTTTTACCGCGTGGCCGGTACGGAAAAAATTCGCGGCACGGGACTGGGGCTGGCAATCGTCAAGTCGGTGGCGGAGGCACACGACGGCAGCGTGTACGTCCGCAGCCGCCCCGGCCAGGGCAGCGCCTTCGGGCTGACGCTGCGCGCGGAGTAAACCCCTTACGCCTGGCTGATGGCGGCGCGCACCTGCCCGGCGATCTGCCCGAAAGCCGCGCCGTAGGTATCTTCCAGGCGGCGCGGGCGCGGCAGCGAAACGCGAATATCGGCGGCGATGCGCCCCGGCCGGCGGCTGAAAACCAGCACCCGGTCGGCCAGCAGCACCGCTTCGTGAATGTCGTGTGTCACCATCAAAACCGTCTGGCGCTGCCGCTCCCACATCTCCAGCAAATCCAGACTGATGCGCTCGCGCGTCATGGCGTCCAGCGCCCCGAACGGCTCGTCCAGCAGCAGCGCGTCCGGCTTTTGAATCAGCACGCGCCCTAACGCCACCCGCTGCGCCATGCCGCCGGAAAGCTCACCGGGGTACGCCCCCTCAAAATCCGCCAGCCCCAGCGCCGGCAGCAGCGCACGCGCCGCCGCCAGGCGTTCGGGTTTCGGCACGCCGGCCACTTCCAGCGGCAGCACCAGGTTGTCCAGCACGGTGCGCCAGGGCATCAGGTTGGCGTCCTGGAACATCAAGCCCACCCGGCGTGACGGCTGTATGATGCTCTGGTCATTTAAAAACGCCTGCCCGCGCGAAGGCCGCTGGAGGCCGGCCAGCAGGCGGATAAGCGTGCTTTTGCCGCACCCGCTCGGCCCCAGGATGCACACAAACGAACCGGCTTCGATATGAAAAGAAACCGGCCCCAGCGCGGGCAGGGTATCCCCGCCCGGCATCTGGTAAACGGCGGCCAGGTCGCTGACCGTGATTCGCGCGGGCATCGCTTTCGCTCACCCCCCCGGCACAAAATCATTGGTGAAGGCCGCGTCCAGGTCAAGGTCTATCGTTTTGTCCAGCAGGCCCATCATCATCAGGGTTTCCCGCGTCACTTCCCACGACTCCGGCGTGGTGATACCCAGCTCATCCGCGTCCCACAGATTGATGGTGCTGAGTAAAACGTCAAATTGCAGCAGCGCCGATTCCTCAAAACGTTCGGCCAGGCTGTCCCGCATGGCCTGGCGGCTGGCAGAAATCGCCTCGTGGTCGGGGTTGGTCGCCAGCAGGTCGGCCTGCTGCGCGGACAGCGTGGTGAGCGCTGCTTCCAGGTCGGGGTCGGCCAGCAGATTTTCGACGTATTTCGCGCTCAACAGGTAGGCTTCAGCGGGGTTATTGATGGCGCCCCGCAGCCCTTTGTCAAACGCGGCCACCATCGCCGCCACCTGTTCCGGGTTTTCCGCGATCATCTGCTCGTTGGTGACGAGGCCGTTAGAAACCAGATCGGCGGCGGCAGATACCGGGAAAACCGTAATCGCCGGTATATCATTGCACGCGCCCCGGTTGATTCGCTCCTGGATTTGCAGCGGCTCGTTGTTGATATACACCACCGATGCTTCCACGCCGCCCACGCAGAATACGTCCGGCGCGTTAAAGCTGATGGGGTCAAGCAAAATGTCGCTTTCCGTCATCCCGTTGGCGGCCAGCAGCGCGATTAGGCCGTTGTAGCTGGCCCCAAAGCGCCCCGGAATGCCAACCTTACGCCCGGCCAGATCGGTCACCGACTGCACGCCCTCCGGCGCGACGATGCCGACCGGGTACTGCTGGAACCACTCGTAAACGTAAACCACCGGGCGGCCATTGGCGCGCGCCTTGATGACTTCCTCACCGCTGACGAGGCCGAACTGCCGCTCGCCGGCGGCGATCAAATCCACGTTGACCGGCTCATCGCCGTGTTCGAGCGTCACATTGAACCCCGCTTCGGTAAAATAGCCTTTTTCCAGCGCCACGTATACGGGCGAAAACTGGACATTGGGGACGAACGTCAGCAGGAAGGTCTGGTCAGCCGGCGGCTGCGCGCCCGCAGCCGGGGCGAGAATAACCGCCAACAACACCGCAGCGATCATCAAAGCCTGACGAATCATTCTTGCAAACTCCTGTGATGAAATAAAAAGACTCAACGCAAAGCGCAAAACGGGTGATCTAATCCCGCCGCGCGCGGGACTGCCACGCCAGCGCGCGCCGCTCGACCAGCGAAGCCAGCCCGTACAGCAGCCGCGCCATCACCGTCAGCGTCAGCACGGCCACGATCACCAGCGGCGTATCGTACTGGCTGCGCGCCAGGTTGATGAGGAAACCCAACCCGGCGTTGGCGCTGACGAACTCGCCCACCACCGCGCCGATCACCGCCAGCGTGGCGCTGATTTTTAACCCGCTGAGCAAAACCGGCATGGCCGCCGGGACTTCCAGCTTGATGAAGGTCTGCCAGCGTGTGGCCTGCATCGCGCGCATCAGGTCGCGCAGATCGGACGGCACGCCGCGAATGCCCACCACCGTATTGATTAGCATCGGGAAAAAGACGATCAGCGCGCCGGTGACGATTTTACTGGTCAGCCCGCTGCCGAACCAGATGATGAGCAGCGGCGCGTAAGCCACCACCGGCGTGGATTGCAGCGCCACTACCAGCGGCGACAAAACCGCATCCAGCAGCGAGCTTTTGGCGATGGCATAACCCAGAACCAGGGCCGCCAGCACGCCGACCACCAGCCCGGACAGCACCGCCGCCAGCGTGGTCGAAGCGTGCAGCCACAGCCGGCCATCGCCGACTACCGTCACGGCTTTTTCCAGCACGGCAGCCGGGGCCGGGATGATAAACGCGGGATAAACCTCCAGCAGCACCACCATCTGCCAGCCGAACAAAACCAGCGCCAGCGCCAGCAGCGGCGTCAGCCGGCGGATTAACCGGCGCAGCGGACGGCGGCCTACCTGCGGCAGCGCCAGCGGACGAGTGAGCGATTTGGGGAACGCATTTAGCTGCATAATCAAAAACCCCGTTGTCCGCACGGCAGAACAACAGGGCATTTTTACAAGGCATAACCAGAACAGGGTACGCAAAAACACCCCGTCCCAGGTACATAAAACCGATACCACCCGCAGAACGGCGCAGTATCGTTTGCCTTCTTCCATCCAGACTGTCACTGTCGGCTCCGGCCTTTCACCGGATCCACCGTCTCAATGCTCGGCATCAAGATGCATTAACCCCGTTGGTTATCGTCAGCCGCGTTGGGGGTTAACGGCTCGGGTCGCGGGCTTGGCTTGCCGCCATACCGCCGATCGGGAATTTCACCCTGCCCTGAAGGTCTGCTATAGAATTTTCAAACCTCAGTATACCCCATTTCAATCCAAATTTCAAAGGGTATCTGGTGATATTCATCCTTCAGATTGCTCATTTTCGGCTCTTGCCAGGGTGAACAGGAAATGTCCGCCCCGCCCCTGGCTGCGCCCCAGCGCCCAGATGCGCCCGCCGTGTCCCTCGACGATATGTTTACAGATCGCCAGCCCCAGGCCCGTGCCTTCGCTGCCGGAGCGCGAGGAGTCCACCTGATAAAACCGCTCGAAGATGCGCTCTACCTGGTCATCCGGCACGCCCGGCCCCTGATCCAGAACCTCAACGGTCACTTCGTCGCCCACTGCCGAAGCGCGGATGGTAATGCTGCCCCCCGGCGGCGACCACTTGATGGCGTTGTGAACCAGGTTCAGCAGCACGCGCCGGATTTGATCCCAATCGCATAAAACCTGTAGTTTTTTCGGCACGTCGGCCACAAACTTCAAATCTTTGGCCACGCTCTGGTCTTCCATGCGCTCGATCACATCATTCACCAGATCGCGCAGCAGCACATCCACCATGCGGAAAATCGCCTGGCCGGACTCGATCATAGACAGGTCGAGCATTTCCTGCATGATCCACAACAGCGCATCGGTTTCGCGCGCGATGGCCTGAAGCGAGGAGATGCTGCGTTTGCGCTTCGGTTTTTCGTCCTCGTGGAACAGGCTGTCAATAATCAGCCGGATATTGGCAATCGGATGACGCAGCTCGTGCGAGATGTTGGCGATCATCTCGCGCCGGGCGCGGTTCAGGCGCACCAGCTCGCTCACGTCCTGGAGCGCCAGGCCGATAAAGGTCTGCTCGCCATGATGCGCGACCTGCGCGCGCACCCGGTAGGCGCGGCGGTGAATGATGATCTGATCCTCGAAAATTTCTTCCTCGTATTCCAGCGTATCGCGGACGATGGCTTCCAGTTCGGGCGTGTCCGTCACTTCAGCCAGGCTGCCTTCGACCGGCCCCTGGAGCTCGAACAGCATCCGGGCGCTGGTATTCATCGCCAGCACCTGACAGTCCTGGTTGACCACCAGCAGCGCATCGTAGGCCGCATTCGCCAGAGTCAATAAAAGGGCTTCTGAATAAGCCCGCGTTTCGGTCGCCATGATGTTTTACCCGCGCTTCAACCTTCAAAACGATAGCCGACGCCGCGCACCGTCACAATTCGCCGGGGATTGGAGGCATCCTGCTCGATTTTTTCCCGCAGCCAGCGGATATGGACATCTACCGTGCGTTTGTCCACAAAATAATCGTAACCCCAGACTTTGGTCAGGATCAAATCGCGCGAAAGCACCACGCCCCGGTTACGCATCAGTTCCGTCAGCAGGTCAAATTCCTTGTTGCTCAGTTTAATTTCGTCGCTGCCCTTAAAAACGCGGCGTCCGGTCAGGCTCACCTGCAAATCGTTGGACACCAGCTCGTCCTGAAGCACAGGCCGCCCCGGCGCGCGGCGCATCACCGCCCGGACGCGCGCCAGAAATTCACCCAGCGCGAACGGTTTAACGACATAATCATCGGCTCCGCTCTCCAGGCCGACGATTTTATCCACTTCGGTCCCACGCGCCGTCAGCATGATGATCGGGATGTGCGCGGTAGACGAGTCGCGCCGGACGATTCGGCACAGGCTCAGGCCGTCCAGCCCCGGCAGCATAATATCCAACACGATCAGGTCTGGATGTTCGGAACGGACTTTTTCCAGCCCATCCTCGCCATCCACCGATGTAACAACCGTAAAACCCTCGCCGCGCAGTTTATCGGCGAGATTATTGGCAAGGGTGACTTCATCCTCGATAATCAAGACTTTCGTCATGGAAAATCCACCGTGTCACAACGATTTAACATATCCTATCAAGGAATTATTAAATCCTTTCGTCATTTTAATTAATTTTGCTTAATCTTTCCAGGCACGCACGCCGGCCAGCGAGGTCGCGGCCCGGACGCCGTTACGAATCGCCCGCGCCACGACTTCGGCGGCATACGCGCCGATGGCGCTTACATTGGCGGGAATCGCGCCGGTCGCCACCGCAAAAATCGTGTCGCCGTCGAACATGGTATGCGCCGGGCGCACCGCCCGCGCCAGGCCGTCCTGCGCCATCTGGGCGGCCTTGTTGGTTTCCTCTTTGCTCAGGCGGGCGTTGGTCGCCACCACCCCGATCACCGTATTTTCGCCTTCCGGCTGCGGCAGGCTGGACTCCAGATGCGCCAGTTGTTTCATCACGTTCATCATACCGGCAAAGGCGCTGCCATCCGGCGTTTTGCGCACGCCGGCCAGGATCGTACCGTCGTCTTCCACCACGTCGCCGACTGCGTTAACGACTATCAAAGCGGCCACCACCAACCCATCCCCCAGGTCAACGCTGGCCGAGCCGATACCGCCTTTGGTAGCATAAACATTGCCATAAATGGCGCCGACGCGGCAGCCCGTCCCCGCGCCGATTGTCCCCTGCGGAACGGGGCCGGCGCTGGCGGCCTCGCAGGCGGCATAACCCATCGCCGCATCCGGGCGAACATCGGCGCTGCCGACTGCCAGATCGAACACAATCGCTGCCGGCACAATCGGGACCAGATACCCGGCGCGCGACCGGTAGCCGATGTTGTGCGCTTCGAGATACCGCATCACCCCATCGGCAGCCGCCAGGCCGTAGGCGCTGCCGCCGGAAAGCACCACCGCGTTCACCGTGTTAACCAGATGCAGCGGGCGCAGCAGGTCAGTTTCGCGGGTGCCGGGCGCGCCGCCGCGCTGGTCAACCCCGCCGATTGTGCCATCCGGGCAGATGACCACCGTACAGCCGGTGGCGGCCTCAGGATGCGTATAATGGCCGACCAGAATACCGGGAACATCGGTCAGCGTATCATTCATCGTCCGTGTCGTCCTCAAAACGGTAAGTGATATAATCGGACGAATCGGGCAATTCGCCGATTTCGTTATCTTCAGCCAGGATTAACATTGCCTGACGATAATCGCCGGGGCGCACCAGCACCTTGATTTCGCCCAGAATGCCGACAGTAATCCCAAATGCCTGAGCGCCGGCGGCCTGATGAACCATCGCCGGAATGCCTTCGGCTTGCAGCCGTCCGGCGATCACCTGCGCTTCGGCCAGATTATAGGTGAGATAGGCGACCATCCACTGAGCGCCCGGCGGCTGTGGTGTAATCGGTGTTGACATAGAGGTTAGTTTAGTCCAAAGGCCAGCAATAAGCCAGGGGAAACAAAAGAAGCCAGGGGAAACAAAAGAAGAGAAGGGGTTGGCAGTGGCGTACTCTCCCACCCCGTTACCAGGGCAGTACCATCCGCGCTGGTGGGCTTAACGACCGGGTTCGGTATGGGACCGGGTGTACCCCCACCGCTCAAACCACCAACCATCCTTCTCTTCTTCTCACACACTTATGTGCGCCTGAATACAAGCCTTCAGCGTTGTCTCACGCCCTCACACCAGAGTACCCACTTCCCCGTATCACACTTAGAAGCCCTCGACCATTAGTACCGGTCAGCTCCACGTGTTGCCACGCTTCCACCTCCGGCCTATCCAACTGGTCGTCTACCAGCGGTCTTACTCCTTTCGGATGGGGAGTCTCATCTTGAGGTCGGTTTCCCACTTAGATGCTTTCAGCGGTTATCCGTTCCGCAGTTCGCTACCCGGCTGTGCTTCTGGCGAAACAACCGGCTCACGAGCGCTGCGTCCACCCCGGTCCTCTCGTACTAGGGGCAGCGCCTCTCAAACTCCCAACGCCCACAGCGGATAGAGACCGACCTGTCTCACGACGGTCTGAACCCAGCTCACGTACCGCTTTAATGGGCGAACAGCCCAACCCTTGGGACCTTATC
>QUBZ01000100.1 GCA_014338005.1 Chloroflexota bacterium | reverse complement strand
GCTGCTTCAACCTGCGCCAGCGCCGCGCCGACAGCTGCCAAGCCGGACGACAGCCCCGGTTCGTTGCTGGTGATAGGCGACAGGAAGCTGTACGGATACCAGGTGTTACCGCCGGCCTGCGGCGCGAGGTATAAAAATTCGTCCTGTTGGAACTCATCCGCCAGCGACAGGATGCTCGCCGCCGTCGCGCCGCGCCCATGAACCAGCAGCAGAGCCGCGCGCGCTTTTTCCGGCGCTGCGCCTGCCGATAAAAGCGGCTGGTTTTGATGCGGCCCTTCCATCACGACCACTCCGGCGCGCGCCAGGCCGGGGCAGCCAGCGGACGCAGATACGCCTCAATCGTCGAACGATTTACTTCCAGCCAGGGCGGCAGTTTGAGCGCCCCGCCCAGCGATTCGACCGGCTCATCCGCCGCGAAACCCGGCCCAACCGTCGCCAGTTCGACAATATGGCCGTCCGGGTCGCTGGTATAGATGCTTTTGAAATACACTCTGTCCATAATGGGCGACACGCGGAACCCGGCTTTCATCAGCTTTTCGCGCCATTCGCGCTGTTCGTCCTCGTCCGCGACGGCCAGCGCAAAATGATGCGTCTGCCCCGCGCCCATCTGGGCATAACCGGCGCTGGCCGGGTGGCGCTCGAAATAGGTGATGAGCGTACCGGGTTTGCCGTCATCCACCCCCCAATACCAGTGAGCCGAGGCGGTATCGTCAAAATTGGCGGTCATCTTCACGCGGCGCATCCCCAGTAGTTCCCCAAAGAATGTCTCCGTGCGCTGGATATTGGAGCTGATGGCTGAAATGTGGTGCATCCCGTTCAGCAGGGCCATATCGCCCGTGATCCGTTCAACCGGCTCCGGCCAGGTTTCGGCCTGGATGCGTGTCTCGTCACGGTTGTTAATCACCATCTCCGGCGGCGGCTGCCGGAAAGTTGTGCCGATTTTTTCGGCTTCTTCATCCATCGTCCAGCCGGGGCCGTCGGTGGCGATTTCGATAATCGAACCATCCGGGTCGCGGAAATAGATAGACTTAAAATACAGCCGGTCATACGGCCCGCTGACCCTGACCTGATGATCGGTCAGCCGGCGTTTCCACTTCAGCAGGCCATCATAGCCGGCAGTCCGCAGCGCAAAATGATGCGTGCCGCCGATGCCGCTCCGCCCCCGGCGCGCGTTCGGCCACTCGAAAAAGGTGATGGCCGAACCCGGACGCCCGGTTTCATCTCCGAAGTAGAGATGGTAGCTGCCGGGGTCGTCAAAGTTCACGGTCTGTTTGATTAACCGCTGCCCCAAAATCTGCGTGTAAAAGTCAACCGTCCGCTGCGCGTCCGAGCAAACCACCGTAATATGGTGCAGTCCCAGGATTTTCAAGCCCAACACTCCTCATACCCCTACATCCCACATCGGCAGTATAATAACAGTTAAACGCTTAACGCCCCTCATCATCACTCAGACGATGAGACTCAGCACAATATTACCCGAAAGGTTGCACCATGCCGAAAGTTACTTTTATAGGCGCAGGCAGCACCGTTTTTGCCTACGAAATCATCACCGACCTGTTGTCCACCCCCGGAATGGAAACCGGTGTTTTCGGGCTGGTGGACATTGACGCCCGTCGGCTGGAACTGGCGCACCAGATCACTGAGCGCGTCGTTCAGATGAGCGGGCGCAAATGGCGCGTCGAAGCCTCCACCAACCGCCTCGACGTGCTGCCGGATACCGATTACCTCATCAATACCATTGAGGTTGCCGGACTCGCCAACGTGCGCCACGACTTCGACATCCCGATGAAATACGGCATCAACCAGTGTATCGGCGACACGATTGGGCCAGGCGGCATCTTTAAGGCGCTCCGCACCGCCCCCGCCTGGCTGGACATCCTGGCCGATACCGAGCGGGTCGCGCCGGATGCTGTCGTTTTGAACTACACCAATCCGATGTCCATCCTCTGCCTGGTCGGCACGCGCGCCACTTACCTGCCGATAGTCGGCCTGTGTCATTCGGTTCAGGGGACATCCAAGCAGCTTGCCGGTTATATGGACATCCCCTATGAGGAGATGAAATTCCGCTGTGCCGGCATCAACCACCTGGCCTGGTTCACCGAACTCACCCGCGACGGCGAAGACCTGTATCCACTGCTGCGCGAAAAAGCCCGTGAAAAAGAGACTTACGAGCGCGACCCGGTGCGGTTCGAGATGATGCTGCACTTCGGCGCGTTCGTCACCGAAAGCAGCGGGCATTTTTCAGAATATGTGCCGTACTTCCGCAAGCGCCCGGAGTTGATCGAAAAATACTGCCGTGAAGGCTACCTGGGCGAAACCGGCTTTTACGCCAACAACTGGCCGTACTGGCGCGCCGGATCGGACGAAAAAATCCAGCGCATGTTGAGCGGCGAAGAAGAAATCACCATCAAACGCGGCCACGAATACGGCTCGTACATCATCGAAGCCATTGAATTCAACAGGCCGACGGTCATTTACGGCAACGTGCCGAATACCGGCCTGATTGACAATCTGCCGCAGGATGGGCTGGTCGAAGTCGCCTGCCTGGTTGACCGCAACGGCATCCAACCGGCGCATTTCGGCTCGCTGCCGCCGCAGCTTGCCGCGCTGGACGTGGCGCACATGAATGTTCACGAACTGGTGGCGAACGCCGTCCTGGAGTGCGACCGCGAGACCGCCGTCCATGCCCTCATGCTCGACCCGCTGACGGCGGCGGTGCTGTCGCCTGCCGAAATCCGCCAACTGTTCGATGAGATGGCAGCCACCGAAGCGCCCTACCTGCCCGACTGGGTGCAGAAAGTTTAACAAACGGCATTCCCCAGGGGCGGGTTTTAAAGCCCGCCCCGCTCACTTCCACATCAAAAGCGCCCCGATCATCGAATATACGATCAGCATTTGCGCCGGCCCGTAGGTCAGCCACACCACATCGCCGATCAGCGGAAAGTGAAGGCCGTTAAACAGTTCCGCCGCCAGAATCAGATCGCTGAGCAGGAACAGCGCCGCGCCTACCGCCAGCGGCACAAAAATCGGCGGTTGGGCGACTGCCAGCATGGTGGCAAACCCCGCCGTGCTGGAAAGCAGCAGCGCATACGGCAGCGCCGCGAGATGCAGCGGGGTCGGCTTCTGTCCCCGAAAGACAATCAGATACCAGCCGCCCACGCCGATCAACCACCAGATCACCAGCGCCGCCGCATTTGCCCCCATGATCGTGCCGGCCAGGGCATCGAACTGCACGAAAGCCATGATGTACAGGATATGCCCCAGGCCAAAAGCGCCGATGCCGCCCAGAATGTGATTACCGACCGGAATCAGCCGCGCCATGAACAGATCGCCCAGAAAACCCAGCGTCATGCCGAGGGCAACCAGCAGTGCAGCCGCCCCTGCGTCTCCTTCACGGATGCTTAAAAACCCGCCCCAACCGGCCAGAACCAGCGCCAGCGACGACGCCATTCGCGTCCAGGTCGGCATCCGGCGTTTGCCATCTTCGTGCGGCCTGCCGAAGATAAAACCGCCGAATAATAAAGCTGCCCATAACAAAAGCAAAACCAACAGCCAGAGGTGTTCCATTGAAAAAAAACTGAGAGACATGATAAACCTGCATTCTTGAGTGCATAAAAAATAGTAATGGCGCTGTACGTGCGATCTTTGCGAGTTTACCCATTTTCCCCGCGCGGCTCAAAAATGGGCAGCCCGCGCACAGGCTGTACGGCCCTTATGATTCATGCTGTAGAATGATTCGAGATCATCCCGGAGGATGATTGCAGCCTTTCCGATGAATGCAACAATAAATATAGGGAGCGTGTTTTTTACAGTCACTCCTTTTCAGTGGATTGTCCGCATTGCGCGCTCGTGCAGGGGAGCGCCGCGCGGATGTTAGAGATCATCATCGTGTCCAATCCTCAATGGAGAAGGGTTATGAAAAAAAGTTACTTAATTCTATTCATAGGTGTTCTGTGCATGACCGCCGGCCTGCTCCTCCTAAACCAGCCGCTGGTGTTTGCCCAGGATGCCGAAGAACCGCCATATCTGGCAGAGTACTATAACGCCTGGGTGGAGTCGCCCCATGCGGATACCACCGCAGAGGCATTCAACCACTGGAACAGCGACGGCGAAATTGACGCCAACTGCGCCAAATGCCATTCAACACCCGGCTACCGCGATTTTGTCGGCGCGGACGGCACGGAATTTGGCTCGGTTGAGGGACCCGCGCCGCTTGGCACGGTTATCACATGCGATGCCTGCCACGCTCCGACTGCCGCTCAGTTGACCACTGTCGTATTCCCGTCAGGCGTCGAACTGGGCGACACCGGAGACTCGGCGCGGTGTATGGTGTGCCATCAGGGGCGCGCGTCTACCGACAGCGTGAACGCCAGACTCCAGGAACTCGGCCTGGTCGAAAACCCCAACCAGGTCAGCCCCGATCTGCGCTTCATCAACATCCACTACTATGCCGCAGCAGCCACGCTGTACGGCGGCGCGGCGCGCGGCGGCTACCAGTACGACGGGCAGGTTTACATGGGGCGCAACCTGCATGTTGAGGGCTTCGAGGCCTGCGCCGACTGCCACAACCCGCACACGCTGGAAGTGAAAGTTGATGCCTGCTCCACCTGCCATGATGTTGAATCGGTCGAAGACCTGCGCGACATCCGCATGGATGGCTCGAATATTGACTTCGATGGTGACGGCGACGATGGCGAAGGCATTGCCGGCGAAATCGAAGGAATGCAGGAAGTGTTGCTGGCGGCCATTCAGGCCTATGCGGCGGAAGTCTCCGGGACGGCCATCGTTTACGACGCGCTCAGCTACCCGTACTGGTTCATTGACACCAACGGCAATGGCGAGCTGGATGACGATGAAAAAACCCCTGCGAACGGCTACAACGCCTTCACCGCAAACCTGGAGCGCGCTGTCTACAACTATCAGGTGTCGGTCAAAGACCCCGGCGCATACGCCCACAATCCGCAGTATGTGATCGAGCTGCTGTACGACAGCACCGCTTCGCTGAGCGCAGAGCTGGCGCAGCCCCTTGATCTGGCGGAACTCAATCGTGACGCGCCCATGCACTTCAACCCCACGGTTGAGGCCTTCCGGCACTGGGACGCAGACGGCGAAGTACCCGGCGACTGCGCTCGCTGCCACACGGCTGCCGGCCTGCCGGTTTTCCTCAAGAACGGCGTGAATATCGCCGAGCCGGTCGCCTATGGCCTGTCCTGCTCGACCTGCCATGACGATCTGGCTGAATTCACCGTCTACCCGGTGAACGACGTGTCGTTCCCCAGCGGCGCCAGGCTCAGCTTTGGCGAAGAAGACGAGAACAATCTCTGCCTCGCCTGCCATCAAGGGCGCGAGTCAACGGTGAGCGTCAACCGGGCCATCAGCGCAGCCGGCGTGGGCGACGACGAAGTGACCGACAAGCTGACCTTCCGCAACGTTCACTATTTTGCGGCCGGCGCGTCGCTGTTTGGCAGCGAAGCCCAGGGCGCGTACCAGTACGCCGATCGTGAATATAACGGGCGTAACCTCCATGCGGAAGACGCGCCGAACACCTGCACCGGCTGCCACCGCCAGCACGACGGAACCATCCGGCTCAACCAGTGCGAGGACTGTCACAGAGAAGTTGAGGAAGCGGAAGATGTCCTCTTAATCCGCGTGACGGAAGATGTCGAACTGGTTGACTACGACGGCGACGGAAGCGCCGACGAGCCGATTCGGGACGAAATCGGGACGCTGGAAGAGGCGCTTTTTGCGGCAATTCAGGCCTATGCGGCCAGCACGGCCGGCACGCCGATTGCCTACGACGCGCACGCCTATCCATACTGGTTCGCTGATACCAACGCCAACGGCGTGGCCGATCCAGACGAAGTGAACTTCGGCAACCGCTACGTGACTTGGACGCCAACCCTGCTGCGCGCCGCATACAACTACCAGTATGCACAGAAGGACCCCGGCGATTTCGCTCACAACCCGCACTACATCTTGCAAGTGCTGTACGACAGCATCGAGGCTGTTGGCGGCGACGTGTCGGCTTATACCCGCCCACCCGTCAAGGGCGAATAAGCCGGATTTACCCGTTCTTCGTCCCTTCTCCAACCAGGGGGAGGGACGGAGACACCCAGAATCACAAAACGGTCGAGGACACCTGCACCCGACCGTTTTTTATTCCCAAGTATCGCGGAGCGTATCTGAAAGTCTCAGGCTTCGGGCTGATTCAACCACGCCCACAAATGCGTCAGATAACCGTCCGGCAGTTCCTCGTGGGTGAAAGCCGGCATATCGCCGCGCC
The DNA here is from genome assembly GCA_014338005.1 of Chloroflexota bacterium. Lineage (GTDB taxonomy): Bacteria > Chloroflexota > Anaerolineae > Aggregatilineales > Phototrophicaceae > CFX2. The sequence goes on along the minus strand of QUBZ01000100.1, from coordinate 10,998 downwards.
CAACCCGCACCTGCCGGTAAAAAGCCTCAAAGGTCAGGTCAGGACGGCGCAGCGATGGCCCTCCGCGCGGGCCGCCTTCCGCCTGCGGGCCATGACAGAACGCACAGCGCATGGTTTCCCACAACACCGCGCCGATGTTTGGGTCGCCGCTTTCGGGCATAACCTGCGGCGCGAAGATAACGGCCCGCTGGCGGGGTACGGTATCAATCGCCGTCTGCTCGGAAGTGAGAAACAGCACCAGCGCCACCACAGCCGCGCCCGCCAGCGCCAGCGCCGCCGGCAGAAAACGCCTGCGCCGCGCAGCAGTTTGAGCCGGCGAGAGCGGCACTTGTTCGCCCGCGCTTTCCGCAAATATTTCTGCCCGCCGGGGCCGCCACAGGAACACAATGCCCAGGCGCAGCAGGAAAACCGCCGCTGCGGTGAACAGAGCGTGATCGCTGTGTACACTGTGTACCACCGGAATCGTCTCTCCGGGCAGCAGGGTCGTCGTATCAATCGGATTCCACAGCATAAGCCCGGTAACGCCCAGGACAATCACGCCCAGCAGAATGACCAGATATTCAAGTTTAAGCGCGAAATGATAATTCGGCGGCGTGTCTCCGGCCCGCTTTAATCCCAGATTTTCCCCTATCTGCATAACCAGACTGCGCCAGTCGCGGATGCCGGGGAACATTACCGGGCGCTGACCATAAACAAACTGGCGGTAGCCCAGCGCCAGAACATGATAGATGGCTTCTGCGATCAACAGGATAGCAAAAAAGCGGTGCAGAATACGCATACTTTCGATGCCGCCGCCCAGCACAATCAGCGTCCTCGCCCACGACTCCCCTGCGAAACGCTGCGGTAAACCGGTCAGCGCCAGTCCCAGCAGCGCTGTGGTGACGACCAGGCGCTCAATGCGCTGCGCCGGAGAAAGTCTCGGCGCCGGCTGCGGCTCAGTCGAAGTCGGTGCTGCCATGCTTCACCTTCCATCCTGCCGGCTGCTGAACCGCCGCCGCATACGACGGAAAAGATCAGACCCGATCAGGCCGCCAATAAGAACCAGAACAAGCGGCGTCAGCACGTCGTAAAGGCGGTTCAAAAGAAAGAAAGTCGGGTGCGAATCCAGCGTGGCGGGGTAATGGCCCAGCCAGGCGGCGGAAAAATCCGCGCTCGCGTCCGGGTGGCACTGGCGGCAGGTGGTCAGCAGCGTTTCGCGGATGCCGGACGAGTCGCCATCAACAGCCTGAATATTGTGAACGCCATGACAGTCGTAACAGACGGCCTTGTTGGTGACGACGTTAGGCGCTTCCTGCTCAAATAAAACCACTGTTGAACCATGAAATTCGGTCAGGTAGCTGTTAAACACATCGGCGCTGATTCCGTACCTGCCCATCAGCTCGGTGTCGCCATGACACTGGCCGCACAATTCAGGTGAGCGCACCCGGAACAGGTTGGTTGCAGGATTCTGGATATCGTGGACGCCGTGACAATCTATACAAGTCGGGACATCGGGGTTAGCCTCGTCGAGCAGCGCCGCACCATGCACGCTGCCGCGGTATTCCTCGAAAATCGCTCCATGACAGCGCCCGCAGGTAAGCGAAATCCGCTGTCGCGGCTCATCGGGGGGCTGAACATCATGCGCGCCATGACAGTCTATGCAGACTGCCGCTTCCAACTGCCCCCTGCGGATGAATTCGCCATGCACGCTGTCCTGCGCGCGGGTGTACTGCTCCTCATGGCAGTTTCGACAGATGGCATACCGTTCGATCTGAAATTCGCGCACCGACCGGCTCAACGAAGCCGGGTGCGGGTAGCGGAAGTTCGGATGGCAGTCGGCGCAGGCCAGCGCGCCTTCCGGGTTGGACTCGCCATGAACAGAGCGTGCCAGAACAGCCGGATCAATGGTCACGGACAGCGATTCGCCGCTGGCAAGATGCCACATCTGATCCGGCTTGGTATGGCACAGCAGACAGTAAGCATCCGAAGCCGGCGGCGGTTCATCAACACCCTCATCCTGGGCGGCGGTTATGCCGACAATCGCCCCCAGCAGCAGAAAGCCCACCCCCAACAAAACCAGCAAACAGACCAGCGCTCCGCGCATCATGGTATTGTCTCCTGGTTTTGTGCCGCGCGCCGCCCCTGACGCAGGATTACGAACGACCCGATCAGTAAAATAAGGACGACTGCGCCGATAAGAATGATGGTGATCGGCCTGAAACCGGTATGCACTGGCCGCTCCAAGCCGACGCTGATCGGCTGCGGCTCGGAGGGGGTCGCTGTGGGCGCAGGGGCTTCGGTGGGCTGGAGCAGCGCGCCCGGAACGCTGAGTTCCGCCAGCGTGATCGAGGCGTCATTCAGCAGCCTATCAACGTAGGCGTAGTTGTGTACCCCCAGGCTGCCGTCATTCTGGACAAAAGTGAGCGCGGCAGCTGCCCGGCTGTACTTCTGGCCGCTTTCGCTGGCTGCCTCAGGCTGTGCAACGCTGCCCAAACGCGCCCATGCAAGGGTAAGGCGGGACCGGACGGCGGCCTGGGTATCCACGACCAGCGATTGCAGATCAGCCGTCGTCAGCGTATCATGGCATTTTGAACAGGAGTCGGGCGGCGTATCGGCTGCTGCGCCCGGAACGACGGGCTGCCATAGGTGGCTGGACAGCAGCGCGCCGCCAACCGGCACTTCCGGCATATGGCAGGTCACGCAGCGCGGCCCCTCTTCTGCGGCAAAATGAACCGACGGAACGCCTTCAACACCATCAATAACCGGCAGCCCTTCAAACATTTCCAGCACCGGATGGTGAACGGGCTGAATTAAATCGGTGTTCTGATGGCAGGAAGTACACAGATCATAAGGCGCTGCAACGAGGTTAAATTCTGCTGCGACAGCCGTATGTGGGCTGTGGCAGGTGACGCAGGTCAGGCCGAACCCGGCTGAGGCCAGGGCCGCCGGCGCAGGAGGCTCGCCTTCCAGTCCGCCGTCGGCATAAATCGCGCGGATGCGCTCGGTAAAAACGTAATCACCGCTGTGACACCGCAGGCATTCATCCCGCGCATCCGGGCTTTTCGTCAGCGTCTCCAGCGAACGCGCATGAGCCGAAGCCATCCACTCGTTAAACTGCATATTATTCAAACGCCCGTGTCCGGTTTCGTACCACGCTGCCGGGTCACCCTCTGCCAGCAGTTGAAAAACCGCCGGGTCAAGCAGATCAGCGCCTGGACGATACCGGGTTGAGAAGGGGTAATGGGTATCCGGCTCGCTGCCCTGGCTGTGACACTGGCCGCAAACCTGGGCGTCAGGGGTCATCACAATGGCCGCATGAATTTCGGCGCGCTCGTCATCATCAATGCGCCGGCCAGCATCGTCGGCGATCTTCGCGTGCAGGCTGCCCGGCCCATGACAGGCTTCACACTGCACGCCGTCATCTCTCCACCGTCCGCGTTCGGTGTCTAACCCGGTTGTGTGGCAGCCGGCACAGTTCTGCATCCAATCATATTCCGGGGCCGGCCAGGTTTCGGCCAGGGTATAGGGCCGCCAGGTTTGCGTGGTGGTATCCCACTCCGCCGGCAAGACCGTATAACCGCCGTTTTCCGACCTGTAGACATAACGCTGAACATAACGCCCTGCGCCCACAGCATATACGATGTCATTTTCTGCAAAGGGGCGCGGCGCATCCTCACCTGGGAACTGCACGATACGCACATCTTCACCTGCGCTGAAATCGGCCAGAATACCACTCCGGTTTCGGCTCACATCCTGGAGCGCCAGCGCGTGCGGGGTTTGAGCATGATCGCGGGCAAGTGAGCGGTGGCAGTCCCGGCAGTCACCCGCCCCAATATAACCGACTTCTCTACCCGCATCCTGAGCGTGGGCGGGATGGGTGCGAATAAAAATCAGGATGCCGAGGGTAACGCAGCCCAGCGTGTAAAGCAGCAGTCCGCGAACAATGGCGCGACGCATATCAAGTTCCCCAGATCATCAGGAAAACACCGAAAGGTTATTATTCCTTCCCAACACCTCGACCACCCGCCCTATTGTAGTTTACAGGTCGGCAGCCGCAATCATCCAACGGGATGATTCGTAATCATCCTGCCGAACGATGTGATGGTTTTATAATTCAGCTATGATGTTCGCCAATTCGATTTACTAGCCGGCTTCTTTGGTTGTTACCCATCCGGGACGGCAGAGGAAGATAGAATGGAACGGCTGCGAAGATTCCTTCCCCGTCGTGGTGAAAATCTCTCTATCCAGGACCTGCTGCCATTAGCTCTCGTCTTTTTTGGCCTTGCTGTCGTGCTGCTCGGCCTTCCCCCCGCCTGGGAATACACCAATTCGCCGGCCTTTTGCGGCGTCACCTGCCATACCATGCCGCCGGAATACAGCACTTATCTGGTTTCGCCGCATTCCCGCATTCTGTGTGTGGACTGCCACATCGGGCGCGACCTGCTGCTGGTGCAGTTTGTTCGTAAATCAGGCCACATGCGCCTGCTGGTGGATACCGTCCTGCAAAACTATGAACTGCCGATCCGTTCGGCGGAAATGCGCCCCGCGCGCGAAACCTGCGAGCTGTGCCACTCGCCGGAAAAATTCTCCGATGACAGCTTACGGGTTATCCACAGCTACGAAAACAACCGCACCAACGACCCCTACAGCATCTACCTGTTAATGCACACCGGCGGCGGCAGCGCGCGGGAAGGACTGGGGCGCGGTATTCACTGGCATGTCGAGAACAAAATCAGTTATATCGCCCTGGACAAAGAGCAGCAGGAAATCCCCTGGGTGCGTGTTGAAACAAACGACGGCAGGGTTGTGGATTACAACGCCATCAATTCGCCGGTTGATATTGATAATCTTGAGCAGTACGAAATCCACGAGATGGACTGTATCACCTGCCACAACCGCATCTCCCATCTGCTCAAACCTCCCAACCGGGCGGTTGATACGGCGCTCACACGTGGCGACATTTCCAGCGATATTCCCTTCATTCGCACCCGCGCCATCGAGCTGCTGTCCGGGCCGTACACCAGTACGGAAGCGGCGTCCCAGGCTATCGCCTCATTAGATGCCTACTACCGCGACAACTATTCCGACTTTTACACCCAGGGGCAGCAGCAGATTGCCGATGCCATTACGGTGCTGCAAACGCTGTACCAGGAAAGCAACTACCCGGAGCAGATGCTCAGTTGGAACACGCATCCGAACAATATTGGACACCGCGATTCCCCCGGATGTTTCCGCTGTCACGATGGCGAGCATTTCAGCGCCGAGGGGGAAGTCATTCGCCTGGAGTGCAATCTTTGCCATTCAATTCCGACCGTTGTTCGTCCGGGCGAGATTGAACCCATGCTCTCCCTGACCACCGGCATTGAACCGTCGTCCCACCTAGACTCGACCTGGATCAGCCGCCATTCGACCGCGTTTGACGCAAGCTGCGCGAACTGCCATACCACATCCAATCCGGGCGGGATTGATGACCAGAGCTTCTGCTCCAACAGCGGCTGTCATGGTGTCGAGTGGCGTTACGCGGGCTTTAATGCCCCAGGGCTGGCAACCATGCTCGGCATTTACCAGGTTAAGGCCGCGCCCCTGCTGGCGGACTTCGAGGGAACCCCGACGTACAGCATCCTTCAACCGCTTTTCGCGCAGGAATGCGGCGCGTGTCATGGCCCGGTTCCTACAAAGGGGCTGCGGCTGACCGATTATGCAAGCCTTGTGGCCGGCAGCGAAAGCGGCCCCGTCGTTATCCCCGGTTCGCCGGGCGAAAGCCGCCTGATTCAAGTGCTGAAGGACGGCCATTTTGCCCCGGTCACAAAACATCAGCTTGATCTTCTCATCACCTGGATCACGGACGGCGCTCCAGAGTCGTGAAACCTGCGCCCTTTTTGGCGCACCGGGAAACCGGTCACGGCTTGGACAAGGAGCGACGGCACAGAACCGCGCCATCGCCGCTTTTTGTGCAATTTACCTTAAAATCGCGCTGATTTTGCCCCTTTATTTGTGAACATTGACAGATAATCTGTCGAATTCACCTGCGAAACCGCTATACTATAAACTCAAATATCCTCGTGTCCGTATTGCAGCCTGCCGGGCTGTTTTAACATTTCCAGAAACACGAAAGATTTGATAAGGAAACGCTATGAACACATCCGACTTCATCGCCCTGGAAAAGCAGTATAACGCGCACAACTACAAACCGCTGGATGTGGTGCTGGAGCGCGGCCAGGGAATCTGGGTATGGGATGTAGAAGGCCGCCGCTACCTGGATTTCCTCAGCGCCTATTCGGCGGTCAACCAGGGACACGCCCATCCGCGCATTTTGAAAGCCCTGGTCGAGCAGGCCTCGCGCCTGCCGCTGACCTCACGCGCCTTTCGCAACGACCAACTTCCGCTGCTGGCCCAGGAACTGTGCGAGATGACCGGCTGCGAGATGATGCTGCCGATGAACACCGGCGCCGAAGCCGTCGAAACCGCGCTGAAGGCCGCCCGCAAATGGGGGTATCAGGTTAAGGGCGTGCCGGAAAACCAGGCCGAAATCATCGCCTGCGCCGGCAACTTTCATGGGCGCACCATCAGCATCATCAGTTTTTCCACCGAACAGCAGTACCGGGAAGGGTTCGGCCCCTATACGCCGGGTTTCGTCACCATCCCCTACGGCGACGCGGCGGCGTTAGAAGCGGCCATCACGCCGAACACGGTTGCCTTTGTGGTGGAACCCATCCAGGGTGAAGGCGGCGTCATCATCCCCCAGGAAGGTTATCTGCGGCAGGTGCGCGAAATCTGCACACGGCACAATGTCCTGCTCATCACCGACGAAATCCAGACCGGCCTGGGCCGCACCGGGCGGCTTTTCGCCGCCGATTGGGAAGGCGTTCGGGCAGATATGGTGACGATCGGCAAGGCGCTCTCCGGCGGTTTTTATCCGGTATCTGCCGTTCTTTCCAGCCGGGAAATCCTGGGCGTGTTTAAACCCGGCGATCACGGCTCAACTTTCGGCGGCAACCCCCTGGCGGCAGCGGTCGCCCGCGAGTCCCTGAAAGTCCTGGCCGAAGAAGGTCTGATCGCAAACGCCGCCACCCAGGGCGAATACCTGCTGGGCCGTTTACGGCGCGTCGAAAGCGAACATATTAAAGAAGTGCGCGGGCGCGGCCTGCTCATCGGCGTGGAATTAACGCGCGAAGCCGGCGGCGCGCGCCGTTTTTGCGAGGCGCTGCAAAAAGAAGGGCTGCTGTGCAAGGAAACGCACGAAACGGTCATTCGTTTTGCGCCGCCGCTGGTTATCTCCCGCGAGGATATTGACTGGGCGATGGAGCGAATCGAACCGACTTTGATGATGACCTGAACCTGAAACGCCCTTTCCTGGTAAAAACTACACGGGCAATATCTGGTCAAATACCGGTTATTGTGCTAAATTTTATTCGGCTGAGCGTAATAAAAAAGTCTTTTTGACTTACAGCCTTACATTACGCTTGGCCGCGCTGCATTACAGGTTATTGTGAAAGGATTTGGAGATGCGTAGAGTTCTAACCTATTTTAGCTTGGCGATGGTTGTGTTAATCGTCGCCGTGGCGCCTGCCGCTGCCCAGGACACTACTTTCCGCTGGGGCGCTTTCGGCAATCCGGTTCAGCTCGACCCGGCATTGGTCACAGATGGCATTTCGCTTAACGTCACCAACCAGGGCTGCGAAGCTCTGGCTTCCTTCGTCGGCTCGACCACCGAGGTAGAACCCTGGTTAGCCGAAAGCTGGCAGGTGAGCGACGATGGTCTGACCTGGACGTTCAAACTGCGCGAAGGCATCACCTTCCACGACGGCACACCCTTTAATGCCGAAGCCGTGAAGTGGAACTTCGACCGCTGGCGTCTGACCGATCATCCCGAACACCGCGACGAAGAAGGCCAGGTTTACGAGTATTACGAGGCGCAGTTCGGCGGTTTTGACGAAAATTCGATCATCACCGATGTCCAGGCTACCGGCGAATACGAAGTCGTCATCACTCTGTCGCAGCCGATGGGCGCGTTCCTGAACAACCTGGCGATGTCGAACTTCCAGATCGCCAGCCCCACCGCCGTTGAAGCCGCCGGCGCTGCTTATGGCACGCCGGAAGTCGGCTACGTCTGCACCGGCCCGTTCAAGTTCGTCGAGTGGGTGCCGGATGTTCAGGTCGTGATGGAACGGTACGAGGGTTACTGGACCGAAATTCCGGGCAATGTCACGCGCATCGAATACAAGGCCATCCCGGACAACGCCGCGCGTTTTGCCGCCCTCCAGGCCGGCGAAATTGATGGCTTCGAACAGCCCAACGTCGAAGACATCCCCACCATCGAAGCCAGCGATAATATGTACATCGTCTATCGCCCATCGTTTAACACCTTCTACCTGGCCTTCAACTACCGCATCCAGGAATTCCGCGACCCCCTGGTGCGCCAGGCGATTTCACTGGCGATCAACCGTGAAGCCATCGTGGGCGCTTTCTACAACGAAGCCGCCGTCCCCGCCAACACGATGAACCCGCCCACCATCGCCATCGGCTTCAACCCGGATGTGAAGACCCCCTATGACCCCGAACAGGCTAAAGAACTGCTGGCCCAGGCCGGCTTCCCGGATGGTCTGAGCGAAGTACACGTCCTGGGGGTGGACGAAAACGGCAATGTCACGGACGAAGTAGTGGACACCATCCCGGTGCGCCTGTACTACATGCCGGTTGTTCGCCCCTACAACCCGGACGGCGAGGCGATTGCTAACGCGATGGCCGCCGACCTGGCCGCCGTCGGCATCACCGCCGAACTGACCTCCGCCGGCGACTGGTCAACCTACCTGTCCGAACGCTCGCGGGGCAACCTGCTCGGCCTGTACCAACTGGGCTGGACGGGCGACAATGGCGACCCGGACAACTTCATCGGCTACTTCTTCCACGACGTGAACAAGCCGCTGCCGCGTGAAGGTTTCTATCAGAATGAGGAAGTGGCGAAGCGGCTTCAGGAAGCGCGAGCGCTAACCGACCCCGCCGCCCGTGACGCGCTGTACAAAGAGGCCGAGGCCATCCATGCCGCCGGCTCGGATCGTATCTATATTGCTCACGGCCCGGTGCCGCTGGCTTTCAGCAGCCGGGTGAGCGGTTGGGTTCCCAGCCCGTTTGGCAAAGAACTGTACAAGTACGTCACCCTGGGTTAAGGCTGCCCGCCAGAAATAGTTCATCGTTTGGGGCAAGGCGCGCCTTGCCCCAACTTCTTTATTCTGATTGATCTGGAACGATTTAGACAATACAATCACGTCTCTATAATCAGCAAGAAGTGAACCATGTCCAAGTATATTATCCGCCGCGCGCTGGAATCTATCCCTGTTATCATCGGCGTTTCCATTCTGGTATTTATGCTGCTCCGGCTCATCCCCGGCGACCCGGCGATTGCCATCCTGGGCGAGCGGGCCACGCCGGAAAATATCGCCGCCATCCGGGAACGGCTGGGCCTGAACAAGCCGCTGCCGGAACAATATATCATCTGGATCGGCCACCTGCTGCAAGGCGACCTGGGTAATACGGTGCGCGGCAACATTCCGATTGCGAATGAACTACGCAGCCGCTTCCCGGCCACCATCGAACTGTCGCTGGTTGCGATCACCCTGGCGACGGTCATCGGCGTGCCGATGGGCATTTTTTCGGCGGTACGGCGCAACTCACCGGTGGATACGGCCACCATGTTCGGGGCGCTGCTGGGCGTGTCCGTACCGATTTTTGTGCTGGGGCTGCTGCTGATTTATTTATTCGGCGTCCAGCTCAAGCTGCTGCCGTTCATCGGCCGTATTGACTCCGGCATCAAACTGGAAACCCGAACCGGCCTGTTTGTGATCGATTCGATCTTAACCGGCAACTGGGAAGCCCTGCAAAATACCCTTTCGCATCTCATTTTGCCGGCCATCACGTTATTCACCGTGCCGCTGGCGATCATCGCCCGCATAACCCGCTCATCCATGCTGGAAGTGCTTAATCAGGACTACATTCGCACCGCCCGCGCCAAAGGTCTGGGCGAACGTCCGGTCATCTTTTCCCACGCGCTGCGGAACGCTCTGCTGCCCATCGTCACCATTATCGGCTTGCAGCTTGGCACGCTGCTTTCCGGGGCGGTTTTGACGGAAACCATCTATTCCTGGCCGGGCATCGGCAAGTGGTTGTTTGATTCGATCATCGCCCGCGATTACCCTATCGTGCAGTCCGTTACTCTGATCGTCTCCCTTATTTATGTCATCATCAATTTTACCGTTGACATCCTGTACGCCCTCGTTGATCCCCGGATTCGAGTAGCCTGATGAGTACCATAACCCAGATCAAATCCTCCGAACCCGTAAAACGTCTCAATGGAGACAACGTTCGACTGGAGATGCTGCGAGACATCCTGCGCCGTCTGTGGCGAAACCCCAGCGCGCGGATCGGCGGGTTTCTCGCGGCTGCTTCGATCACCATTGCCATCATCGTCCCCCTGCTGGATAACTACGATGCGGTGCGCGATAACAACCTCAGCGCGCGCTACCAGCCGCCGGACTGCCTGGTGGGATGGCTCACTTCGCAGCTTAACGACGTAGAAAAACAGTCGCTAAGCGAAATGACCTGCCAGTATCCCTTCGGCGCGGATAAAAACGGACGGGACATTATGCGCCGCGTGGGGCATGGCCTGTCGGTTTCGCTCAGCGTTGGGTTTTTTGTGGTCGGCATTTCGCTCACGATTGGCGTCACCATCGGTCTGGCGGCAGGTTTCCTCAGCGGGTGGGTCGAAAGCATCTCAATGCGCTCAATGGATGTTATTCTGGCGTTTCCATCGCTGCTGCTGGCTATCGCCCTGGTGACGGTCGCCGGCGCCAACCTGACCAATGGCATGATTGCGATTGCCATCACGCAGATTCCCACCTTTGCCCGCCTCAGCCGTTCAATGGCGATCTCAATTCGTAATACCGAATACGTGATGGCCGCGCGCAGTGTGGGCGCGGGAGGGTTCAGCATCATGGTTTCTCATGTGCTGCCCAACAGCCTTGC
>QUBZ01000099.1 GCA_014338005.1 Chloroflexota bacterium | reverse complement strand
CCGTAACCATGATCGAGCCAGCGCACGATGTCGGCTTCCGTCACGCGCTGGCCCAGCGTTTCGCTCAACAGCCGGATGACCTGCGCCTTCTCGCCGTCCGAAACCAGTTCGACAAACTGGCCGCCCTGTTCTTCGGCCAGCACGGCGTCATCAGGAAAATGCAGGCTGATCGCCCGGCACAAAAGCGCCTGCGCGCCATAGTCGGCCACCGTCACCGGCTCGTGGCCGCCTTTTTCTCCCCCGGCCAGGTGCATCTCCTGGACGGCCCGGCACAGTTCAGCGGCCTGGCGCACCGCCTGGAAAATCGGTTGAAAGTCTATCATGCCTGCCGGCCCTTCTGACGCAAACAACCATCGAATATATCGTGACTCTACCGACAATCCAGCCGGACTTCAACAGCCAACCTTTCGGCGGTCGAACCGGGCGCGCGGCGCCGCTTCTTTGGCCTTTTTTCCGGCAGGTGGTACACTCCGGCCTAATTAAACGCCGATTTAATAGAATTGGGGTTACTTCAATGCTGACACCCGTTGAACAGATGCTTTTTATCCTGCTGGCGCTGCTCTCGGTCGGCGCGGCTTTTAACGGCTTCCGCGAGATGTGGCTCATCATCAACCGGGGCAGCGGCAAACTACACCTCGACCGCCTGCTGCCCCGCGCCTGGCGGGCGCTGATGATTTACCTCGGCCAGCGCACCACCCTCAAAACGCGGCGGCTGTCCAGCCTATTCCACCTGGGCATCGTCTGGGGCTTTACGTTTTATTTCCTGGTGAACGCGCTGGACGTGCTGCGGGGTTACATCCCCACTTTTACCGAAACGCTGCGCTCCACCGGCGCGCTGTACGACCTGTACCGGCTGGTGGCGGACGTGCTGAGCATAGCCGTGCTAGTGGGTGTGGCCTACTTTATCCTGCGCCGGTTCGTGCTGCCGAACCGGAAGGAACTGACCTATCACGACAACGTGCTGCTGCACCCGAACGTCAAAAACGGCGGCATCACCCGCGACTCGCTGATTGTGGCCGTGTTCATCCTCATTCATGTCGGCGCGCGTTTTCTGGGCGAGGTGGCGCATGTGGCGGCGGGCGAGCCGGACGCCTTTATGCCCTTTGCGACGCTCATCGCGCCGGTTTTCGGCGGTTTTAGCGCCGACGGCCTGAAGATGCTGCAACATATCTTCTGGTGGGTGGCGCTGGGCGGCATCCTGCTGTTTTTGCCGTACTTCCCCTACAGCAAACACGCGCACCTGTTCATGGCTCCCTTCAATTTCCTCACGCGCCCGCAGCGCACCTCCCTGGGTGAGATGGAGTCGCTCGATTTTGAAGACGAAAAAATCGAACAGTTCGGCGCGAACAGACTGGAACATCTGAGCAAAACGCAGATTTTCGACGCCTTCGCCTGTATTATGTGCAACCGCTGCCAGGACGTTTGCCCGGCCTATACAACCGGCAAGGAACTGTCGCCCTCGGCGCTGGAGATCAACAAACGTTACACCATCCGGGAACGCATGGGCGACCTGGCCGCCGGGCAGGAATCGCCCATGCCGCTGATCGGCTCGGTCATCAGCAGTTCGGCGGTGTGGGCCTGTACGGCCTGCGGCGCGTGCGTGGACATCTGCCCGGTGGGTAACGAGCCGATGCTGGACATCCTGTACATCCGGCGCGATGCGGTGCTGATGCAAAGCGATTTCCCCGCCGAACTGCAAGCCGCCTACAAAGGCATGGAGCGCCAGGGCAACCCCTGGCAAAACGCCGACAGCCGCTTTAACTGGGCCAAAGGGCTGGAGATACCCGTCCCGACGGTGGAGGAAAACCCGGACTTTGAGGTGCTGTACTGGGTGGGCTGCGCCGCCAGCTACGACCCGCGCGCGCAGATCACGGCGCGGTCGCTGGTGAAAATCCTGCACCGGGCGGGCGTCAGCTTCGCCGTACTGGGCGAGGCCGAAAACTGCACCGGGGACGTGGCGCGGCGTTCCGGCAAGGAAGACCTGTACTACGAACTGGCGTTGGGTAATGTCGAAACGCTCAACGCCGTCAATCCCAAACGCATCGTCGTCACCTGCCCGCACTGTTTCCACAATCTGGCGAAGGAATATCACCAGTTTGGCGGACACTATAACGTCGTCCACCATACCGAACTGATCGAAGAACTGATCGCGGCGGGCAAACTGCCGCTGAGCGCCCACCCTGAACGGCAGCCGAACGTCACCTTCCACGACCCATGTTACCTGGGGCGGCATAACGGCGTGGTGGATGCGCCGCGTAATGTGCTGCTGGCGCTCAACGGCGAACATACCGAAATGGCGCGCAGCAAAACCGGTTCGTTCTGCTGCGGCGCGGGCGGCGCGCAGTTCTGGAAAGAAGAAGAACACGGGACAAAAGCCGTCAACATCGAACGGTATGAAGAAGCCAAAGCCACCGGCGCGGACGTGGTGGCGGTGGGTTGCCCGTTCTGTATGCAGATGTTCGAGAGCGCCCAGCCCGCCGTCCCCGACGGGCCGGCGGTGAAGGACATCGCGGAACTGGTGGCCGAACGGCTGGCCGAACCGCAGGCCGCCGCCCCGGCCTGATCGAAGCGCCGGTGGAGCGCCTTTTACGCCAGCATCACCTGGGTTAAATCCAGCGCCGGGCCTTCGGTGCAGACCAGGCTGTTATGGTGGCCGCGCATCGGCACCAGACACGCCTGGCAGGCCCCTACGCCGCACGGCTGCGCCGGCTGGAACACGCCGAACAGGTAGGCCTTCGGTATTTCGGCGCGCAGTTCTTTAAACAGCGTCCAGATTTGCCCGAAGCGTCCCATTTCGTCGTCCTGCCCCACCGCCACAAACACCTGGTCGGCCCAGCCGACCGTCATCACCCGGTTCGGCCAGCTTAACGATTCGTCGGCGTGCTGCACCTCCACTTCCGGCGGCAGGCGCTGGGTGGGGTACAGCGCGGCTTTGCCGGCCAGCACCAGCGTCACGCTGATGTGATTGCTGAGCAGCCAGTCCACCGACATCACCAGCGGCGTCGGCGCGGTATCGTAGGCGATCAGCAGCACGTTTCGCAGCGTGCGCCGGTAGCGGAACGGCTGCCCGACCGGCCCCAGCAGGCTGACGCTCTGCCCCGGCTCGTAATGCTGGCTGCCGGGGCGTTCGACGGTCAGGCCGCTGTTGGCGGCGGCCACCGGCCACCACAGCTCGCGCAGGTAGGGGTCCCAGCGGTCGGTCAGCCGCGCCAGCAGGCTTTGCCCCGGTTTGACATCCTTCAAATAATCCTCGACCGACAGATGCAGCCGCTGGTAGTGTTCGTTCAGGCGGCTTATGCGTTCAATGATTGCCTGGGTTTCGCGCATGAGGGCTTTTAAACCTGTGTGTAGAGCCGGTTTGTATTTTTATATTTTACGGCCTGCCGATTTGCTCTGCCAGCGGCTTTGTCCTACACTGGAAAACAGCCGGTGTTCCTGCAAAAAAGGTTATTCGAGGGAAAAATCGCATGGCGCTGTCCGCCGTAAACAACGGCCCGTCCGCCATAGGCGCGCTGATTTTCACCCTGCTGCTCCTGTCCCCGCCGCCGACCGCCGCTAACTCAATTCAAACTCCCATCATCGCCCACCCGCCAGAGCAGGCAGCGCCGCCGGGGGCCGCCGAGTCCGCTTTTCTGGGAGTGCTGTTCGAGGAGGATTTTGAGCGTTCCGGGCTGTCCGGCATCACCTTTGAAGCCGGCTGGCGGCACGTTTTCGATGACCGGCGCGGCCTGGTGTGTATTTCCAATTATCATTCCCGCTATGGCAGCTTCCCCAAGTTTATATTCGGGTCGGAGGACTGGCAGAATTATTCGCTTGAAATCGAGGCGCGGATACTGCCCAACCCGACACGAGCGCCGGATTACAGCCATATCGCGCTGCTCACCCGGCTGAACGGCGATTGGTGGGGCTACCGGCACAGCCTGGGTTTTGGCGATTGGGGCGCGCACATTGCCCAGTATTATTACGGCGGCGTGGGCGCGACCAACATCCACGACTTCAGCCAAACCAACCTGCCGCCGATGGATAAAAACTGGCATCTGCTGCGGGCGGAGGTGGACGGGCGCACGATGCGAACGCTCTTTGACGAAGAACTGGTGATTGACTACAACGTGCGCCTCAGCCCGAACGGCTTCGCCGGGGTGGAAGTCGGGCCGGGCGCTTACCTGTGCGTGGACAGGTTGGTCGTGCGCTCGCTCAACCGCTCTCCGTCGGCGATGGAACGGGCGCGGCGCGGGGTGATCGTCCGGGACGCCAACCTGCGCCTGTGGCCGGGTTTCCGCCACGACCGTATCGGCAGCCTGTACGTCGGCGAAGAAGTATTCATCCTGGAAGAAACCGAAAACTGGATACACATCCGCAAAAAATACTCCTCCATCCAGGGGTGGGTCTGGCGCGCATTCGTTAATGCCCATCCTTGAATCGCTGCCGCCGGTATGCTACAATGCGCCCCGGTTGGCCGGTTGGCCGGCCCAATATCACACGTCCAGACTCAGGCGGTGTTGCCCGGCGCAGGCCGGGTTGCGGCCAGGGGATGAAGGGCGTGAGCGTTCAAACACGTAACCAGGAGAATAAACCATGCCTTCCTCCGTGACCATGAAGGCGCTGTTGGAAACGGGCGTTCACTTCGGGCATCGCACGCCCAAGTGGAACCCCAAAATGGCGCCCTTTATCTTTACCCAGCGCAACGGCATCCACATCATTGATTTGCAGCAAACGCTCGCCAACCTGAACACCTATTACGACGCGATTCGTGATCTGGTCGCCAAAGGTGGTACGGTGCTGTTCGTCGGCACCAAACGCCAGGCGCAGGAAGTGATCGCCCAGGAAGCGGCCCGCTGCCGGATGCCGTATGTCAATCACCGCTGGCTGGGCGGCACGCTCACCAACTGGCGCACCATCCGGGAGCGGATTGATACGCTCAAAAAGCTGGAAAAACGCCGTGACGCCGGCGAGTTCGACCTGCTCACCAAAAAAGAGGGCTTGATGCTGGAGCGCAAGATCGAAAAGCTTCAGCTCCGGCTGGGCGGCATCCGGGACATGAAAAACCTGCCCGATATGCTGATCGTGGTGGATACCATCCGCGAGGCGACCGCTGTCAAAGAAGCCAACATCCTGGGGCTGCCGGTGCTGGCGCTGGCCGACACCAACTGCGACCCGGACACGATTGATTACATCATCCCGGCCAACGACGACGCGGTGCGGGCCATCCGGCTGCTGGTGACAACCTTTGCCGAGGCGGTGCTGGAAGGCCAGGCCATGCGTAAGACAGACGACCTGCCCGAAACCGAGGCCATGCCGGAGGAAGAGTCGCCCTATTACGACTTTGACCAGTTGGAGGAAATCGAAGGCGACGAGCAGTACCTGGGCGCTTCGACACTCGCCAAACTGCGCGATGCGAACCTGTTCCTGGATGATGAAGAAGACATAGAAATAGAAGAAGAAGGGGAAGAATAGGACCCATGCAAATCACTGCCCAGATGGTCAAAGACCTGCGCGAGATGACCGGCGCAGGCCCGCTGGACTGCAAAAAGGCGCTCGAATCCAACGGCGGCGACCTGCAAAAAGCCGTGGATTACCTGCGAGAAAAAGGGCTGGCGCGCGCCGCCAAAAAACTGACCGCCGGCCGCGTGATGAACGAGGGACTCATCGCCAGCTACACGCACCATAATCAGCGGCTTGGCGTCATCGTCGAGGTGAACTGCGAAACCGATTTTGTCGCCAAAACCGAACGCTTCCAGGCCTTTGCCCACAACGTGGCCCTGCATGTCGCCAATCTGGCCCCGGAATACGTCAACCGCGAGGATGTGCCGGAGGCGGTCGTCCAGGCGGAACGCGCTATCCAGCTTCGCCGCGCCCTGGACGAAGGCAAGCCGGAAGCGGTGGCCGAAAAAATCGTGGACGGGCGTATGAACAAGTTTTTCGAGGAAATCGTGCTGATGGAGCAGCCCTTCCTCAAGGACGACTCCAAAACCATCGCGCAGTATTTAAGCGAAGTGGTGGCCGAGGTGGGCGAGAGCATCCAGATTCGCCGTTTCGCCCGCTTTGCTCTGGGCGAAGCGACCGACAGCGAGGCCGATGGTGAGTAGCCGCCCAGGCGATCTGGGATTAACCAACCGGAGAACTGCAAGCGTGCAGGGGGATTAGCATTTGCTAATCCCTTTTTTGTTGCCAGGAACGGCAGCCGCGCTTTTTGATAATTTAAATCTGGCAGAAACGAGGAGGCGCCATGAGCAACCCCAACGGTGCGGTGTACAAACGAATCGTCTTAAAACTCAGCGGCGAGGCGCTGGCCGGCCCCCAGGGTTACGGCATTGACCCCGACCGCGCCGAAATCATCGCCCGTAAAATCAAAATCATCCGCGCTCTGGACGTGCAGGCGGCGGTCGTCATCGGCGCGGGCAACCTGTGGCGCGGCAGCACCGGCGTCAGCCGAGGCATGGAACAAAGCACCGCCGACCATATGGGCATGATCGGCACGGTGATGAACGCGCTGGCGCTGCAAGATGCGCTGGAGCGCGAGGGCGTAACCACCCGCGTGCAGACCGCCATCCAGATGAACGCCGTCGCCGAGCCTTATATCCGGCTGCGGGCGATCCGCCACCTGGAAAAAGGGCGCGTGGTCATCATCGCCGGCGGCACGGGCAACCCCTATTTCACCACCGATACGGCGGCGGCGCTGCGGGCGATGGAGATCGGGGCGGACATCGTGATTAAAGCCACCAAAGTCAACGGCGTATACTCCGCCGACCCCAAAAAAGACCCAACGGCCACCCGTTTTGCCAGCCTGACTTACCAGCAGGTGATCGCCAATAAATACGAAGTGATGGACATGACGGCCTTCACGCTGTGCCAGGAAAACGGAATGCCGATCCTGGTGGTGAACTTCTGGGGGGAAAACGACCTCATCAAAGCGGTGCAGGGGCAGCACGACGTAGGAACGATCATCACGCCTTAAGGCAGGTTCAGAGAGGACGCCTTGAATGCAGGGGCAGACCGATGGGCTGCCCCAGGGGCGCACACACAGGCGCGCCCCTACGACATTCAGCCCTTAACGCTGATTTTGCGTTAGCGAACCGCCGCCGTTTGCGCCAGAGCGTCACGATTCGCGGCCAGAAACTCGGCCACGCTGATCGGCTTGCGCCCGGTCAGTTCCTCGACGCTGTTTGTTACCGCGCTGAATTTGCCCTGCGCGATGGCGGTATCAAACGAGGCGTAGGTTTCGGCCAGCGGACGCGGCAGTCCGGCATTCACCATATTCTGAATCAGCACCTCCAGTTCCAGCGGAACATAATCCAGTTGTTTGCCGCTGATTCTGCCGGCAAGTGCCGCCAACTCAGTCTGCGAAAGCGCCTCCGGCCCGGTGATGTCCAGCGTGCGGCGTCCCTCAAACGACGCGGCAAGCGCGGCGGCGGCAGCGCGCGCGCAGTCTTCGCGGGTAATATAAGCCGCTTTGCCGTTCGCGGCAGCATTAAACAGGCCGCCAAACTGCACCGCCTGAATCAGCGAGCCAAGCAGAACTTCCGCATAGATGTTTTCGCGCAGCACCGTCCAGCCCATTTTGCTCTCGGCCAATGCGATTTCTGTGCCAAGATGATCGGGGGCCAGCAGCACGGGCGAATCGGGGCCGGGGTTAATCAACGATGTATACACAACATGGCTCACGCCCGCCTGCTCAGCGGCTTTGACGGCACTACGATGCTGATTCAACCGCTGCCCCGGCACGCCCAGCGCATCGGTGCTGATGAGCAGCAGCCGGTCGGCGCCGGCAAACGCTTTGGCAAGCGAAGCCGGATTCTCGAAATCGGCAGGACGCACGATCACGCCGCGTTCGCCAAAATCCGCCAGTTTTTCCGGCGTCCGCGTGGTGGCGATGATGGTTCTGTTTTGCGACTCCAGCAGCAGTTCGATCACGCGGCGGCCCAGATGGCCGGATGCACCCGTGACCAGCAGTGTTGGCTGACGATTTTCTGACAAGCGTAATACCTCCTCAATTTGTGATTGAATTCGCCATAGTTACTATAAGTGAGTTAGTATATAATGGGAAGTAGGCACTTTAATGTAAGGTAATTACCTGATGGAAACTCTTGTCCTCCCACCCAATGTTTATTCGATGACCTGCCCCACCCGGCAGGTGCTGGACCTGATCGCGGATCGCTGGACGGCGCTGGTGATCGGGCTGCTTGGAGACGAGCCGAAGCGGTTTTCCGAATTGCAGCGGGGGATTGGCGGCATCTCTCAGAAGATGCTTTCTCAAACGCTGCGCCGGCTTGAGCGTAACGGGCTGGTCACGCGCACCGTGTATGCCGAGGTTCCGCCGCGCGTGGAATATGCGCTCACGCCGTTGGGCAAAACGCTTTGCCCGCTGCTGGCCGCCATACGCGACTGGGCGGAGGCGAATATTGACCAGATCATCGCCGCGCAGGCGGTGTATGAGAAGTGAATTATTCATTAAAAACCGGCTGTGCCTCGATATACAGCGCGGGGCGAACATCCGGGTTGGCGATGTGCGGCACGATTTCGACCAGCAGCGGCATCCGTTCGCCGGCGGCCAGCCAGCGGTTGATATATGCCACCCGGTAGCCGGTAATCCTATCGTCCCGGTCGGTCAGGGTGACGACAGCCCGCTGCACCAGCAGCGCCTGCGTGGTATCGTTGAGCAGGCTGGCCGACAGAATGTAGCGCCCGTTCACCCACTGGCCGAATGTTTCTTCCAGGGCAAGCGCCACGAATCGCGCCCCGGCATCGCGGGCGATGTCGGCGCTTTTAAGCGAGACGGCTGCCCCGGCATAAACATCCCAGTTCGCCTGTAACAAAACCCGGTAGGGGGCGAACTGCCCCGCCGGGATAATCGCCTGTTCGATGCCGGTGTCTGCTTCGGCCAGCGTTCGCCCCTGCGCGTCGAACAGCCGCACCTCCACCACCACCCGCTCCACCGGCAGCTCAAAATCATTGTGGACGCTTCCCAAACACAGGATGGTATTGGTGGTCGTTTCGCTGCATGTGGGGGCGGAAAGCGGCAGCGCCAGCGGGGTAGCCGTCGGCAGAATCGGCAGGCCGGCGGGGTCAAACTGCGGGTTGGGGATGATGATTTGCTGGCCGATCTGGAGCATGTGGGGCTGCAAACCACCGTTGGCGGCTTCCAGATGGCCGACCGGCACGCCGAACCGCCGCGATAAACTCAGCAGCGTGTCGCCCGCCTGGAGGGTGTATACAAAAGGGGTCGGCGAAACAAATGGCGCGGTGGTAGGGACGGGGAAAACCGGCCGCGCGGTCGGCGACGGCGTGACCGGCGCGCGCACGGCCAGGGTGACGCGGGGGGGTAGCGTGGGGTGAATAGTGGGGGCGCTGTCGTGCGTGGCGCTGCATCCTGCAATCCACACGCTGACGAACACGGCCACCAACCGCCGCCAACCCCAGTAGCCCATCCGGCGGAATATCCCTCATTATCCAACTTATCCCACATTATAACGTCAAGTGCGCCGGAAAGACACTAAAAAACTGCCAATTTCCGCCTGTTTGGGTTAGGATATGGGTACTGTTTGCAATAGGGGGACTTATGGTAGACGAACGGTTAGAAGCGCGCGTGGGCCATGCGCTGCGGGCGAAGGGCTGGACGATCTGCACGGCGGAGTCGTGTACCGGCGGCCTCATCACCCACCGGCTGACGAACATCCCCGGCAGTTCCGACTATGTTCTGGGCGGCGTGGTCGCCTATTCCAACCGGGCCAAACAATCGCTGCTGCACGTGCGCCAGGGGACGCTGATCGCTTATGGGGCAGTGAGCGAGCAGACCGCTTCCGAGATGGCGCTCGGCGCGCGCGAGCTGTTTGGGGCGGATCTTGCCGTCAGCGTGACCGGCATCGCCGGGCCGGACGGCGGCAGCGCGGAAAAACCCGTCGGCCTGACGTATATCGGGCTGGCCGGCCCGGACGGTTTGCACACTGTCCAGCGGCATATCTGGGAAGGCGACCGTGAAGGCATCAAAGCCGCCAGCGCCGAGGCGGCGCTCCAAATGGTGCTGGATGCGCTGGTAAAATCGTGAAGTTCAGTACATGAACCAGCTTAATCTGCATACCGGCAGCGGGGCAGTGGGCTTAAGCCCACTGTCGGAGATGGGTATTCTCAGCTTGTTGAGGTACTTGATGAGTATTGTTGCGCCCTCAAGGGCAGGTGTTATAATTCGCCCATCCTAAACCCGCGTTCTCAGATTGCTTCCTATGCCCTCAACTAATGCTTTTTTCAGGAGGATACGACATTGACATCCCTGGTTCTTACCATCACCGAGACGCTCCGGTATCGCGGCGCGCTCGGCCAGTGGAGTTGGGTACTCCACCGTGTCAGCGGTCTGGGCGTTGTTTTGTTTTTAACCCTCCACGTCATTGATACCTCGTGGTCGGTTTTTTATCCCGAACTGTACGTCAAGGCCATCGCCGTTTATCAAACCCCGCTGTTCACCATCGGGGAATTCGTGCTGGTGGCCTGCGTGATTTATCATGCCTTCAACGGGCTGCGGATCATCATCCTGGATTTCCGCCCCCATCTGTGGCGCTACCAGGCGCGCGCGGCCTGGATCGTACTGGGCGCTACGCTCATCGTCCTGATTCCGGTGTTTGTTCTGATGTTCGGCCATGTGCTGAACTTCTACAACGACCCCGACCGGCAGATTCTCTCGCTGGCCGACGTGCTGGAGTCGCAGCTTCCCTTCGCCGCCGGTATCGCGGTGGCGCTGGTGGCGGGCATTTTATATTCCGGCTTGCAGGGCGTCATCGCCCCTGCCCGCGCCGAACCCGGACGTAAGTATCCGGTCGGCAGCCGGTGGGAAAAACTGTGGTGGTCGTTTATGCGCCTCAGCGGCATTCTGATCGTGCCGCTGGTGTTCGGCCATCTGGCGATGATGCACGTGCTTCAGGGCGTGTTCGACATTTCGGCCCAGGGCGCGGCAGTGGTCGGAACCGATCTAATCAACCAGAGCGGCACGTCGGTCGAGTTCGTGGCAAACCGCTGGAATCTGCTGGTTGGCGGCGTCGCCGTCTGGCGGCTGTACGATATTGCGCTGCTGGCGCTGACGGTCATTCACGGTTTTAACGGCCTGCGCTATGTGCTGACCGATTATACGTCCGGCAGCAGTCTGCTGCGGCGGGGCATGGTGTATACCTGCATCATCGGCGCGCTGGTGCTGCTGGTGATCGGCGCGCTGGCGCTGCTCGGCACGATTGACCAGACCGCGATTGAGATGGCGCGGCGCGCCGCCGAAAATTTGCATCCATAGCTGAAAGTGCCGAGTTCAAAGTTCTCAGTTCCGGGTTGTAAGTCCATAACTCGGAACTCGGAACTCGGAACGAATGAACAGGAGATACTTATTCATGCAAACGCATCAATTCGACGCAATCATCGTCGGCGCGGGCGGCGCGGGTTTGATGGCCGCCCTGTATGCCAGCAAAGGCGGCGCGAATGTGGCCGTCGTCAGCAAGCTGTACCCTACGCGCAGCCACACCGGGACGGCGCAGGGCGGCATCGGGGCGGCGCTGGGCAACCACGAACCGGATAACCCACTGTGGCACGCCTACGATACCGTGAAAGGCGGGGACTACCTGGCCGACCAGAACGCCGCTAAAGTGCTGGCCGAAAACGCCATAGATGCCGTGATCGAACTGGAACATATGGGGCTGCCGTTCGACCGCACGCCGGAAGGCCGCATTAGCCAGCGGCGTTTTGGCGGGCATACCAGCAATTTCGGCGAAAAGCCGGTTCGCCGCGCCTGCCACGCCGCCGACCGCACCGGCCATATGATTCTGCAAACGCTGTACCAGCAGTGTATTAAAAATGAAGTGAAGTTTTTTGACGAATATCACGTCGTAGATGTGCTGATGAACAATGGCGCGTGTGTGGGCGTGGTGGCCGTGCAGCTTGGCACGGGCGAACTGCATGTTTTTCATGGCAAGGCTACCCTGTTCGCCACCGGCGGCTGGGGCAAAATCTGGCAGGTGACCAGCAACGCCCACAGCCTGACCGGCGACGGCGCGGCGATTACATTCCGCCGGGGCGTGCCGCTGCAAGATATGGAATTTTTTCAGTTTCATCCCACCGGCATTTATAAGATGGGCATCCTCATCACCGAGGGCGTGCGCGGCGAGGGCGGCGTGTTAATCAACCGGCACGGCGAACGGTTTATGGAAAAATACGCCCCGCGCATCAAAGACCTCGCCAGCCGCGACGTGGTGAGCCGCGCCATTTACCTCGAAATCCGCGACGGCAACGGCATCCAGGGCAAGGATTACGTCTACCTGGACGTGCGCCCGGAAACGGTCAACCGCTACCTGGCCGAAGCCGGCGAAACCCGCCGCGTGACCGGCGAGGAAATCGAGAAAAAACTGCCGGACATCCTGGACTTCTGCCGCGTGTACCTGGGTGTTGACCCGGTAAAAGAGCCGATGCCCATCCAGCCGACGGCGCACTACGCGATGGGCGGCATCCCCACCAATGTGGATGCCGAAGTGGTGATTGACGAAAACTGGACGGTGCTGCCGGGTATGTACGCGGCGGGCGAATGCGCCTGCGTAAGCTGTCATGGCGCCAACCGCCTGGGGACGAACTCGCTGGTAGACCTGGTGGTGTTCGGGCGGCGCGGCGGCATGAAAATCGCCGAGTACGTCAAACAGGCTGACCTGATTCCGCTGCCCGCCAACCCCACCGCCGAGATCGAAGCGGAGTTCAAACGCATTCGCAGCGGCAAAGGCAGGTCCAAACCCGGCGAACTGCGCGGCATCATGCAGAAGGTGATGATGGATTACGTCGGCGTGTTCCGCGAAGGGGCGGGCATTCAGCAGGCGATTGATACCGTCCAGGAACTGCGCGAACGCTACCAGACCGACCTGAGCCTAGATGACCAGGGCTACAAGTTTAATACCGACCTGATGGAAACCTGGGAACTGGGCTGCCTGCTTGATCTGGCACAGGTGACGGCCAAAAGCGCGCTGGCCCGCACCGAAAGCCGGGGCGCGCACAGCCGCGAGGACTTTAAAGCCCGTGACGACCAGAACTGGCTGGTGCATACGCTGGCCTTCTCGAAGCTGGCCGGCCCGTACCAACCCGGCACGCTCGACCTGGACTTGAATACGAACAAAAAAGTAGACCTGTCACTGGCGGAAACCGACCCGCGTTTTGCGCCTAAAGAGCGCGTGTATTAGTGCCAAGTGCTGAGTGCCGGGGTGTGAGTGAAATCCAAAAACTCATACCTCGTTACTCATACCTTCAAAACTGATAACTGGGGACTGGACATGGACGTAACCTTCCGAATTCGACGTTTGAACCCGGAAATTCCCGGTAAAGATAAACCCTACTGGCAGGAATTTAAACTCAGCGATGTTGAGCCGACCGATCGCGTGCTGGAAATGCTGCACCGCATCAAGTGGGAGCAGGACGGCACGCTGGCGTTCCGGCGCTCCTGCGCGCACGGCGTCTGCGGTTCGGACGCCATGCGGATTAACGGCGTCAACCGGCTGGCCTGCAAGGTGCTGGTCAAAGACCTGGGGACAAAAATCCAGGTCGAACCCATCCTGGGGCTGCCGGTGTTAAAAGACCTGATCGTGGATATGGAGCCGTTTTTCGCCCATTACCGCCAGGTGATGCCGTTTTTCGTCAACGATACACCCCTGCCGGAAGACGGGCGCGAACGGCTGCAATCGCCGCAGGACCGCGAGCTGTTTGACGATACGACCAAGTGTATCCTGTGCGCCTGCTGCACGACGGCCTGCCCGTCCTTCTGGGCCAACGGCAGCTATGTGGGGCCGGCAGCGATTGTGCAGGCGCACCGTTTCATCTTCGACAGCCGCGACCAGGCCGCCGCCGACCGCCTGGACATCCTGGCCGAGCCGGACGGCGTCTGGCGCTGCCGCACCATCTTCAACTGCACGCCGGCCTGCCCGCGTGAGATCGAAATCACCAAAGCCATCGGCGAGGTCAAACTTGCCATCATGCGCGGTTCGCCGGAGGGCATCATTCAGGTGCAGGAAATCAAACACGAGGCGTAAACGCCGCCGAGGGCGGGTATAAGTGGCCCGCCCTCACCCTTTTTGAGGCGCATTCCGGCATGACCGATGAAGATCGTTACGATCATGAACCCGATTTTTTATACCGCCGCCGTGTGCGCCGTTCGATACCGGAAGAAGTGTTTTACGGCGACGATGAAAACGACGACGAACCGCCGCCGCGCTTCTGGACGCTGCGCCGGTTAATCTACCTGCTGCTGATTTTGCTGACGCTGCTGGCCTTCCTGGTTTACAGTTTCTGGTATCTGTTCGAGCAGCCGTCACCCCCGCCGCCCACCCCCACGCCTTTCCTCAGCGTGATCTGACGCACCTTACGATGACTTTTGATTGGTCTGTTAAGGTTATCGTAAGGTGACGCTCCGTATAGTAACATTCAAACAGATTTTTCAGGTATGCATCTACAGGCGAAATCTCATGGATTATGACGACTTGATGGGACGTTTTCACCAAACTCTTAAAATTGCGGCGCGAAACGACGCCATGCTGATGGTGATGGACACCCTCATCAAAATCGCCGAACTGCTGATCGAGAAGTTGGAGAAGGAACGCGCCGTCGAAATCCTGGCTTTCGTCCTGTGTTATCCCATGCGTCCCGAATCCCGCGCGCGCGCCGAGACGCTGTATCTGGAGCTGGAGGCCGAGCTTTGCCCGCGCGTCCTGCTGGATGCGCGCCGGCTGGCCGACGAACTGACGCTGGACGACCTGCTGGAGGCCATCATCGGCGCGGAAGCGCCCCCCGACACCCTGGGTTAAAACACGCCCCGGTAGTATATTTCCCCGAATACTCTATTCTCATTCAGGCCGAGTCCGGCTATAATGCCCGCGTTTAGCCCGACAGCCGGGCTGGTGAGGAGAAAGAAAAAGCATGGCAGTGGATACGATTCGAGACGGTGTCGTCGTCAGCATGAGCTATGTGCTGAAGGTGGACGGCCAGGAAGTGGGCCGCGCCGACGCCGACGACCCGCTGGAATATCTGCACGGCGCGGAAAACATCGTGCCGGGGCTGGAGGCGGCCCTGGAAGGCAAGCGCGTGGGCGACCGGGTGGACGTGACCGTTCCGCCGGAAGATGCCTATGGCGACTATGACGAAGAAGACATTGACGAATTCGACAAGGACGAAATCCCCGGCGCGGAAAACCTGGAAACCGGCATGGTGGTGGAAGTCGAGGACGAAGACGGTTACGTGTATATCGGCATGGTGAAGGAAGTGAACGCCGAAACCGTCCTGGTGGACTTCAACCCGCCGCTGGCCGGCAAAACGCTGAGCTTCAGCGTCGAGGTGCTGAAGCTGCGCGAAGCCGATGAGGAAGAACTCGATCACGGCCACCCGCACTCGCTGGACGACTTTTACGAAGACGAGGACGAAGAATAAACAGCGGGGACGATATACAGCGGGCTTAAGCCCGCTGTTCCGCCTATGACACAGCCAACCTTCATCCTGGCTTCCAGTTCCCCCCGGCGGCGCGAGCTGCTGGCGAGCCTGGGAATCGCCTTCCGCATAGTTCAACCGGCGGTGGATGAGACACTGCGCCCCGGCGAGCCGCCGCTGGATTATGCCCGCCGCCTGAGCCGGGAAAAAGCCCTGGACGTGGCCGCCCGGCTGGACGAAATCGCGGCGGTGCTGGCGGCGGATACGGTCGTCATCCTGGGGGCGGATACCCTGGGTGTGGACGAACAGGGGGACATCCTGGGCAAACCGGCGGACGCCGGCGAAGCGCGCGCGATGCTGCGCCGTCTGCGCGGGCGCACGCACCAGGTTTGCACCGCGCTGACGTTATTGCAGGTGGATGACGCAGCCGCTCAACCCCTTACCCGCATCACCCGCACCGATGTGACCATGCGCGCCTACACCGACGACGAAATCGAAGCCTACATCGCCACCGGCGACCCGTTCGACAAGGCCGGCGCTTATGCCATCCAGCACCCGGTTTTTAGGCCGGTGGCGAAGATCGAGGGCAGTTATACCAACGTGGTCGGCCTGCCGCTGGAAACGCTGCGGGAAATGCTGGCGGAAATCGGCTGGCCGGTAATAACCGTGCCGCAGGAAACGTCAGAATAAGCAGGGGGCGAACACAACCGGTTCGCCCCTGTTTTTACCCCCCGGCACATCCATAAGTGAAAGGCAGGCCGCATGACGCAAAAACCGATCACGACTTCCTGGATGTGGAAGCAGGACGACGAAACCGTGTGGGCGCTGGTGATTCACGCCGATACGCGCAAGGTGGAATGGTACGACGGCCTGGGCTGCGCCTGCGACGACGGTTTCCAGGAGCAGAGCTTTGAGGACTTTTTAACGATCGGGCCGCGCTACGGCGACCCGCCGCCGGATGTACTGGCCGAAATTTACGAGTCGCTGGCGGTTTTGGGTCAAAAAGCGGGTGTTTGAACCCGCCCCGGCATCTTGACCGGGCGGCTGTTACAGGTAGTCGCCCTCTTTGTAGGAGCGCGGGCCGGTCTGCACCACGCCGACGCGCGGGCATAAATCGCGGACGAGACAGGTCGCGCACTGCGGGTAGGTTGGCTTGCACACCTCGCGCCCGAACTGCACCATCAGGCCGTTCCAGTGCGGCCAGTAGCCGCGCGGCAGGATGCGTTTGAGTTCCTCATTCACCTTTTCCGGCTGTTTGGTCTGCGGCTGCACCAGCCCCAGCCGCCTACCGATGCGGGCGACATGCACATCTACGGTGATGTCGTCGTGAATGCCATAACCGACGGCCAGCGTTAACACGGCCACCTTCCAGCCCACGCCTTTAAACTGCACCAGTTCATCCAGCGCGCGCGGCACACTGCCGCCGTACTGCGTCACCAGCTGGTGACAGATTTCCCGCACATACCTGGCCTTGTTCTGGAAAAACGATACCGGGCTGACGGCCTGCAAAATCTGCTCGTCGCTCAGTTGCAGCATGGCTTCCGGCGTATCGGCCAGCGCCAGCAGGTTGTTCATGGCGGCCAGCGTTTGTTCCTCGCGCGTCTGGGCGCTGAGCATGGCGGCGATCAGCGCCTTGAAGGGCTGGCCTTCGTAATGGCTGAGGGTGGTGGGCGGCCAGTCCTGCGCCGCTTGGCTGATGCGCCGGTACAGTTCGTGGATGCGGTCGGTCTGGTTCATCAGATTTAGCGCAGAAAACCACCTGCTTCAGCGGGTGGAGGAATGCGCCTTCGCTCCTTTCAATCTCCGACTCTACCGAATTCAAGGCCTTGAAATTTACGATGGTGTGAGTTATACTTAGGGCATGAAACTGGTTGCTCAGGTCAAACTTCAGCCGACGCCCGAACAACGGCAGTACCTTCTGCAAACGCTGGAACAGGCCAACGCGGTGTGTGACCAGATCAGCGCGCCACCTGAAGCAGCTTTCCGGCAAACAACGCCGGTTTCAGCGCGATGTCAACCACTGCATCTCGAAGCGACTCGTGCAGAAGGCCGAACGCAC
>QUBZ01000004.1 GCA_014338005.1 Chloroflexota bacterium | reverse complement strand
GGGGCTCGTCTCCGGGTGCTCTGCCGCCCGAACGGTGCTGGCGACGCTGGCGTGTGTTCTATCGGTCCGGTGGGCCTGCGGCGTCGTGCGCCTTCGGCGTTGCGGTGACACGCGAGCGAGAAGGCGTCGGTCGCCGTGTGGCTGGCCTGGCCGGCTGGCCGTCGCGCGTCCTCTGTCGCGTGACGGGTCCGACAGGCTTGCGCCGGGCGCGGTGGCCGAGTTTTTGATGAACACACGCCCGGATTACATCGCTGCCTATGGGCCGGGACACGGCTTCGGCCTGAGCATGATCGCAGATACAAACATCTACGGCGCGCCGCTGGCCGAATTTCCGGTGACGCTGGACGACCGTTACAATGTGGCGCTGGCGGCGGGGTATCAGGGGATTTACAGGCCAGAGTGGGAATCTTCATCTTTTCAGAACACGTATAAATCGCTTCAGCCATCCTCATTTATCCCTTACGGACTCAACGAACTTCCATCAAGTTCAGTAAATGTCGCCGATTTAAAAGACGAAGCGCGAGCGAACTACCGCTGGCGCAGCAGCGAGCCGCTGGTCGGGTTTCCTACCGAGGTTCACGAATTAGGATATGTAAGCTGTATCATTGAAAACTGCGTTCAGGTTGATGGGGTAAGACGAATCAGCAGCGAAGAAACATTTGATTTATATACCGGCTATTCGGATTCGGGAAGCGCATGGGATATTACGCTCGTAACACGGCTGCAGCCTGCTGCTGCCGGGACGCTCGACATTTATGCCAACGGGAAATTTGTGGGAACACGATGGATTCCGGCGATTCCGGGCCGGTGGCTGGAAGTGGCAACCGTGATTCCCCGGGATATTGCCGGGGAAAACCGTCTTACGTCCAATACTGTCAATATTCGCATCGTGCCTCATGTCGCAGGCGGCTTTTACATGCCGGCCTATCATTGGATATACGGCGCGCCGACGATTGAAGCAAAACCAGAAACTGAGATTATTACCTACCAGTCCGGCGCGATTGTGCTGGCGGCGGCGGACATAGACTACCGGCCTGGTGCAGAACGGATGGGCGTCAATTTCGAGTGGTACACCGACGGCAGCGCGCGGGGGGATTACATCGTTTTTGTGCATCTGTACGAGGACGTGAACCAGCCGCCGGCGGCGCAGACGGACATTCGTCCGGGCGGCGGGGTGCTGCCGCCGGGGAACTGGCTGCCAGGGGTGCTTCGTGACATAATCTGGGTGGATGTAAAGGATGTACCGCCTGGAAAGTATCAGGCTGCTATCGGCTTTTACGACCCATTTACATTCGAGCGTCTCCCGCCGGATGGCGGCAGGGACGAAGACGGGCGGCTGTTCATCGGGGAAGTGGAGATCGAATGAACGAGAATCGCGCCGTTTTTGAGGCGCTTTTTGAAGCCCAGAGCAAAGGCCAACCCGCTGCGCTGGCGACGATCATCAGCGCGGTGGGGTCTGTACCGCGTCACGCCGGCAGCAAGATGCTGGTGCGCGCCGATGGTTCGATTGTCGGAACGGTCGGCGGCGGCGCTCTGGAACAGTTGGTCATCCAAGCGGCGCTGGCGGCGATGAAGGGCGGGCAGCCGCGCCTGCCGGTCTACAACCTGAACGACCTGGGCGCGGGCGACCCCGGCGTGTGCGGCGGCACGGTGCAGGTGTTTATCGAACCGGTTGGGATTGCGCCGGCGCTGCTGGTGATCGGCATCGGGCATGTGGGCAAGGCGCTGGCCGAATTGGGCAAGTGGGCGGGGTATCGTGTGATCGTCAGCGACGACCGCGAGGCGTTCTGCAACCCGGAATATCTGCCCGGCATGGATAGTTATGTCGTGTGCAAACCTGGCGAAATCACCAGAAGCGTTGAAATCACGCCGCAGACGTACATAGCCGCCGTGACTCGCGGGATGCCGGTTGATCTCGACCTTATCCCGGCGCTGCTGCAAACCGAGGCGGCTTATATCGGTCTGATCGGCAGCCGCCGCCGCTGGGCGCTGACGGTCAAGGCGCTAAAGGATGAGCGCGGCCTGACCGAAGAACAACTGTCGCGGGTGTATGCGCCGATTGGCCTGGAACTGAACGCCGAAACGCCGCAGGAAATTGCCGTCAGCATTCTGGCACAGATCATTATGGTGCAGCGCGGCGGCACCGGCGCGGCGATGAAATGGATGGGCGAAGTGGCGGAGGCGGGCCGCGATGGCTGACGGCCTTGTACATGAACCGGCCTAAGCCGCATACTGGCAGCGGGCTTAAGCCCACTGTCGGGGGTTGATGCACAGCCGCACAGTCACATTAGAAGATTACTGGGCGGCAGACAAAGAGGATTATATTTAACACAGAATCGAAAAATTGATTATAGGTTGGGCGGTGAAAATTTTATGCGTGAGCGACACCGTGATGCCGCAGATGGAAAGCGCCGTTAATCTGCGCCGGCAGTACGATGATGTCGAGTTAATTATTAGCTGCGGCGATTTACCGGCTGTGTACCTGGAATTTATCACCTCGGTACTGAACGTGCCGCTGTTTTACGTGCGCGGCAACCACGACGAAAGCTACAGCCAGACCCCTCCCGGCGGTGAAGACCTGCATAACCGGTTGGTCGAGTTTAACGGCCTGACGTTTTTTGGACTGGAAGGCAGCCCGCGCTACAGCCACGCCCCCATCCAATACACCGAAAGCGAAATGTTCCGCCTGGTTTTTAACGTCGGGCTGCGGCTGCGGCTGCGTAAGCTGCGGGGGCGCGGCCTGGATGTGCTGGTGACACATGCGCCACCGCGAGGCATTCATGACGCGGAGGATTTGCCGCATCGCGGTTTTAAGGCGCTGCTGAACTTCATAGACTGGTATCACCCGCGTTATATGGTGCATGGTCATGTTCATACGTATGACCGGCGCACGATCACGCGCACCGAGCGCGGCGGCACAGTGATCGTCAACATCAATCCGGTAACGGTGCTGGACATAGACCCTTTTTAAACCTGAAGTTGGGGCGTCAATCGCCTTGTGTTAAACTAACAGCGTTCCCCACAGCCGGGGACAGACTGGTTATACCATTCGCCGGAAAACATTAAGGGACAGGGCAGACTTTAACCCTGTCTTGATGAATTACAGGATCGAATAGTTTATGTGGACTCACTACTACAGCGTTACATCACTGGCCGAAGCACTTGATTTGCTGGCGAAATACCGCGAACGGGCGCGTATCATCGCCGGTGGAACGGATATTATTCTTGAACTGGAGCGGCGCGTGCGCCCCGGCGTGGATGTGCTGGTGGATATCAGCCGCGTGCCGGGCCTAGACGGCATCACCCATCATGGCGATCAGATTCGCCTGGGGCCGCTGGTGACGCACAACCATGTGGTCGGCAGTCCGCTGGTGGTCGAACGCGGCCTGCCGCTGGCGCAGGCGTGCTGGGAAGTGGGCGCGCCACAGATTCGCAACCGGGCGACGGTGGCCGGCAACCTGATTACGGCCTCACCCGCCAACGATACTATCACGCCGCTGCTGGCGCTGGGCGGGGAAGTGACGCTGGTTTCGCTGGAAGGCGAACGCACCGTGCCGCTGGCGCAGTTTTATACCGGCGTTCGGAAAACGGTTATGCGCCCGGACGAGATGCTGACGGCCATCGCTTTTCCGGGGCTGGCGCACAATGAACGCGGGATATTTATCAAACTCGGTTTACGGCGCGCGCAGGCGATCTCGGTGGTGAACGTGGCCGTTGTGTTGGCCTTCGATGGGGAAAAAGTGTCGCGGGCAGCCATCACCCTGGGAAGCGTCGCGCCGACGATCATCCGCGTGCCGGTGGCCGAACAGGCGCTTCTGGGCGGGCCGCTGACGCCGGCACGCATCCGGGAAGCGGCGCGGCTGGCGGCATCTACGCCGTCACCGATTGATGATGTGCGCGGTACGGCGGCCTACCGGGTCGAAATGGTTCGCGTGCTGGTGGCGCGGGCGCTGCGGGCGCTGGCCGCCGGGCGGGAGCGTGACGGTTGGCCGCAGGCGCCGGCCATGTTGTGGGGCGAGCAGCAGGCCAGGGTAAAAACCGGGTTGCCGCAGGCGCTGGAACATACGGCAGGCCAGGTCATCGAAACGACCATCAACGGGCAGCCGGTGCGGGTGTCGACCGGCTTTGACAAAACGCTGCTGCGCTTTTTGCGTGAGGATGTTGGGCTGCCGGGTACGAAAGAAGGCTGCGCCGAAGGTGAGTGTGGGGCTTGCACGGTCTTTCTGGACGGCGCGGCGGTGATGGCCTGCATGGTGCCTGCGCCGCGCGCGCACGGCGCGCACATCGTCACCGTCGAAGGGCTGCGCCGGGACGGCCAGCTTCATCCCATACAGGAGGCTTTTGTCGAACAGGGGGCGGTGCAGTGTGGGTACTGCACGCCGGGCTTTTTGATGGCCGGGGCGAAACTGCTGGAGGAGTTCCCGCAGCCGACCCGTGAGCAGATTCAGCAGAGCATTACCGGCAACCTGTGCCGGTGTACGGGATACTACAAGATCGTGCAGGCTTTTGAGGAAGCCGCGGAGAAAAAAAGCGAGGTATCTTATGAGCAGTAGAAGGGGCGGTAAAAACCGCGCGTTCTGGCCGTTGATCGGCTTCATCCTGGCGCTGTCCCTGGGGGTTCTGGCCTGGGCGCTGGGGCCGGTCGTGATTGACTGGATGGATGACACCAATATTGTCCGGGGTTTTCCATCGCCAGAAGTGCCGCGCACTACCTGGAACTGGATCGCTACCGGTGTGATGTTTGTCGTGCTGCTGATGCTTGCCAGCCTGGTGGTGGCGGCGGCAAGGCCGAAGCAGTCAACGGATGTCAAAGAAAAAGAGCTGGTTAAAGAACGCGATCAAATGCGCCGGGAGATTAAAGCTAAAAAAGAACTTCAGCGGCGCATCAATAAACAGATGAAGGATCGCTGACGAATGGATCGCACCGTCCCCAAGACCGGCAGCGAAGAGATCGAACTGTATATGCGGACGTATTATTCGCTGCTGCGCTCGACACACTCGATACAAATCGAAACGCTGGAAGAAACCCACATGGCGATGGAGTCGTCGCTGCATGTCGGCGCGCGTGCGCCGGAGCCGGATGTTTCGGCGCTGGTATATGCCAGCCTGCGCCTGCCGGATTGTATGCTGGATGTCGAGCAGGTGTTAATCGGGCAGCTTGAGCGGTCGTTCCTGGCGGCTGGATACAATATCACAGACTGGCCGCGCGTAAGCGCGCCGGGCCGCCGCCGCCGCGTGCATTTTGACGGCGATCATACGCTGGCCGTTTTGATCGCCAGCCGGTCGGATATAGATGATCTGGTTCCTACGCTGACCGCCTACCAGATCGAATGGAACAAACTCCACCTTCTGCTTCAGAACGAAATTCCGGGGCTGTTTTTAAGCCAGAATCCTGACCGCCGCACGCCGCTCCAGGATGCCGAAGTTGCGCCGCTGGCGGCGGCACTGCGGATAAGCCATGACGATCTGCGCCGGCTCGAAGTGGTGTGGGGCGAATGTTTTGTTGAGACACTTCATAAGATGGCCGCCAGGCCCAAAGACATCGGTCTGCGGATGTTGGCGGGGTCGCTGGCAGATTACCGGCGCGGGACGGCTTACTGGTGGGGTGAATTGCAGGATCATCTGCGGGAAGCCGTTGAACTGGAGGGCCGCCCGGTTTATTTTGTGTCCAGCAACACGCACTCGCTGGCGAACATGCTCACGGGTTTTGCCCGGCGCGAAGAACGCCACCTGATCGAATACATTCAGAACTTCAACAAGGGCGATCTGGCGGCGGAGTATCAGGCTATCCGGGACAGCGATGATCTGAAAAGCCTGGACAATTTTCTGTATTATGTGCTGCGGAAATACCTGGCCGATCATGGAGAAGCGGCGCGTTCGTCGCTGGCGGCAGACGAAAAAGCTATCGGCATCCATCGCATCCCCAGCAAACACGGCTTCGATATCGAGGCCCAGGTGATCGAAATCAACAAACTGCGCTCGGATTGGCTGGACGCGCGCCTGCACAATGGGGCGGCGGTCGAACTGGCGCGCAGCGATGCGCTGATCGTCAATATTGATTACCCGCTGGGGCTGGCGAGTTATGAAATCCTGAACCGCATAACAGAGCGCGTGGATGAACTGCTGGGCGTTTATGTGATGGGGAAAGCGGCTTCGCTCAACGGGCGCGTTGGCGACGTGATGATCCCGAACGTGGTTCACGACGAACATTCGCAAAATACCTATCTGTTCAACAACTGTTTTTCGGCCCAGGATGTTGCGCCTTATCTGAGCTACGGCACGGTGCTGGATAATCAGAAGGCGGTCAGCGCACGGGGGACGTTCCTGCAAAATCCGCGTTATATGAGCGTTTTTTACCGCGAAGGATATACGATTATTGAGATGGAGGCCGGGCCATATCTGTCGGCGCTTTACGAGGCGTTCCGCCCGCAGCGGCATCCGTATAACGAGATCGTTAATCTCTATGGCGTGCCGTTCGAGACGGGATTTTTGTATTACGCTTCGGATACGCCCATGAGCAAGGGGCGCAACTTGGGCGCGGGCAGTTTAAGCTACGCCGGCATTGACCCCACTTACGCGACGGCCATCGCTATTCTGCGGCGCGTTTTTGCCAACGAAAGCCGCCGCATTGGTCAGCCAGATGGCAGCCGGGCGATTGAAAAAGCATAAAAGATAGGAACAGGTTACGGTGTCAGCAGAAAAAACGGTCATTCTTGGACAAACCGTCCGGCGGCTTGATGCGGTCGGTAAGGTCACGGGCGAAACGCCTTATCCGGGCGACATCAACCTGGACGGCCAGCTTTGGATGAAACAACGTTTTAGCGACCGCGCCCATGCGCGCGTGGTCGCGGTGGATACGAGCAAAGCGGACGCGCTGCCGGGCGTTGTTCGGGTTTTTACCGCGAAAGATGTGCCGCAGAACGAATATGGGCTGGTCATCAAAGATCAGCCGGTTTTGATCGGGCCGGGCAGCAGCAGCCAGGTGGCCGACGCCGATGTGGTGCGCTGTTATGCCGACTGCATCGCCGTCGTTGTGGCAGAGACAGAAGCGGCTGCGGCGGAAGCCGCCCGGTTGATTGAAGTGACTTATGAGGATTTGCCGGCGGTATTCGATCCGCTGGATGCCATGCAGGATGGCGCTCCGCAGATTCATGTTAACCGCCCCGGAAACATCCTCTGCCATTATAAAATCCGCAAGGGCGATATGGCAGCGGGCTGGGCGTTAGCCGACGTGGTTGTAGAAGGCGAATACCGCACCGGCCACCAGGAACACGCTTATCTTCAGCCGGAAGCCGGGCTGGGTTATATAGACGAGCAGGGGCGCGTGACGGTAATCGTCGCCGGACAGTGGGTGCATGAAGACCAGGAGCAGATTTGCCATGCGCTGAACCTGCCGGAAGAGCAGGTGCGGGTGATTTACCCGGCCATCGGCGGAGCATTCGGCGGGCGCGAGGATATGTCCGTGCAGATCGTGCTGGCGCTGGCGGCCTGGAAACTGCGCCGCCCGGTTAAAATCGTGTGGAGCCGGGAAGAATCGATCCTCTACCATCATAAACGCCATCCGACCGTGATCCGGGCGAAATGGGGCGCGACGAAAGATGGCAAAATCGTCGCGGCAGAGGCGATGGTCATCGGGGATGCGGGCGCTTACAACTACACTTCGACCAAAGTGATGGGCAACGCCAACCTGTGCGTCACCGGGCCGTATGAAATCCCGAATATTCATGTGGATACCTACGCTGTCCATACCAACAATTTGCTCACTGGCGCGTTTCGCGGTTTTGGCGGGCCGCAGGGTGCTTTTGCCGCCGAAGGTCAGATGAACAAATTGGCGCGGGCGCTGGGTATGGACCCGGTAGAGCTTCGCTTAAAAAACGTGCTGCGCGAAGGCAGCCTGCTTTCGGTTGGCACACCGCTGCCGCCCGGCGTGAGCATCGGCCAGGTGGTCGAGCAGTGCGCCGAGCAGAGCTACTGGCAGCGTGATGGCGACGGCTGGCAGCGCCCACCGACGCCACAGCCGGACGACCCGGCCATCCGGCGTGGAATTGGGTTCGCTGCCGGGTTTAAAAATGTGGGCTTTAGCTTCGGTTTCCCGGAGCAAAGCTGGGCGACCATCGAACTACATGGAGATGCCGAAATCGAAGAAGTTATCGTGCGCCACGCCGGGGCGGAAGTGGGGCAGGGGACGCATACGGTTATGGCGCAGATGGCCGCCGAAGCGACCGACGTGCCGCTAACGAAAGTTCGGCTCATCAGCCACGATACCGCCGAAACGCTCACATCGGGCAGCGCGTCGGCTTCGCGGTTGACATTTATGGCCGGCAACGCCATCCGGGGCGCGGCGGCGCTGGCGTTGGAGCGATGGAAGAATGAGGAGCGCCCGGCGATGGGGACTTACCAGTATCGCCCGCCGAAAACCACCCCCTATGACCCGGAAACCGGGCGCGCCGAACCGAACTTCGCCTATGGTTATGTGGCGCAGGCCGTCGAGGTTGAAGTGGATGTTGAAACGGGACTTATCCGTCTGGTGAGGGCGGTATCCGCCAACGATGTCGGGCGGGCGGTGAATCCCCAGTTGGTGCAGGGGCAGATCGAAGGCGCGGTCGTGCAGGCGCAGGGATATGCCATCATGGAAAATCTCATCACCGAAGAAGGTCGCATCCTGAACCCATATTTGTCAACTTATCTCATCCCGACGGTGTTAGACGTGCCGGACGAAGTAAAATCGGTCATCCTTGAATACGCCGACCCGATTGGGCCCTGGGGCGCGCGTGGTATGGCAGAAATGCCTTATTTGCCGCTGGCGCCGGCCATCGCTGCGGCAGTGTTCGATGCGACCGGCATCTGGATGGACAGCATCCCGCTCACGCCTGAGCGAGTGGTAGCCGCGCTGCGGGAGCATGGCATTGGCGTTTTTTAGGCGCGCGCTTATCCTGGTGCGCGGCGGCGGCGACCTTGCCAGCGGCGTGATTTACCGCCTGCACCGCGCCGGCTTCCCGGTGGTTGTCACCGAACTGGCAAACCCGGTGCTGGTGCGGCGTGCCGTCTGTTATGGCGAAGCGATTTACAGCAGCGCGGTTAAAGTGGATGGTGTTCTGGCCCGGCGCGCCGAAACCGCCGACGATGTTGATAAAATTCTCGCGGACGGCGCAGTGCCGGTGGTGGTTGACCCGGCAGGGCAAACAATCGAGCGGTTAAATCCGGTGGCCGTTGTGGATGGGCGTATGGCAAAAATGAACTTGGGGACGCGCCCGGATGATGCGCCGCTGGTGATCGCGCTCGGCCCCGGTTTTACAGCCGGTGTAGACTGCCATGCAGTGATCGAAACTAATCGCGGGCATGACCTGGGGCGGGTGATCTGGCAGGGTTCGGCTGAGCCGGATACCGGCGAGCCGGGTATCATGCAGGGGCAGAGCTATTCGCGGGTGCTGCGGGCCCCGGCACGGGGGTACGTTCAGGCATACCGGCAGATTGGCGATACCATCGAGGCCGGCCAGACCATCGCCTCGGTGAACGGGCAGCCGATTGTGGCCGCTTTCAACGGTGTGCTGCGCGGGCTGGTTCACGAACAGGTGCGGGTGGAGGCCGGTATGAAAATCGGCGATCTCGACCCGCGCGCGCGTCGAGAGAACTGTTTTACCATTTCGGATAAATCGCTGGCAGTGGGCGGCGGCGCGCTGGAAGCGGTTCTGGCCGCGCCGCAGGTACGCCCTTATTTAACGGGTTATGAAACTCCAACGCGCGTTTGATATCAATCCAGGTGATGTGGTGGCGCTCGTCGGCGCGGGTGGCAAGACCACTACCATGATCGCGCTCGGTTACGAACTGGCCGAAGCCGGCCTGCGCGTGCTGGCGACCACGACCACCCGCATCGGCGATGACCAGTTAGGGCTGGTGCCATATGCTGCGCGGTTGGACACGTCCATGTCGGCGGTGTCGCTGGCGCTGAACGATCACCGTTTTGTCTTTCTGTATGACGAAATCCGCCAGAACAAAGTTTATGGCGCAACCTGTGAGCAAATCCCCCGCCTGCTGGATTCGATTGACTCCGATGTGCTGCTGATCGAAGCCGACGGCGCGCGCGGCCTGCCATTAAAAGCGCCCAAAGCGCACGAGCCGGTCATCCCGGCGGAAGCCACGCTGGTGATGCCGGTGGCGTCTTTGAGCGTACTGGGCCAGCCATTAGACGAAGAACACGTTTATAACGCCGAGGCGATAGACACGCGGTATGGGTTTGGCATCGGCAGCCGCATCAAATCGCCCTGGGTGGCGCAGGTGATACGCGACGAAACGCTTGGCCTGAAGGGTGTGCCAGACAAAGCGCGGGTGGTGGCGCTGCTCAATCAGGTTCCGGCGCATGGTTATCTGCGCGGACGGGCGCGGATGATCGCCCAGTTTATCCTGCGTTCGCCGCGTGTTTACGGTGTGGCGCTGGGATCGGTGCGCGCGGCTGACCCGATTCACGAGGTTCAGCGGCAGGTAGGGGCGGTTGTACTGGCGGCGGGCATGTCGCGCCGGATGGGGCAGTCGAAGGTGCTGCTGCCCTGGGAAGGGCATAAAACCATCATCGAACAAATCCTCGAACAGCTTTTGCTGGCGAAAGTGCAGCGTATAACCGTCGTCACCGGCCATAAAAGCGCCGAGGTGCGTCCGTTAGCACTGCGAATGGGCGCGGAGGTCGTATATAACCCGGACTACGCCTCCGGCGAGATGCTGTCGTCGCTTAAAGTTGGGCTGCGCGCCTTGCCACCGCACGTTTCGGCGGCGCTGGTGGTGTTGGGCGACCAGCCGCGCATCCAGGCGCGTGTTATCGCGCAGGTGTTGACGGCGTATGCCGAAGGCGCGGGGGACATCATCGCGCCCAGCTACCAGATGCGGCGCGGGCATCCCATCCTGATTGACCGCCGTTATTGGCAGGACATCCTTAATCTGCCGCCGGATGGCGCGCCGCGCGACGCCATTGATAAATATAAAGACCGCATCGGCTATGTAAATGTGGATACCGACAGCGTGCTGCGCGACATTGACACGCCGCAGGACTACCGCGACGAGCGCCGCAGCGCCGGAATCGGTTAGTCGGTCGAAAAACCGCGCCTTAAGGTAAGCGGTCGTTTGGTTTCGCTGCCATGCGCGGTCAGGCGCAGTTCGTCGGCATATTCCATCGGCGTGACCACGATGAGAACTTCATCCCGTCCCAGGACGTGGCTGCCCGGTGGGGCGTACAAATACTGCCCATCGGCCAGGCGCAGGCCGATCACGCCTGCGTGGTAGGTGCGGCCCAGTTGCAAGGACTCAATCATGCGGCCAATCCAGGGCGAATCGTCCTGCATGTAAAGTTCAGTCGTTTCCACCCCAACATACAGGTTAAAAATGACGTATTGCAGAAAATCGCTGACGGCGGGGCGGGTGGTCGTCAGCAGAACGGCCAGCGCCGCCACCTGAAACGGGTTGACCACCCGGTCGGCGCCGGCGCGCCGCAGTTTGGGAATCATGTCGTCGGTCAGCGCCGACGCCGTGATGAGCAGGCTTCGGCTTAACGTCCGCGCGTTGAGTACCGCCAGGACGCTGATTGCCGGGTCTTCGACCGCCACCATCAGCGCCAGGGCGCGGGCCACGCCCGCCTGCCGGAGTGTATCCTCATGCTGCGGGCTGCCGCTGACCACACGAAAGCCCTGCCGACTCAGTTGATCGGCATAAACTTCGTCGTCACTGATGATGACAAAGGGCCGCCGGGGATTCAGTTTGTTGATGGTGTTGCGGGCGATGCGCCCGGAGCCGCAGATGACATAGTGGCCGCTCATATCCGTGATCCGCTGCTGGTCGTAAAGAGATTTATAGACCGGATGCGGTTCGTGGTGCGGCGCTGCCGGCAGCGGCAGGCGCTG
Source organism: Chloroflexota bacterium (assembly GCA_014338005.1). Classification (GTDB taxonomy): domain Bacteria; phylum Chloroflexota; class Anaerolineae; order Aggregatilineales; family Phototrophicaceae; genus CFX2. Next base: position 71,726 of record QUBZ01000004.1, on the reverse strand, counting down.
CCATACCAGCGGGCGCGGACGGTTGGGCGCGCTGCCACGCGCGGCCTGCTGGAGCGGGGCGATTCGTTTGGTCGGCGCAACGGCGATCAGGATTTCATTCTCTTTGAGGGTGTAAGAATCGCCGGGGGCGTAAAAATATTCACCGCTTTCCCGGCGCAGGCCGATGACCCCGGCCTGAAACCGCTGGCGTAGGTCAAGGCTACCGAGCGCCTGGCCGATCCAGGGCGAGTCGTCCCACAGGTGGACGGCCGTCGTTTGTAAATCAATACGCGGGCTGTACAAAATGGCATTAAAAAAGTCGTTTACTGCCGGGCGCAAGGTGGCGTTGTTCAAAAACTGCCCGGCGGTGTCAAATGGGGCGATGATGCCGTTTGCGCCGACTCGTAACATCTTGGGGGCCATCTCTTCTTCCAGGGTGGCGGCGGTGATGTCCAGTTCGGTATTCAGGGCGCGCGCGGTGAGGACGGTGAGCAGCGATTCGGTGTCGTCGTCCAGCATCACCATCAGGGCGTGGGCATGTTCGATTCCGGCGCGGCGTAGTACGCTGTCTTCGGTCGGGTCGCCTTCGATGACCATCAGGCCGTTTTCGCGCAGATGGTCGGCAAAGGCATGGCTGGGCGTGACGACGACCACCACATCCAGCAGCGAGTCGCCCCGATGCCCGGCGCGCGCGAACAGATAAAACAGGCTGCGTATCAGGCGTCGCAGGCGCGGAAAGCGACCGCGCGCGGCAGCGCCAAAAATGCGGTCGAGGAGGGCGTCTGCCGGTTCATGAAGCTGCGTGAGCTGCGCCTCCTGGCGCTGTTTTGCCCCTTCGATTAAATAAGTGATTGTTTTGTCCACCACTTCACCCGCGCCGCAGATGATGTAATGGTGCTGCAAGCGATCAATCGCCCGCTGAATGCGCCGGCGCTGGCGCGCTTCACGAACCGTCGGGCTGATGATGAGTGTGGCCGACGCCTGCAAGCCGTAAGCGAAAACGCTCAACCCCATGATGATGAGCAGGATGGTAAAAACGCGGCCTTGCGGCGTGCGCGGAACGATGTCGCCATAACCGACGGTGGCGAGCGTGACCACCGTCGCCCAAATAGAATCCAGAAAGCTCATTTGCTCGATGAGCATGTAGCCGACAACGCCGATGACGATCACCAGAGCAATAGCCGCCAGCGCCGCGCGAATTTGACGCTGCGTATCTTTGAACGATTCCATATGTGGTTTAACCCGTTCCGGTTGTTTTGATTCGTCTGGAACTATAGCAGAAAATCAGACCAGCGGCTTGAGGGTTTTCGCCAGCTTTTTGACGGCCTGTTTGTAGGTCTTTTGCGGATAAACAACGGCCACCAGCACGCAGCGCCGGGTCTTCGTTTCAAAGTAGCGCAAAACTAACTGCCGACCGGTCAGGTCATAAAACACGAAGTCTTCATTTTCTGTAAACTGGTCGTGGCTTTCGGTGTAAGTCACCAGCCGCAGCAAAAAATCTTCCAGGGACGCTTCCAGCCCGGCTGCTGCTCCGGGGGCAGTCCCCAGGAACAACAAACGATCCTGGTTGAGTTCAACCAGGGCCAGGGCCTCAAAACGCTCCTGATCGGCGAGCGCCGCGTTGAGTTCGCGCCGGATGGACGCTAATTCTGTTTGAACCATTTCAAAAGGCGGTGGACGACGCTCCGGCGCTGCTCCAGACCCTTGTTATATTCGTTCTGAAGCTGCACTGTCAAATAGTCCAGTTCTGCCGCGCGCATCCGCGCCCCATTGACGATTACCCAGCCATTTTCCAGCGTGCGTAAGTCCCGGGGTTTGCGATTGTAGAGCAGTTGGTACGCCTCTGAGTAGCGCATAAGCGCCTTTTCAGAGCTAAGATCCATTTCGACTTCCTCCACCACCGCCGTTTAGATATGATTTTTGTTACATCAACTTAACTCTATTGTACTCAATATTCAGCGTTTGTCCGATGGTGAACGCAGATTTCACACAAATTTCAATCGCGCCCGTTTCGTAGGTATAATTGGCAGCTGCGAGACGCTAGATAAGAGGTGTTATGGCTGTGCAGCAAATGGATTACGATCAGGCGATCGCCATCATCCGAAACCAGATCACGATTCAACCGACTATCGGGTTGGTGCTGGGGTCCGGGCTGGGCGGGCTGGCCGATGCAGTGAGCGAGCGCGTGGTTATCCCTTACGAAACGATACCGGGCTGGCCTAAGTCTACCGTACACGGCCATCATGGGCAGCTGGTGATCGGGCGGCTGGAAGGCCAGCCGGTGATCGTTCAGCAGGGACGGGCGCATTTTTATGAGGGGTATACGCCCCAGGAGGTCACGTTTCCCATTCGTATCATGCGGATGGTGGGCGTTCAAACGCTGATTTTAACCAACGCTGCCGGAGGCTTGAACCCGGCTTATCGTGTCGGCGATCTGATGCTGTTCAACGACCATATCAACTGGATAGGGATGAGCGGGGGCAATCCGCTGGTCGGCCCCAATGATGAACGATTCGGCCCACGTTTCCTGGGGATGACCCATACCTATGATCGTGATTTACGCCGGGCGGCCCGGCAGGCGGCGGCAGAGGCCGAAGTCCCGCTGCATGAGGGGGTTTATGTCTGCATTTCCGGGCCGAACTTTGAAACACCGGCGGAAGTGCGTATGCTGCGGGCATTGGGCGCGGACGCAGTGGGAATGTCCACCGTCCATGAAGTGCTGGTCGCCCGGCACGCCGGGATGCAGGTGATGGCTTTTTCCGGCATCACAAACGAAGCGATTGACTCGGTGGATTCTGACCTGGAAGCCAGCCATGAAGAAGTGCTGGACGCCGGGAAGATTCTGGTTCCGCGATTGACTGCTGTTCTGAGGGGTGTTTTACGGGTGCTGGCATGACGGCGCTGGTATTTTTAATCGAACAGATTGCGGTCGGGCTGTATATTCTGGCCGGCGTGGTTGGATTGTTCGCCTGGCGGCGGCTGACGCGGACGCAGCGGGAACTGCGCGCCACGCATTTTGAACTGGAACGCGACATCTTCCGGTACGAACGCGCCAATGCGCTTACGGCGCTGGTGCTGGTGGCCGAGTTCAGCCTGGCCGTCCTGGGCATTCAGCGTGTGGTGGCGCCGGCCATGCGCGAGACGCTGGATGCGGGGGATGTTTTTAGCCCGATTACCGACCAGCCGTTTTATACGCCGACACCGGCTCAGGTGGTTTTCGGCGGGCCGCCGATTGATGTTGGCAGCGTGCAGATCGGGCAGGCGGAGGTGGTGCAGGTGATTGCCACGCCCACGCTGACGCCGACGCCGGTCGGGACGATTCTACCCAATCCGCCGGCGACAGCGGGCTGTGACACGCCCGGCGCGACGCTGCAAGTGCCTGCCAACGGGATGCTGGTTTTCGAGCCGATCAACGTGATCGGAACGGCCAACGCGGATAACTTCGCTTTTTATCGTTTCGAGATCAATGGCCCAAGCACCTTTGGCAGTTTTGTCTCGCTGCGCGACTATAATATTCCTGTGATGGAAACCGGCGTACTCGGCCAGTTCGTGCCGGCTTTTTATGAACCGGGGCTGTACCAGTTTCGCATCACCGTTTTCGACAGCACCAATATGTTGAAAGCGACATGCATGGTGAATATCACCATCAGCGAACCGATTCCCACGCCGACGCCGCTCCAACAGCAGTAGATTACGATCATGCGCGAGAGGCCGTCCCTGGGGTTTGTGGGCGCGGGTAAGGTTGGCTCGACGCTGGCGCGTCTGTGGTTTCGGGCAGGGTACAGGATTGCGGCTGTTTACAGCCGGGATGAGGCAAAAGCCTCGGCGCTGGCGGCACTGACCGGCGCGGCGGCGGTTGTTTCGGTCGAAGCGGTGATTGAGGCCGCCGATTTAACGTTGTTGACCGTGCCGGATGATGTTATCGCGCCGCTGGCCGCGTCCATTAGAACCGCCGCGTTGAGCGGTAAGAGCGTTATCCACACTTCCGGCGCGCGCAATGCGGAAACACTGCTGCCGCTGGCCGAACGCGGCGCGATGATCGGCAGCCTGCACCCGGCTTATCCTTTCGCTGATGTGGAAACGGCGCTGGCCGGGCTGCCGGGCGCGACGTTCGCGGTTGAGGCTGAGCCGCCGCTGCGCGCGTGGCTGGAGGAATTGGCTCGCGTTCTGGACGGGCGTGTGTTGGTTATACCGGCGGGCGGCAAAGCAATTTACCATAGTGCAATGGTGATCGTCAGCAATTACACCGTTACGCTGTACGCGATTGCCGAACGGCTGCTGACGGAAATCGGCGCGCCGCGCGAGGCTGCCGATGGCGCTTTGAGTGTGCTGCTGCGCGGTACGACCGAAAATTTGCGCGTTCAGGGCATACCGGCGGCGCTCACCGGGCCGTTAACCCGCGCCGATGTGGGTACGATCCACGCCCATCTGCGGGCGCTGCACAGGCTCGACCCGCAGGTGGCGGATTTGTATCGAGAGCTGGCCCGGCTGTCGCTGCCGATGCTGGCGGCGCGGGGCGTTCCGACCGACTCGATCAGACAGGTTTTAGAGCAGGAAGCTCAAGATGCGAGTGACGATACGAGATATTCAGAAGATGAAAACCGCCGGGGAGGCGATCCCCATGCTGACGGCTTATGATGCCACCAGCGCCTATCTGGGGGAGGCGTCGGGCGTGCCGATGCTGCTGGTGGGGGATTCGCTGGGTATGGTCATCCAGGGACACGACTCGACGCTGCCGGTCAAGCTGGAGCATATCATTTACCACACGCAGATCGTGACCCGCGTGACCAAACATGCGATGATTGTGGCCGACATGCCGTTTATGACCTATAACGCCAGCCTGGAACAAGCCATGACCAATGCCGGGCGGCTGATGCAGGAGGGTGGGGCGAACGCCGTCAAACTGGAAGGCGGCGAGTGGATCGCGCCGACCATCCGGCAGATCGTCCAGGCCGGTATTCCGGTGATGGCGCATATCGGCCTGACGCCGCAAAGTGTTTACCAGTTCGGCGGTTTTCGGGTGCAGGGGCGGGAAGTAGAATCGGCCAGACATCTGCTGCGCGATGCCGCCGCCGTGCAGGATGCGGGGGCATTCGCTGTGGTACTGGAACTGGTGGCCGCCCCGCTGGCGCAGATGATTACCGAACGGCTGGACATCCCGACCATCGGCATCGGCTCCGGGCCGCACTGTGCCGGGCAGGTGCAGGTTTTTCATGATCTATTGGGTCTGTTCCCGACATTCGGGCCGCGCCATGCCCGCCAATATACCGACGCTGGCGCGGCTGTGCAGGCGGCTTTAACGCAGTACGTCGAGGACGTAAAAACAGGCCGTTTTCCGACGATGGAGCAGGCGTTTGGTATGAACGAAGACATTCTGGCGGCAGTTCGCGCCGATGGGGCAGAAGACCATGCAGATCGCTGACACCGTTGAGGGGCTGCGCGCCGCGCGGGCGGGGCTGAAAGGCCGGGTGGGACTCGTGCCGACGATGGGTGCGCTTCATGCCGGGCATCTGTCGCTGGTGGAGCAGGCGCGGGCGGACTGTGATGCTGTGATGGTCAGCATCTTCATCAACCCGGCGCAGTTTGGTCCTAACGAGGATTTAAACCGCTACCCGCGCGACCTGCCCGGCGACCTGGCCGCGCTGGAAAAAGCAGGTGTGGATGTGGTTTTTACGCCGACGCCGGATTTGATGTATCCGCCCGGCTACCAGACCTGGGTTGATGTGACCGATGTCGCGCGTGGGTTGGAAGGCGAACGCCGTCCGGGACACTTTCGGGGCGTGGCGACGGTGGTCGCTAAGTTATTCAACCTGTTCCAGCCGCAGGCGGCTTATTTCGGCCAGAAGGACGCGCAGCAGGCTGCCGTCCTCAAACGTCTAGTATGCGATCTGAACTTTCCGCTAGAGATGGTCATCTGCCCGACGCTGCGCGAAGCCGATGGATTGGCAATGAGTTCTCGAAATGCCTATTTAAACCCCGAACAGCGGCGCGCGGCGGGCGTTTTATACCGCGCCCTCTCCGCTGCCGGGGAGTTTTACGCTGCCGGACAGCGCGACCCAAACAGGCTGCGAGCGACCATGCTGGACGTGCTGCGCGCCGAACCGCTGGCCGAGCCGGAGTATGTTTCCGCTGCCGACGCGCGCAGTTTGCGCGAGCTGGATGAACCGTCCGATGAGCCGGTGCTAATTTCGATGGCGGTACGGATCGGCACGACGCGGCTGATTGATAACCTGCTGCTGCCGCTTACGCTGAATAACCGCGCCGATCTGACAGCGGTTCTGGGCGGGTAGAAACGCTTTAATGATAGATTGATGAATCTCTGAGACAACATATATGCGGCTGCGTATAAACTGTAGACGATAGCGAATGCTGGGGGAGGTCATTCCCATGTTTTACTTCGACCCCTTGTATTTCACCATTCTGATACCAGCGATTCTGCTGTCGCTACTGGCGCAGCTTATGGTGAGTTCCGCTTTTGCCCGCTGGGGGAAGGTTCGTAACGGCGCAGGGCTGACAGGCGTCGAGGTGGCCGAACGCATCATCCGGCGAGCGGGGCTGCATGGTGTTGGTTTGGAAAGTGTACCCGGCCAGCACACCGACCATTACGACCCATCCTCGCATACCGTTCGTATGTCCCAGGATGTGGCGACGCGCCCATCGGTCGCGGCGATGGCAGTGGTGGCGCACGAATTGGGTCATGCCCAGCAGCACGCCGAAAATTCGGTGTTTATCCAGCTGCGGGGTTTCCTGGTGCCGGCCATGCAGGTCAGCCCGATGGTGTCTTATTTTTTGATCGTGATCGGGCTGCTGCTTAACATTGTCGGTCTGATCGAACTGGGCATCCTGTTTTACGGCGTGGTGGTGGTATTTATGCTGCTCACACTGCCGGTTGAAATTGACGCCAGCCGGCGGGGGTTAAGACTGCTGCGCGAAACCGGTCTGATGGTGACATCTGAGGATGCCAGCGGTTCGCGTTCGGTGCTGACGGCGGCGGCGCTGACTTATGTCGCGGCAGCGGTGACGGCGCTGCTGAACCTGCTGTATTACATCAGCCTGGCTAACCGGCGGCGATAAAGCCGGAATCGCCGCACTTTCGTACTGGGGCGATTAACGCTCTGACGAATAATGCGCCCAGCATATCGGCACATGCTGGGCGCTAACGATTCTACCGATCAGTCATCATCGTCATTATCATCGTCATTGTCATTGTCATTGTCGTCATCATGGTTGTCATTGGTATTATCTCCCGGAACATTGTCATTACCGGGCGGCGGATTGTTGTCTCCGGGCGGCGGGTTTATATCTTCGATGGGAGCTGTTGGCTGTGCCGGCACGGCAGTTGTTGGCTGTGCCGTCGGTCGCGGCAGCGGTGGGCCAGGCGGCAGATAGAGCCGCTGTCCGGCGAAAATCAGACGCGGGTTAGTCAGGCAGTTAACGCGCATAAGTTCGTCGAGCGTGATGCCCCGGATGGCGGCCAGCGCCGAAAGCGTATCCCCCGCCTGGATGGTATAAACCTCCCACCCCTGCGGCTGGAACGGCACGCAGTTGGTAGCAGAGGGGGTAGGTGTGATTGTTGGGGTGCGGGTGGGCGTCGGCGTTCGTGTTGGCGTCCATGATGGCGGTGGTGTGTTGGTCGGCACGGGTGTGGCGGTGGCGGTCGGCAGCGGCGTGGATGTGGCAATGGATCGAGTTGGGACAGGCGTTGGTGTTGGCAGCGGTTCCCGCTCGCTCGGTTCGGTCAGGTGAATTTCCCGCGCGATGAGCGCGCCGGATGCAGTTGTGTAAGCATTGATTTCGACCCGGTCTCCGACGCGGAATTCCGTCGTGCCAAGGCTTTCTTCCGGCACGCGCAGCGGCAGACCGGCGATCACCCAGGCGTCGCCGTTGATGGTTTCGATTTCGCCGGCGAAGTCTACATCGGCAGCGCGTCCTAAAGCCAAAATCTGCTCAATTTCGCCGATACGCCGGGTAGCGAACTCAGTTTGCAGTGCCGGATCATTCCCGCTGACTGCCAGACGTGCGCTTTCAGTTAGGCGTTTGATGCCATAGAGCGGGTCGCCGGGCAGACTGCTTTGCGCCAGTGTGACCGCGCCGCCGGAAATAACCAGGAAAACAACCAGTAGCGCGGCAGCCAGTGCTGCCAAAGATCGCAGCGGGTAAGTGGGTCGCGCGGGTGCAGCGCGGGCAGCCAGCGCCACGCGCGCTCGAACACGCACCTGCGCCTGGTTAACTTCTGCCGGGTTCACCCGGAGGCGGCGAATCGCCAGGCCGGCTTCCAGCATAGGGCGCAGCGCCGGGGCATATTGAGGGTGGGCGTGCAGGCAGTCGTCCACCGTCTGTCCGGCGGACAGGCGGTTGATGCAGTCGTCAAAAGCGTTCAGCAAGTCCTGGTCAGCCATTTTCGGTTTCCATCCGCAGCTCGCTAAAAGCCTGCCGAAGCGCGTTGATCGCCCGGAACTGGAGCGATTTCACCGCGCCCACTTTTTTGCCCAGGATGTCCGCCGTTTCTTCCAGGCTTAACATCTGGCCGAAGCGTAAAATCAGCACCTCCTGTTGTTCGGCTGAAAGCATTCGCAGGGCATGGCGGGTGCGTTCGACATCCAACGTCTGCATGAACTGAACTTCCGGGTCGTTATCGGGGGAAGCGGGTATCCATTCCTCCAGGGTTTCGGTCGTCAACTGGCGGGCGCGACCATAATGGTCATGAATGACATTGCGGGCGACGCGGAACAGCCAGCCGCGCAGGCTGTGGCGGGGGGCGGTGTGGCTGCGGAAGGCGCTCACCAGTTTGATAAAAACCTCGCTGGCGAGGTCTTCGGCCACGTTTCGATCATCCACCCGCAGCCGGATGAAATTGTAGATCGGCGAGAAGTAACTTTCGTAAATCTGCATGATGGCATCCTGATTTCCCTGCCGGGCCTGTGCCAGGAGGCGGTCTTCTGCCGGGATGTCGGGAAGGACAATCAGTATCATGCTCATTCTCTGGATGATGCGGTAACAGCTTCGGATAAATGCCAGACGTAGCTGTATTGATCCTGATAAACGAGTTCCATGTTCGGGTCATCGTTCGCGCGTTCGATAAACCGGTCGTGCTGCCTGTCGCTGACGATATAAGCCGCGCCGAATTCCGACCAGATAACCTGCGCCGGTGACGATACTTTCCCCTGTGTGATGTGTACCCAGCGATCCCAGAGCGCCGGGTCGGCAATTTCCAGATAGGTCGGGTCAAGTCCAACCAGATAAGTGCTGCTGGTATTGTAGTAAAACAGGCGCGTGAAGTCGTCCCAGTCCGTCTGGAAGACGAATGTACCTGGCGGTGTGTTTTCTCGCAACCAGGTAGCCGCCCCGGCCAGGTATTCCGGCGACCGGGATGCCTGCGCGTCCCGATAAACCTGCGATACTGTTGTGATGCTAAAAATCCCCATCACCGCTGCCGCTCCGAGTGCGACCAGCCAACGGGAGCGAAAAACCGCCGGAAGCCATTCGTTCAGGCGAACCGGATTGCGTCCCCAGACGACGGCACAGAATAATACGGCGAAAGCGGGGAAATATTCGATAAACCGCCGGGAACGAAAGACCATGAACAGGGTCAGCAGCGCGGTGAAAAGCAGGGTGTTTTCAATGCGGTCGCGCCGGTGGCTGCCAAAGCTGGGGGCCAGGAAACCCAGCGCCAGCGCCAGCAGCGCCCCGCCAGAGTTCGCCAGCAGCGCGCCGGTCGTGTAGGGATACCACTCGCTGCCGACCCGTACACTGTTTTCAATATCCACCTTTGCGCCCAGGTGATCGGTGATAAACAGAATGTTCTGTGGAAAATAGGGGTTAATCACCAGCCCTAGCCCCACGCCGAGCGCCGTATACATGACCGGCTGCCAGGCAAGCCGTTTTTCAGCGATCCAGGTTGCGACCGTGTACAGGCCCGCAAAAGCAGCGATCAACACGAAACCGTTATAGAGCCAGGCATAGGCAAAGGCGGCCAGAATTAACCAGCGCCAGTGCCGGGTAAAAATCAAATGCAGGGTGATAATCAGCAGCAGCAGCGACGCTCCCTGGGTGCGGATCATCAGCAGCCGGTATAAAAACGGCACCGAAGCGCCGAACAGCGCCAGCGTCCAGAATGCCGCGTACCGGACGCCCACGCCGCGCAGCAGCACCCAGGCGGCTGCAAAAATCCCAGCGGTAATGCTGACGGTCGCCAGTTTTGCGCCTGTCATGCCGAACGCATAAGTCCAGGGTGCGATGTAAAGATGATAAAGCAGATGATGGTCGGTGAACTGTTCCGGGCTGAGGATGGTTTTCGGCAGCCAGGGGAAGGATAAATTCAACCGCCCCTGTTCAATGATCTGTGTGGCGATCCGCGCGTGATAATAGTCATCCGTGCCGAAAAAACCCGGCGCGGTGAAGATCAGGAAACTTAACACGGCGAAGCAAAAAATATACAGCAGCAGCCCTTTCGCCCAGAACGGAAGTGATTTAACGCCTATCCGTAAAGCGAAAGCGGCCCAATCTGTCTGGAACAGCGTGTTTAACCCCATCGTTTGAAGGTTTACAGATAGAGGTTTAGGTACGCGAAATCTTATCATATTGGCACCTGCCGGGTTTGTTTCGTCGGGGTAACATTAAATGAATGAAGGGGAGAGGGACATGCCCCTCTCCCCGACGAGACCGTTACCGATTAATCATCGTCATCTTCATCGTCGTCGTGGTTGTCGTTGCTGTTGTCGTCGTCGTGGTTGTCATTGCTGTTGTCGTCGTGGTTGTCGTTGCTGTTGTCGTCGTCGTGGTTGTCATTGCTGTCGTCGTCGTGGTTGTCGTTACTGTTGTCGCCGTCGTCGTCGTGATTGTCGTTGCCGTTATCGTCGTCGTGGTTATCGTTGCTGTTGGTGTTGAAGTTGCTGTTGGCGTTATCCAGCGCAGGGGCGGGTTCACGCGGGACGAAGATCACAGTTCCGGCCATAATCACACGGGGATTGGTGATGCAGTTGAAGCTCACCAGATCGTCAAGATCAGCGCCGCTGCGGGCGGCCACGCTGGAGAGCGTATCGCCGGCGCGGATGGTGTAGCTCGTCCAGCCCTGGGGCGCGGCAATGACACACTCACCGGGTAAAAAGTCATCATCGCTCGAAGTTTTGTGTTCGACCTTGAAGGCCACAAACTGGTTGCCGGCGATGCCGAGTTTGACTTCCACCAGCGCGCCCGGTACCAGGCTGCCTTTAATTTCCGCGCCGCTGGTGGCAATCCAGATGCCGGATACCACGATATAACCATCGCCGATTTCCGTCAGCGTGCCTTTAAGTTCGAATTCGTCATCGTCGAATTTCGTGGTGTCGTCGGCGTTGTCGTTCGTATTGGCGTTGCTGTTGGCATTATCGCCGGCGTTATCGTTCGTGTTGGCATTACTGTTGTCGTCGGCGCTGTCGTCGTATGCCTGGACTTCGCGGGCGGTTAGTGAGCCGTCGTTCGCCTGCGACACCTTGATTTTGACGATCTGGCCGATGGCGACAGCATCCTTGATTTCAGCGCCGCTGAGGCTGATAGCACGTCCGGCGATGATGAGGGTCGTGCCGTCCATACCGGCGATTTTGCCGACGATTTCGATTTCGCCGGGGCGCAGGCTGTCATCATCAGCTTTTAACTTGTCCGCCGCCAGGCGGCCATCCGGCGCGAGTGTGGCTTCAACTTTGACCACTGCGCCGAGCGCCAGCGGCGGCTGGATTTGCAGGCCGGTGATGTCAATAACCTGACCGTTGATCGTAATCGTAGTGGGGGTCATGGCTTCGATGATGCCGACAAATTCGACCCTGGCCGCAGCTGCATCGTCCTGCGCCAGCGCCGCGCTGCCGAAGATCGTCAGCAGAAACACCGTTACCGCTAAAAGCAGGCCCAACTTGATGTGACGATTACCTGTGGACATAACCTTTTCTCCTTATGAAATGACCCATTCCAACCGTGTTCGGCTGTGACGCCAATAACGACTGGAAAAGCGAGAAAAGGTTTCGTGGTACTCTGGTACTATTCGCCGTTTTTGCCGCGGCGCGGGAGGAAACGAGTGAATAAACCCATCCAGCGGCGGCTGAAGCGCCGCAGCCGCATCTGCCACCGGGCGAACAGATAGCTGATCTGGCGGCGCTGCTGGTTAATCAGCGTGGTTGCGCCCGGTTCGGGAGGACGCGCGCCTGTCCATTTCACAACCATCGAAGCCCAGGTGAGGCCCCCGCCAAAGCCGACGAAAACGACATTCTGCCCTTCGCTCACGCGCCCCTGTTCGATGGCCTCACACAACGCAATCGGGATCGAAGCCGCCGAGGTGTTGCCGTAGCGATCCAGATTGCTCATAAATAAGTCGGTATCCACCTTTAAAGCGCGGGCGGCGGCCTGGATAATACGCTGGTTGGCCTGGTGCGGAACGATAAGCGACACGTCGTTTATTGTCAGGCCGGCTTTTTCAAGTGCCTGATGGACGCTTTCGTTGATGACGCGGGTGGCGAACTTAAACACCTCACCGCCGTTCATGTGCATTTTGTACAGGCGCATCTGACCGGCGAGGGAAGGCGAAAGCTCAGGAGCGGTCAGGCCGGTTGTGGGGCGCGCGCCGTTCACCGCGCTGTAGGCGTTACGCAAGTCCACACTGCCGACGGTGGGCAGGCCAAGCATATCACTGCCAGAGCCGTCCGAACGCAAAACTGCCGAGAGGATGCCGCCCTCAACCGTGCTGGCGCGTAAAACGACTGCGCCGGCCCCGTCGCCAAACAGAATGCACGTGCCGCGATCCTGCCAGTCCAGGATGCGCGTCATCGTTTCTGTACCGATGACCAGGGCGCTCTGGATGCTGCCGGATTTGATGGACTGGGCGGCCATATCCACCCCATAAACAAAGCCGGAGCAGGCGGCGCTGAGGTCGAACGCCCCGGCTTTGACAGCCCCTAATGAGTGCTGGATGAGGCTGGCGGTGCTGGGAAAGATATTTTCCGGCGTTGAGGTAGCGACGATAATAAGGTCAATTTCGGTCGGCTGCATGTCGGCCACATCCAGCGCGCGCTGCGCTGCCTTCAGCCCCAGGCTGGTTGTCGAGTCGCGCTCGCTGGCGATGCGCCGCTCTCGAATGCCGGTGCGCGTGCGAATCCATTCGTCGCTGGTTTCAACGATAGCTTCCAGGTGCGCGTTGGTCAGCACGCTGTCCGGGACGGCCATGCCCCAGCCAACAATATGCGCGTAAATCTTCTGGCCGTTATGCGCGTCCATTTTGCCGGTATTTGCCGAATATCACGACGGCATTATGACCACCGAAACCAAACGAATTACTCATTGCTATATTAATTTCACGCGGGACGCCAATGAGCGGCGTATAATTCAGGTCGCAGTCCGGGTCCGGGTTTTCCAGGTTAACGGTGGGGGGTACGAAACTGCTGCGGATCGCCATGATGGTAAAGACGGCTTCGACCGCGCCTGCCGCGCCCATTAAATGCCCAGTCACCGATTTAGTTGAACTGATCGGGATTTCGTAGGCCTGCTCGCCCATCGCTTGTTTGATCGCCAGGGTTTCGCTGCGGTCGTTAAGCGGCGTGCTGGTGCCGTGTGCATTGATGTAGTCAATCTGCTCCGGCGTCAGCCCTGCATCGTCCAGGGCCAGCTCGATGGCTCTGGCCGCGCCCTCGCCGGTTTCGAGGGGGGCGGTCACATGATAAGCGTCGGAAGTGTGGCCGTAGCCCAGTATTTCGGCATAAATTTTTGCGCCGCGCGCCTGGGCGTGTTCCAGGTCTTCCAGCATCAACAGCGCCGCGCCTTCCGCCACGACAAAACCATCCCGCTCGCTGTCGAAGGGGCGAGAGGCTTTTTCCGGGGCTTCGTTCCTGCGCGAGATGGCCGTCATGTTATTAAAACTGGCGATGGCGATATCTACCAGACCTGCCTCGGTGCTGCCGGCCAGGATGGCTTTAGCGTCGCCGCGCCGGATGATCTCGGTCGCTTCGCCGATGCAGTTGTTGCCGGTGGCGCAGGCGGTGGAAATGGCGAAGTTCGGGCCGCGCAGGCCGTAGGTCATCGAAACCTTGCTGGATGGGCTGTCCGGCAGCATCATCGGGACGAGCAGGGGGCTGACGGCTTTTGCGCCTTTTTCGATAAACGATTTGATGCCCTCAAAAATCGAGCTGATGCCGCCAATGCCGCTGCCCATCACTACGCCGATGTGGTAGCGGTTTTCATCGGTAACAACCAGGCCGGAGTCTTCCATCGCCTGCCGGGCGGCATACAGGCCGAGCTGCGTCACACGGTCGGTGCGGCGGGCTTCCCGGCGGCCTAATTCCTGTTCGGGGTCAAAGTTTTTCACCTCGCCGCCAAAATGGTTTTCAAGGTGCGAGGTATCAAAACGTGTGATGCGGCCAATGCCGGTTTTGCCTGCGGCGGCATTCGCCCAGGCTTCTTCCGGGTTATTCCCTGTTGGGCAGATGATGCCCATTCCGGTTATGACGACGCGACGCCTATCCACAATTTCCTCCACTACGCGGCGCTCTGGCAAACCGCGTTGACTGTGTTATATTGCGACTGGAATTTACACTCAATAACCCCTTATCCGGTCGAGAGTTGCTGGTATTTTAACCCCAACAGCCTGATGTTATAATGCTCTACAACGAAGGGGTGGTTAATGATTCTGGTGACTGGCGCGACAGGTTTTATCGGCAGGCATCTGGTGAGCCGCTTGTTATCCGAAGGCCACCGGGTGCGGTGTTTGCTTTCCGAGGATAAACAGAAAAACCTACCCTGGCCGCAGCCAGTGGAGATTATAACAGGGAATTTGCTGGATGAAGAGGTGCTTTTTAAAGCGGCGACCGGGGTTTATACCATCATTCACCTGGAAAGCGGCCAGTGGTGGGGACGCCCGCGCGACCTGGAGCGAATTGAGGTCGTAGGTACGCGCAACCTCATCGCTGCGGCGCGGGCAGCGCGTGTAGGGCGGATTATCATCATCAGCCATCTGGGGGCTTCCTCGTCGTCCGGTTACACGCTAATGCGGATTAAAGGGCAGGTTGAGGAACAGGTGCGTTCCAGTGGGCTGGCCTATACCATCATTCGCTCCGGTGTGGTGTTCGGAGAGGATGATGCTTTCGTCAACCATATTGCCATGATGCTGCGCTCGAATCCGTTCGTTTTTCTGATGCCGGGGCGCGGCGAAGTGGTGCTGCACCCATTGTATATTGGCGATCTGGTTGAGGCCATTGTTCGCAGTTTAGACCTGATTGATACGGTGGATACCACGCTTGAAATCGGCGGGCCGGAATATATCACCCTGGAAGACCTGATTCGCACCGTGATGCGCGTCTCGCGGGCGCGCCGTCTGGTGCTGGCGGTGCCGCCGTACCTGCTGCGGGCGCTGACGGCGGTTTACAGCCGCGTCTTTCCGCGCTCGCTGCTGACGGCCCAGTGGTTAGACCTGCTGGCGACCAATCGAGCCGCTCAGCTTGGTAACACATTTAATTACTTTAATATTCGACCGCGCCGTTTTGAAGATACACTGCTCACATACATGCCGGGACGACGTTATGGGTGGCCGATGCTGCGTTATGTGCTGCGGCGGCGTCCGAGAGGGATTTAGGAGTCGTATGGGTTCAATCGAAATCAGACCGCTGTTGGCGCTTGATGATCTGCGCGCAGCCGTTGAGCTGCAAAAAATCTACTGGGGGCGCGACCTTGAGTCGGTGATTCCGGCGCATATGCTGTTTTCGCTGGCGAATAACGGCGGGCATGTTCTGGCGGCTTTCGACGATGAAAAAATGGTCGGGGTGCTGGTCGGCTTCCTGGGTACGAATATGGAGGAAAGCAGCCGCCCGGCGATGGCGAATTTACAAATCGTGTCGAAACGTATGGTTATCCTGCCGGAATATCGCGGGCAGGGCATCGGCTACCGGCTGAAACTGGAACAGCGCCGGGTGGCGATGCGGCAGGGCGTTCGTCTGGTGGTGTGGACGTTCGACCCCTTGCTGGCGACGAACGCGCACCTCAATATTCGCAAGCTGGGCGGCATCAGCTACCGCTATCTGGAAGATTATTACGGCACGTCCGCTGCCGGCGGCCTGGCGCGGCTGGGATCGTCCGACCGCTTGCAGGTGGAATGGTGGGTGACGAACCGGCGCGTGGAGGAACGAATCAGCGGCAAGCGTGGTGATCTAACCCTGCGCCAGTACCTTGACGCAGAGACACGCATTACCAACCCGACGACCGCCGGGATGGATGGCCTGCCCCGGCCTTCGGACATCCTTGCTCGACCGGATGGAACGCTGGCGCTGGTGGAAATCCCCACGCAGTACGAAACTCTGGCAGAACGCGACCCGGCGCTGGCGCAGGAGTGGCGCTTGCACATTCGTCAGGTGTTTAAAACGCTGCTGGGGATGGGTTTTGTCGCCACTGACTTTTTGCGCGAAGCCCATGAAGGCCGCGAACGCGCATTTTATCTGCTCAGCCAGACCAATACGCGCCAGTTCGAGCAGGTAGACTTCAGCCGGAATTAATTGAGAGCAGCGGACGGGTTTTTAAACCCATCTCCACATTAAGTGAGGCTAATGATGCGTTCGATCACCGTAAAATCCATTAATTTGTATCCGATTGCCATGACCTTGGTCGAAAAGCTGCGAACCAGCTTTGGCGAAGAACCGTTTAAAGCCTGCATTCTGGTGCGGCTGGAAACCGATGAAGGTTTCGTCGGCTGGGGAGAAAGTTCGGCGGAAACGCGCCCCGGCTACAGCTACGAAACGGTTGGGACATCCCTGCACATCCTAAGTGAGTTCCTTGTTCCGGCGCTGTTGGGCAAACGTCTTTCCAGCGCCACCGAAGTGCCGGCGCTGCTGGCCGGAACGCGCGGGCATCCCCTGGCGAAACACGCTGTTGAGGCCGCCGTGTGGGATGCACTGGCGAAAGCCAACACCATATCCCTGGCGCAGGCCTTCGCCGCGCATCTGCCGCCCGGCCATGCGCCGCGCGGTTATGCGACGGTTGGTGTCAGCATCGGCATCCAGCCGAGCGTTGAAGCCACGCTGCAAATCATCGAAAAACGGTTGAAGCAGGGATACGGGCGCATCAAGCTGAAGATTAAACCCGGCTGGGACGTGGAACTGGCGCGCGGCGTGCGGGCGGTCTATCCCGACATCGTGATGATGCTGGACGCCAACAGCGCCTATACGCTGGCGGATGCCGATCATCTGAAGCAGTTAGATGAGTTCAATCTGCTGATGATCGAGCAGCCGTTGGGGTATGATGACATCTACGAACACAGCAAACTACAGCCGCAGCTTCAAAC
Organism: Chloroflexota bacterium; assembly: GCA_014338005.1. GTDB lineage: Bacteria > Chloroflexota > Anaerolineae > Aggregatilineales > Phototrophicaceae > CFX2. The sequence continues at coordinate 54,463 of QUBZ01000004.1, read as the reverse complement.
GCCGATCTGCCTGGATGAAAGCATTCACTCGGCCAATGATTTGCGTCTGGCGCTGGAACTGGGCGCGTGCCGGATTTTGAACCTCAAACCGGCGCGGGTGAGCGGTTACACCGAAAGCCTGGAAATCTACAAAATCTGCGTCGAGAACAACCTACCGCTGTGGATTGGCGGCCTGCTGGAAACCGGCGTCGGGCGGGCGGCGAACGTCGCGTTTGCCTCGCTGCCGGGTGTGACGCTGCCGTGTGATATTTCCGCCACCGACCGCTACTATGACCCGGACATCACCGAGCCGCCGTTTGTGCTGGGCGCGAACAGCACCCTTAGCGTGCCGACCGGGCCGGGCATCGGCGTCGAAGTGCAGATGGAGCGCGTCGAAGCGGCCTGGACGCGGTGGCAGGACGAAACGCCGTACCGGCATTAGGCTTCAGGAAAAGTCGAACCACCAAGACGCCGAGGACGCCAAAAGAAAAGGGCCAAGAAATCATGAAGTCGTCTTTGGACTGTGGTTTTCGTTTTATGATCGAAGATAAAACCCTCATCATTCGATAAATCTCTTGGCTCTTGGCGGTTGATTACAAAAAGGGAATATGCTCATGCCATTTCAGAACATCATCATTTCCTTCATCGGCAGCGGTGTGATGGGCGAAGCCATGATTCAGGGTTTGCTCAACAAAGAGCTGGTACGCCCGGAGCAGATCATCGCCGCCGACCCGCTGGAGTCCAGGGGGCGCGAACTAGGCAGTAAATACGGCGTGCGCTTTACCACCGATAATAACGAAGCCGCCGAAGCCGCCGACCTGCTGGTACTGTCGGTCAAACCGCAGGTGCTTCAGGAAGTGATGCCGGTCGTGCGGCGTGGGGCGCATTCTGCCAAGCTGATCCTGAGCATCATCGCCGGGGCGAAAATCCGCACGATTGCCGACGGCGTGGCGAACGCCAGCGTTGTGCGCGCGATGCCGAATACCCCGGCGCAGATCGGGCAGGGCATTACGGTCTGGACGGCCACGCCGGAAGTAGCGCACCAGCAGCGGCAGCAGGCCGAAGCCCTGTTGGGCGCGTTCGGCGAGCAGATTTACGTGGATGACGAGCGTTATCTGGATATGGCGACGGCGCTCAGCGGCACAGGGCCGGCCTACATCTTCTTGTTTATGGAGGCGCTGATTGATGCCGGTGTGCATATGGGGTTTTCCCGGCGGGACGCACAGCGGTTGGTGCTGCAAACCATGCGCGGCTCAATTGAGTACGCCGCCGCTTCCGGGCTGCACCCGGCGGAACTCCGCAACCAGGTAACGAGTCCCGGCGGCACGTCGGCGGAGGCGATTTACCATCTGGAAAAAGGCGGCCTGCGGACGGTAATTTCGCGGGCGGTGTGGGCAGCTTATCAGCGGTCGGTGGCGCTGGGCGGCGGCGAAAAAGGCCGCAACCCCGACAAGCTGGATGGCGACCGCTAATCGGCGGCTTCGGCAGGGGCCGGCAGCTTAAACCAGAAGGTGCTGCCTTCACCTGGGCGGCTTTCCACGCCGACACGCCCGTTCAAGCGTTTGACGATCCGCAGGCAGATAGACAGCCCCAGCCCCAGGCCGCTGGCTTCGCCCTGATGAAAACGCGCGAACATCTTGAACAGCTGCTCCTGGTCTTGCGGCGCGATGCCCAGGCCGTTGTCCTGCACTTCGTAAATCACGCCATCAGCTTCTTTCCTGCCCCGGATAGTGATGCACGGGGCGGGATTATCTTTGCCAATGTATTTGATCGCGTTGCTGATGAGATTGGCGAACACCTCTTCCAGCCACAGCGCGTGGCCCAACGCCGGCGGCATGGCGGGCATGATGTTCATCTGGATGCCCCGGTTTTTAATTTCATCCTGGAAGCGGTCGGCGGCGGCATTGGCGACCGAGGTCATCTCAACGGGGGTAACAACCGAGCCGATCTCGCGCACGTTTGCCAATTGCAGCAGTTCGTTCACCATTTCCATCATCTTGACCGAAGATCGCCGGATATTCTGAATGTACTGGTGAACCTGTGGGTTCAGGTTTTCGCTGTCAAATTCAAGCATGATGTCGGCGTAACCCTGAATGGTGGCGAGCGGCGCTTTTAAATCGTGGGCGATGGTGTGGCCGAAAGCATCGAGTTCGTTGTTGCGTTCTTCCAGTTCGGTGGCATAGCGGCGAATCATCGCTTCGGCCTGCCGGGAGCGCGTGACATCGCGCAGCACGACGATGCGCCCCGTTGTTTCGCCCCGGCGGTTGTGGAACGGCGAAATGCGTAAGTCGTAGAAGCGTTGATCTCCCCCCGCGCCGAACACCATCTCACCCTGTGTTTCCTGAACGTCTCGATAACGCTCGACAAGATCGAGATTATCGGCGAAGATGCACTCTACCGGCTGGCCGATGAACCGCGCCGCCCGCGCATCAAGCAGATTTTCCGCCGCCGGGTTCAGGGCGATCAGCCGGTTGTGGCTGTCAATCACGATCACAGCGTCCGCCATGTTATTAACGATGGCGCTGTGGGCCGCCGGCACGATGTCCAGCAGCCGGTAGTGGAATAAACTCCAGGCAATCGGCACGCAGGCCAGGGCAGCGCCGAAAGGCGTCAGATCAAGTTCGGGGACAATCGTCAGCCCGGTGATGGTCAGCACACTCCCCAACCAGAAAAAAATCACCCCCAGGATGAGCGAGGCGATCTGCCCGCGATACAGGCTGGGCGACCGGGCCACAAAAAGCGCCATGACGATGGTTGCGGCCAGGATAACTCCATAGAGATAGGCCGTGCCGATGTAAAACATCAAGCCGTGCGTGCGCGCGAACAGCGTGATGTTTCCAACGGTTTGTGTGCCGACAGTTGCCCAATTAAGGCCGTGATAGTCATTCGTCCAGACGGCGAACAGGTGCAGCGTTGGTACGGCGAACAGCAGCGCGATGCGGCGTGGTATCAGCCAAGAGTCGCGCCCGGTGTAGGCCAGTATGAACATTAACCAGAAGACCGGGATGCTGAGCGAAAAAATATACTCCAACCGCAGCCAGAACAGCATCAGCGGCAGTGTGGCGGAGAGCAGTTCGAGCGCATAAGTGAGCATAAAACCGGCGACACCCATCGCAAAAGCTAAAAAGAACCGCGCCGCGCGGTTGGAGCGATGCCGCCAGGCCACCAGCGCAAAACTGATAACCGGGATGCTGCCGACAAAAAGGGGAATTGCGTAAGGGTTAAACTGCCAGACCCACATTTTCAAAAACCAATTTGTTATACTTTGGTGCTAAATTTATTATCGCATCGGTCGTGTTTTTGCGCCTGTTGTGAATATGAAAAATATCGAAAACTGCGACACTGGCCGCGCTTGTGAAAAACTGGACAGAATATTACGGATACGATACAATTCACTGCACCTGTATGGTGCTTCTGAACCCTCCGGTATAAGCCGTAATGTATTGACAAGGAGTCCCAAATGGCACAAGCCTCCAGCGATATTTTGCAATCGTTGTTACAGCAAGTTCAGGAATTCCAGCCCAGTGTAGAAACCTATGAAGTGGGGTTTGTTGAGGAAGTTGGCGACGGTATTGCCCGCGTGACCGGCCTGAATAATATCCGGTTGAGCGAACTGGTGCGCTTCAGCAATGGCTCGGTCGGCATCGCCTTTAATCTGGAAAGCGATAATGTTGGTGTCATCGTTATTGGCGATTATGACGATATTCAGGAAGGCGATGAAGTGCGCCCGCTGGGCCGTATCGCATCCGTGCCGGTCGGGATGGGCCTGGTGGGGCGTGTGGTGGACGCGCTGGGCAACCCCATTGATGGTAAAGGCCCGATTAGCTCTAGTCAGTATTATAACGTCGAGCGGATCGCTCCCGGCGTTATTGAACGCCGCAACGTTTACCGCCCGGTGCAAACCGGCATCGTCGCCATTGACTCGATGACTCCGATCGGGCGCGGCCAGCGCCAGTTGATTATTGGCGACCGTCAGACCGGCAAGACGGCGATTGCGATTGATACGATCATCAACCAGAAGGGCAAAGACCTGTTCTGCATCTACGTGGCAGTCGGCAAGCGGCGCGGCGAGGTGGCGCGGCTGGTGACGCTGCTGGAAGAAACCGGCGCGATGGATTACACCGTTGTGGTGGTGGCGTCGGCCTCCGACCCGGCGGCGATGAACTATATCGCTCCCTATTCCGGCTGTGCGATGGGCGAGTGGTTCATGGAAAACGGCAAGGATGCGCTGGTCGTGTATGACGACCTTTCCAAACACGCCTGGGCATACCGGCAGGTATCGCTGCTGATGCGGCGTCCCCCCGGTCGTGAGGCGTATCCCGGCGACGTGTTTTACCTGCACAGCCGCCTGCTGGAACGCGCGGCGCAGTTAAGCGACGAACGCGGCGGCGGCAGCCTGACGGCGCTGCCGATTATTGAGACTCTGCTGGGTGATATGTCGGCCTATATCCCAACGAACGTGATTTCGATCACCGATGGACAGCTTTACCTGGAAGGCGAGCTTTTTTACGCCGGCGTCCGCCCGGCGATTAACGTCGGCACCAGCGTCAGCCGCGTTGGCGGTGACGCGCAGACGAAAGCCATGAAAAAAGTCGCGGGTGGTTTGCGTCTCGACCTGGCGCAGTTTCGCTCGCTGGCGGCCTTCGCCCAGTTCGGCTCCGACCTGGATAAAGCTACGCAGCAGCAGCTTGATCGCGGCCTGCGCCTGACGGAACTGCTCAAGCAGCCGCAGTATCAACCGCTGTCCCTGTCCGATCAGGTGGCGATTATTTACGCCGGCACGCGCGGGATGATTGACCACATTCCGGTTGAGAAAGTGAAGGAATGGCAGGCGGCATTTTTGCGCGCGTTTAACACCCAGTATGCGGCGATCGCCGGCGGGATTATGGAGACAAATGCGCTGGGAGATGATCTTGAAGCCAAGCTCAAGGATGCCATTACGACGTTCAACGCGGGCTGGAGCCAGTAAACGGCGAGGGGAAGCCGTCCCCCGCACAATCGGAGGAGCAATAGATGGCGACAGCACGAGAGATTAAAAAACGCATCAGGAGCATCAAGAACATTTCTCAGATCACACGGGCGCTGGAGGCCGTGTCGGCTTCGCGGGTGCGGCGCGCGCAGGCGCGCGTGCTGGCGAGCCGCGCTTTTGCTGAAAAAGCCTGGGAAATTCTGCTCAACATTCAAAATATGTCCACCGGCGGCGTGCCGCTGCACCCTTTGCTGACCGCCCGCGAGGATGTAAAGCAGGTGATGGTCGTTCTGATTACATCCGACCGAGGGCTGGCCGGGGCTTATAACGCCAATATCATTCGTATGGCGCAGCGATTCGCTGTGCGTTTGGGTAAACCTGTGCGTTATGTTACCGTCGGTCGAAAAGGGCGCGACTCGCTGGTGCGGGTGGGCGCGAATGTGATTGCCGAGTTCAGCTATTTACCCGCCGAGCCGAAAATGGCCGATATTTCGCCCATTGCGCGGCTGGCGATAGACGAATTTCTCACCGGTACGGTAGATGATGTGTTCATCGCTTATACCGACTTCATCAATACGCTGACGCAGCGCCCGACGGTGCTGCGCTGGCTGCCGCTGATGCCGTATTACACGGAAGATCGCGTCGTGGCGGAGTTTGTTAAGGACGTTCCATCGGTGAGCGATACCCGCTCGGACTATGAGTACGAGCCGGACGCCACCGCTATTCTGGAGGAAATCGTCCCCCGGTTTACCGAACTCCAGCTTTATCAGGCGCTTCTCGAAAGCCAGGCCAGCGAACATTCGGCGCGTATGGTGGCGATGCGTAACGCTTCCGACAACGCCGTGCAGCTTACTGCCGACCTGACATTGGAGTACAACAAAGCCCGCCAGACGGCCATCACGGCGGAAATCCTGGATATTGTGGGCGGCGCGAGCGCCTTGCAGCAGTCTATTGATGACCTGGCCGAAGCGATTCTGGCCGCAGCGCCGGCGACGACCAATGGACATAAAGCCCCGGAGGGCGTTGTTTCGGCCAAACCGGATGATCTGACGGTCGTTGAGGGAATCGGGCCGAAGATGGCGTCGGCTTTAAAAGCAGCGGGCATTACCACTTACCGCCAACTGGCCGAAGCCGATGAAGCGCGGTTGATGGCCGCGCTTGAGGCCGCCGGTCTGCGGTTTGCGCCCAGCCTGCCCACCTGGCCGGAACAGGCGGCCTATGCGGCGCGCGGGGATTGGGATGGCTTAAAACAATTTCAAGATCAACTGGTAGCTGGGCGCAAAGCCCACGACGATGAAGGAGCATAAGCATGGCAGAAGTTCAGGGGCGTATCACCCAGGTGCTGGGCGCGGTTGTTGATGTGGCGTTTCCCCCCGGCCAGCTCCCGGATATTTTTGAAGCGATTCGCGTGCCGCGCGAGGGGCAGGAAGACCTGATTCTTGAGGTGCAAACCCTGCTTGGCGGAGGTGAAGCGCGCACAGTAGCAATGGATACGACCGATGGTTTGCAGCGCGGCGTTCCGGCCTATGCGACCGGCGCGCCGATCACTGTGCCGGTGGGCGAGGCGTCGTTGGGGCGCATCTTTAACGTATTGGGCAAGCCGATTGATGGCGGCGAAGCCGTGCCGTCCAGCGTGCCGCGCCGCCCCATCCATGCCTCCGCGCCCAGTTTTGAGGAACAGTCCACGCAGATCGAAGTGTTTGAAACCGGCATGAAGGTGATTGACCTGGTAGCCCCGATGACCAAAGGCGGCAAGGTAGGCATCTTCGGCGGCGCGGGCGTGGGCAAAACCGTGACCATTATGGAGCTGATTAACTCCATCGCCACCCAGCATGCCGGTCTGTCGGTGTTTGCTGGGGTTGGGGAACGCACCCGCGAAGGCACGCAGCTTTATGGCGAAATGAAAGAAGGCGGCGTGCTGGATAAACTGGCGATGGTTTTCGGCCAGATGAACGAACCGCCGGGTGTGCGCCTGCGCGTGGCGCTTTCCGGCCTGACGATGGCCGAACACTTCCGCGATCAGGGCAAGGATGTGCTGCTGTTTATTGACAACATCTTCCGCTACTCGCTGGCCGGTTCGGAAGTGTCGGCGCTGCTGGGGCGCATGCCCTCAGCAGTCGGCTACCAGCCCACGCTGGCCGACGAGATGGGGCAGCTTCAGGAGCGTATTACATCTACCCGGCGCGGCTCGATCACCTCGATGCAGGCGGTATACGTGCCGGCGGACGATTATTCTGACCCCGCGCCGGTGGCCGTGTTCACGCACCTGGACGGGACGATTGCGCTGGAGCGTTCGATTGCCGCGCGCGCCATCTTCCCGGCGGTAGACCCGCTGGCAAGCACCAGCAAGGTGCTGGACCCCAACGTGGTGGGCGAGGAACATTACCGGACGGCGCGCGAGGTTCAGCAGGTGTTACAGCGTTACAAAGACCTGCAAGACATCATCGCCATCCTGGGCATTGACGAGCTTTCTGACGATGACAAACTGCTGGTGGCGCGGGCGCGTAAAATCGAGCTGTTCCTCAGCCAGCCGTTTTTTGTGGCGACGCAGTTTACCGGGCGCGAGGGTCGTTATGTGACGGTGAAAGACACTGTGCGCGGCTTCCGCCTGATCCTTGACGGCGAACTTGACCATGTTCCAGAGCAGATGTTTTATATGGCCGGGCCGATTGAAGACGTGTTGCAGCGTTACGAGCAGACGCAGTAGCCGGCGCTTATTGTGGGGACGGGTTTCTAAACCCATCCCCGCGGAGGATTATTCTGATGCCTATTCACGTTGAAGTGGTGACGCAGGAAAGGAAAGTCTTCGAGGAGCCGGAAGCCGATATGGTATTGATTCCGGCCAGCGAAGGCGAGATGGGCGTGCTGCCACATCACGCGCCGGTGCTGACCACGCTCGGTTTTGGCGAACTGGTTATCCGCAAGGGCGAAGCCGAGGAGCGGTTTGCCGTCTATGGCGGTGTGGTGGACGTTCGGCCAGATAAAGTTGTCGTGCTGGCCGACCTGGCCGAGTCGTCGTTTGAACTCGATATGCAGGCGATCGAATCGGCGCGTGAACGGGTAGCCAAACTGCTGGCGCAGGGCATCCCGCCGGAGCAAAACCGTCAGGCCGCACTGGAACTGCGGCGCGCGGAGATGGCGCTCAAAATCAAGAGCAAACTGCAAGCGCGCGGTTCGGTGCTGCGGATCGTAGACCAGCAGGATTAAGCGTTTTTTCACGACAGGCTGCTCAAAGACAGATCAGCGCCGGGGTAGGTTTAGCGTCTTCCCCGGCGTTTTTATGTGCTGCCGGCGGCTTGATGAATGATCTCGCGCATCCCGGTTGTGTGGTATACTTCAATGTTGTTTTGATGAGCCTACCCGATGGTGTTGAACCTATGGCGCTGTTTGATAAAAAACTCGGCGTTGACCTGGGAACGGTCAACGTACTGATTTATGAAAACGGTCAGATCGTTTTGCAAGAGCCGTCGCTGGTGGCGCTGACGGCAGAAGACGAACGCATCGTGGAGATCGGCCAACCCGCGCGGGAAATGCTGGGGCGCGTGGACGATGAGGACATTCAGATCGTGCGCCCCCTTCGTGATGGGGTGATCGCCGATTACGAAGTGACCGAGGCCATGCTGCGGCATTTTTTCGACAAAATCGCCGGGCGGATTCGGCTGTTCAAACCAACGGTGATGATGTCCGTACCTTTTGGCGTGACCAGCGTCGAAAAGCGCGCGGTACACGAGGCCGCGCTGGCTGCCGGCGCGCGTGAAGCGCACCTGATCTGGGAGCCGCTGGCGGCGGCCATCGGCGCGGGGCTGCCGGTGGGGACGCCCGCCGGGGACATGGTGGTGAACATTGGCGGCGGCATCACCGAGGCGGCAGTTGTTACGATGAACAACATCGTGCGGGCAGAAAGCGGTCGCGTGGGCGGCCTGCGCCAGGATGAAGCGATTATCAACTACGTGCGCCGCAAATATAATCTGACGGTCGGACAGCCGACGGCGGAATCGATCAAAATCCAGGTCGGCGCGGCGGTGAATCTGCCGGAAGAAATGACGATGGAAGTGCAGGGGCGCGATAACGTCAGCGGCCTGCCCAAGACGATTGGCGTCAGCACCGGTGAAGTGGTCGAAGCCTTGCAGGAGCCGCTTTCAATGATTGCGGACGTAGTGAAGGCCGTCCTGGGTACGACGCCGCCGGAATTAGCCTCGGACATCATTGATCGGGGAATCGTGCTGACGGGCGGCGGGGCGCTGCTGCGCGGGATGGATCAGTTTTTGACACGCGAAACCGGTGTGCCGTGTTATCGCGCCGATAACGCGATGATCTCCGTCGCGGTGGGCGCGGGCCGCGCGCTGGAAGACCCGGCCATCTTACGCCGTATCGTCCAAGTCTAGGGAATATAATACGTCATGCGCTGCAACTGAACAACGGGGTCTATGTACTGCACGCGCACGTGTTCCGGGGCGTTGAGGTTAATGGGCGCATAGTTGAGGATGCCATGTATGCCGGCGGCGATTAATGCGTCGGCAACTTCCTGGGCATGTTCGGCAGGGACGGCCAGCATAGCGATTTTAATGCCGCGCTGCCGGATAAGTTCGGCCATGCGTTCGGTTGACTCGATGGTAAATTCGCCCACCTGCGTGCCAATTTTGTTGGGCGCGTTGTCGAACACGCCGGCGATTCGGAAGCCGCGATTGGCAAAGCCGCGATAGTGCGCCAGCGCGCTGCCCAGGTCGCCCGCGCCGACCAGCACCACTTCCCACTCTCGATTAACCTTAAGCACGTGTTTGAGCTGCTCGATCAGATAGGGTATCTGGTATCCCGTGCCTTGTTTCCCAAAACCCCCAAAGTGAGATAAATCCTTACGAATCTGAGCCGAACTGATGCCTAACCGCCGCCCCAATTCGTGCGATGATGTGACGGCCTGTCCTTCCTGTGCCAGGCGAGTCAGCGCCCGCAGATAGATCGGGAGACGACTGATGACAATATCAGGGATAGTGGGAGGCATGAACCTGTCTCCTTAACGAAGGCACGAGCTTGTGAAAAACCACGCATTTTAATATTACCAGTTTAATCTTTTTAATGCCACATCCATATGAGCTTTTTGATCGGCAAACGCTGCCGCAACTGAAAGGCCGCCCAAGCTGTGATATGATGGGTGGAGACAGGAGCAATCGGTGTGGAGCGCATGTCAGTTCGACGTTCGTTAATTATTCTGGCTTTGTTAGTGTTCTCGCTGCCGGCGCTGGCTTTTGCCGTTCGGACGAACAATCTTCGGCGCGGCGATTCGTTTCGGAACTGGCAGTTGAACGCGGTACAGCGCGGCAGTGTGGCCGTAACCATCACGGCTATCGGGGCGATTGAGGCCGATACCGCCGTTCGCCTCAGCTTCACCGAGCCGGGGCGGGTGGTTGAGGCGCTGGCGCAGCCGGGCGATATGGTAGAAGCCGGCGACGTGCTGGTGCGGCTGACCGACGAAAATGAGCGCATCGCCTACGAACAGGCCATGCTGTCGCTGCGGCTGGCCGAACTGCAAAAACAGGCGCTTCTTGAACCGCCGCAGGAGTGGGAGATTCGCGCGGCAGAAGCGAATGTCGCCAGTGCCCAGGGCGCGTATACCGGCATTCTGAACGCCGTCTCCGACGAGGAAATCCGCGCGGCGGAGCTGCGCTACCAGCAAGCCCTGACTGCCGAAGAAGATGCCCGGCGGACGCGGATTGAGGCGGACGGTGGGTATCCTGATGAGTATTACCGGATACTCGACGCGCAGATCGGCACGGCGTCGTTTAATGTGGAAATCGCTCGCTTACAGCTGGAGGCGCTTCGCCACCCGGACAACAGCGATCAATTAAGTTTAGCAGGAGCGCGCATTGTTCAGGCCCAGCGCGAATTGGAACGGTTAAAAGCCGGCCCAAGCCAGGCCGAGATTGATCGTGCCGATGTCGCCATCCGGCAGGCGTTGGTGCAGGTCGAACAGGCCGAACTGGCGCTCAACCGGCGGGCGCTGACCGCACCGTTTGCCGGCCTGGTATCGGTCGTGAATGTTGAAGAAGGCGCGTTGATTGTGCCGGGGCAGCCGGTGATCGAGATGGTGGACAGCGCGCCTTTGCGGCTGACGGTGCAGGTAGATGAAATTGATGTGCGCCAGATTCGGGAAGGTATGCCGGCCAGCATCGAACTCGACGCGCTGCCTGGCCTGGTTTTTCCGGCCAAGTTGGAACAGATCGCGCTGCTTGGGCGTAATGAAGACGGTATTATCAGCTATGATGTACGCCTGGCGCTGGAAACGCCCGACCCGCGCGCGCGTGTGGGCATGACTGCCGAAGCTTCGATCATCATTGAAGAGCGGCGAGATGTGCTGGTCGTGCCGAATGCTTATATCCGGCTGGATCGAAATGCCGATACGGCTTTTGTGAATGTGCTGTCCCCGGATGGAACGCTGGTCGAGAAAGAGATTGTCCTCGGCTTACGTGGTCAGGACACCAGCGAAATTGTCTCCGGGCTGGCGGCGGGCGATGTTATCGTGATTGATCTGGCGGCGCAGGGATTCAACCTTCTGGGAGGGTAAGGGGTGAAAAAGATTCTGTTTGGCGCGGTCATCCTGGCAGCCGCCGCAGTGGTTTTTGCCCAGGCTGCCCAATCGGACGAGACTGCCGGTGGTCAGGACGAAACGCCGATTCAGGATGAGACGATACTGGAATCCGGCGACCTGGCTGTGACGGTCAGCGCGACCGGCACAATCGCGCCGCTTCGTCAGGTGGGGCTGGCTTTTGAGTTTTCCGCGCCGGTGGCCGAAGTGCTGGTGATGGAAGGCCAGCGGGTGACGAAAGGGCAGGTTCTGGCTCGGCTGGATACCCGCGAGTTGAATATTGCGCTGGCGAATGCGCGTGTCGGCCTGGAAGCGCAGCAGGTCGCTTATGATGCGCTGACCGCGCCGCCGCGCGAGGTGGATATTGCGGTGGCCCAGGCGGCCCTAAGCGTAGCGCGGGCGCAGTCCGGGACGGTGGCGCAGGGCGCGGAAGCCACACAGCTTGAAATCGCGCGTTTGCAGGCCGAAATTGCTCGTAATCAGCTCTGGCAGTCCCAGCTTCAGCGCGATCTTGCTTATGCCGTTCCGCCCGCCGTGCGCGACTATCTCGAAGCCACCGGCCAGGAAGTGCCGGATACCACACAGATGGCGCAGGATGACGTGAGGCCGGAACTGAACCGCGCCGATTATGAAGTGTTGATCGCTGACGCGAACTACGCCGCCCTTCAAAGCGAAGGCGCGGATACAGCCGGGCTTTCGGCAGCTTACGCGCAGATCGCCGCTGCCCAGGCGCAGCTTGAGCGGCTGCTGAACGGCCCGTCGGAGATGGAATTACAAATCGCCGATGTTCAGCTTCAGATCGCCCGGCTGGCACTGCAACAGGCGGAAGCCAACCGCAGCCGCGCGGCGCTGGTCGCCCCCTTTGACGGCATCGTGATCGAAAACAACCTGGTCGGCGGCGAAATACCCCCGCAGGGCGCGGCCATACAGGTAGCAGATCTGTCCGGTTATTATGTGGATTTGGCGGTAGATGAAACCGACATCGTAGATGTGCGGGAAGGGCAGCGGGCGACGCTGCTGCTGGATGCGCTGCCGGGCGTTAATATCACCGGGCGGGTGACGCGCGTAGCCGCGACTCCGGCGCGCGCCGGGCAGTTGGTGACATATATTGTGCGTGTGACGCTCGACCTGACGGATGAGCCGCTGCGCGCCTGCATGACGGCAACGGCGACCATCCTGGTGAACGAACTTCAGGATATTCTGGTGCTGCCCAACCGGTTTATTCGCATAGACCGCGCCACACAGCAGGCTTACGTCACGGTAGAGCGCCCCGGCAGGTTTGAAGAAGTGCCGGTTCAACTGGGGCTGCGTAATGATACCACCAGCCAGATTGTAAGCGGCCTGGAGGCCGGCCAGCGCGTCGTGCTGCTGCCGCGCGCGACGTTTAACCCGATACCCGGCACGTAACACGCCTCGGAGTTTTTAGAGCGATCATCTATGCTGAAGTGGTTTAAACAAAACGGCAAAGAACCCGAAATCCCCCGCGACGATCAGGGCAGGCGGGCCGTGATTGACGTGCGGGACATCACCAAAGTCTACCAGATGGGCGAGGTCGAAGTCCATGCCCTGCGCGGTGTCAGCCTTCAGATTTATGAAGGCGAAGTGGTTTCGATTATGGGGCCGTCCGGCTCCGGCAAAAGCACATTGATGAACATCCTGGGCTGTTTAGATCAGCCTACCTCCGGCACATACTGCCTGGACGGTGTGGATGTGAGCGGTTTAAACGAAAACGACCTGGCGCGGATACGGAATAAAAAGATCGGTTTTGTGTTTCAGAACTTCAACCTGTTAAAACGGACGACGGCGCTGCGGCAGGTGGAACTGCCATTAATTTACAGCCGGGCATCAGGCCGCGCAAAGAAGGCGCGCGCGGCGCTGGAGGCGGTTGGGTTGGGACAGCGCCTTCATCACCTGCCCAGCGAACTGTCCGGCGGCCAGCAGCAGCGCGTGGCAATCGCGCGGGCGCTGGTGAACGAGCCGGCCATGATTCTGGCCGACGAGCCGACCGGCAACCTGGATTCCCGCAGCGGTACGGAAGTTATGCAGATTTTTCAGCGGTTGAACCGGGAACAGGGCATCACGACCGTATTTGTCACGCACGACCCCTGGATCGCCCGGCATACGCAGCGGGTGATTATGCTGCGCGACGGGCGCATCATCGCCGACCGGCAGGTGGCCGAGCCGCTGGTCGCCGGGGAGCAGGAGCGCCCTTCGGAAGCAGCGGAGATGGAATCGCTGTTCCGCGACGCTTATTATGGCGGGGCGCAGGAGGAATATACCTGATTGTTACACGGAGTTTGATTTTTTGGTCGGTATTGTTTGTCGGGCAGCCCTGATAACCTGGCTGCTGGCGCTGGGGAGCATAAGCACGGCGGCGCTGGCCGGGCGCGGGATGCGCGGAGGGCTGGTGGCTTTTGATTCTGATCGGGATAAAAATTCTGAGGTGCTGCTGCTGGATGTTTTGACCGGCCTCGATCTGAATGTGTCGCGCCATCGGGCGTTTGATTATGCGCCGGCGTGGTCGGCGGATGGGCGGCTGGTGTTTGCCTCCAACCGCGAGGGGAACTACGAAATTTACGCGCTTGACCTGATGAGCGGCCAGTTGGAGAACCTCACCCACCACCCGGCTAACGATTATCTACCGGCGTGGTCGGCAGGTGGGCGGCTGGCATTTGTGTCCGACCGGGACGGCGGGGCTGAAATTTACGTGCTTGACCCGGAGGACGGCGCGGCGATCAATGTTTCCAACCATCCGGCGGGCGACAGCAGCCCGGCATGGTCGGCGGATGGGCGGCTGGCGTTTGTTTCCAACCGCAGCGGCAGCCTGGATATTTATGTCTTGGACCCGGCGACCGGCGATTTAACCAACCTCACGCCGCATCCGGCGGCGGACTTTGCCCCGGCATGGTCGGCAGATGGGCGGCTGGCATTTGTGTCCGACCGGTCGCGCAACCATGAAGTTTATGTGCTGGATGGAAAGATCGGCGAGGCGAAAAACATCACCGGGCATCCGGCGGCGGACGAAATGCCGGCCTGGCTGCCGGATGGCCGCCTGTCGTTTGTATCCGACCGGGACGGGGCAGCCGGTATTTATGTGCTGGATATGAACACCGGCAGCGTGAGGCGGGTGGCGACCGGCAGCTTCCAACGCCTGGCCTGGAGGTAGAAGTGGACGTGCTGGAATCGTTCCGCATCGCGTTCGGCGGCCTGGCGACCAACCGCCTGCGGGCCGTGTTAACCACGCTGGGTATCATGATCGGGGTGGGGGCGGTGGTGTCGCTGGTCAGCCTGGGGCGCGGCGTCGAGGCATTTATCGCCGGAGAATTCCAGGCGTTGGGATCAAACGTGCTGTTTGTTTTTCCGTCCGCACCCACCGCCGGCACGCGCACAACGATTGAGCCGCTGACGACGGTCGAAGGCGCGGCGCTGGCGAACCCGGCGGCTGCGCCCAGTATCCGGCAGGTGGCGATGGAGTTCCAGGTATGGGGGACGGTGGTATATGGCTCGAAGCGCGTGACGCTGGCGGTCGGCGGTGTGACGCCCAACTTCCAGGAAGTGCGGAACTGGAGGCCCCGTCCCGGCGGCGCGTTCATCAGCCCGGCGGATATTGAAAGCGCGGCGCGGGTGGCGGTGCTGGGGACGACTGTTGTTGACCGGCTGTTTGGCGACAAAAACTTCGACCCTGTGGGACGGACGATTCGCATCAACGACCGCACCTTCACGATCATCGGCGTGATGGAAGATCGCTCCAGCAGCTTTCTGGGTGACGAAAATGATGTGGTGTTCATCCCGTTGAGTACCGCTCAAACCCGGCTGGCGCGCGCCCGGACGCGCGACGGCGGATATCGGGTGGATGTGTTTTACGTCGAGGCGGTTTCGGAAATGCGGATGGACGCTGCCGCGCGCGAGATTGAAGCCTATTTAAGCCAGGCGCACGGCATCGCCTTCCAGGGCGAGCAGGATTTCAGCATCATCAGCCAGGCCGATCTGCTGGATACGCTGGGGCAGATCACCAGCATCCTCACGGTTTTCCTGGGTTTGATCGCCGGGATTTCGCTGCTGGTGGGCGGCATCGGCATCATGAATATCATGCTGGTGTCGGTGACGGAGCGCACCCAGGAGATCGGTCTGCGAAAAGCGGTCGGCGCGCGCGGGGGTGACATTCTGCTGCAATTTTTGATCGAAAGCCTGGTTTTGTCCATCCTGGGCGGCGCAATCGGCCTGGGACTGGGTTGGGCGGCGGCGCAGGTCGGCACAGCTCTGATTCCCGACCTTACGCTGACGGTGAGTATGGATGCGGTGCTGCTGGCGACGGCGGTGAGCAGTTTTGTGGGCGTTTTTTTCGGGCTGTATCCAGCCAGCCGGGCGGCGCGTATGCGCCCGATTGATGCGCTGCGGTTTGAATAGCGCATTTTGCCGCGATGAGGGCGAAAAAGGATGTTTGAGAACTTTCGGGTGGCGATGATCGGTCTGCGGAGCAATAAACTTCGTTCCGCATTGACCATGCTGGGCATCACCATCGGCGTGGCGGCGGTCATCATACTGGTGTCATTGGGGCAGGCGGTAGAAACCTTCGTGCGCGACCAATTCTTGGGCATCGGCACGAATCTGCTGATCGTGTTCGCGGCGCAGGACGAAAACGGCCAGACACGCCGCCTGACGCTGGATGAAGCGCGGGCGCTGGCCGACCCCTTCCGCGTGCCGGACGCGCTGTATGTGATGCCGCAGTATATCGTCAACCGGACGGCTACCTATGGTGGGCGCGAAGTTACCGCCCGCGTGCAGGGGGTGACGGCGGATTATCTGACGGTACGCAGCCGGCAAATCGTGGCCGGGCGTTTTTTTACCCCGCAGGAGGTGGACGGGCAGGCGCGGGTGGCGGTGCTGGGTGTGGAGATGGCCGAACGCCTGCTGCCCGGCGAATACCCGGTTGGGCAGACGATTCGCATCAACGGCATCACGTTCCGCGTGGAAGGCGTGCTGAACCGCGTGGGCGGGCGCGGCGGTTTTGGCCCGAACGAGGATGACATTATCATCGCGCCCATCACAACCGTACAAACGCGCCTGAGCGGTGAACGCATCCTTAGCGGCGACCGCCCGTTGAGTAATATTATTGTCCAGGCCCGGAGCGCCGAAACGGTAGACCTGACGGCGCAGCAGATTCGGGAGACGCTGCGCGAAGAACGCAGCATCAGCTTTCGTGATGAAGATAGTTTTAACGTGTTCACGCAGACCGAACTGCTGGACAGCCTGGGCGCGATCACCGGCCTGCTGACGATCTTTCTGGCGATTATCGCCGGGATTTCGCTGCTGGTGGGCGGCATCGGCATCATGAATATTATGCTGGTGACAGTGACGGAGCGCACCCGCGAGATCGGGCTGCGGAAGGCTGTGGGGGCGCAAAAGAGCGATATTCTGTTCCAGTTTTTGACCGAGGCGACCACGCTGGCCGTAGTCGGCGGGGGGATGGGGGTGCTGGTCGCTGTCGGCGGAACGAGCGCGCTGCGGTTGGCGCTGCCGGAACTGGCCGCCGCTGTGCAGTTTTCCAGCGTTTTACTGGCGACAGCTATCTCGGTTGCTATCGGCGTGTTTTTTGGCATTTATCCGGCCAACCGGGCGGCATCGCTGAACCCGATTGACGCACTGCGTTACGAATGAGTGTTGTCAGCGGGCGACAATAGTGCTACGATTGTATTAAAACGTTTACAAAATTTTTTAAAGTCAGAGCGTTCAAAACGTGTTGAGGGGAAAGTCCAATGTCGGGAACCGGGCCAGAGGACAACGGGCATCGGCCTAAAGACGCCAATTTGCAGGCCGCCCAGGATAGTATGCTCGATGGGCTGGGGCAGTTGTCCGGCTATTTTGGTTTTAGCAAAGTAATGGGACAGCTTTACGGCGCTTTGCTGCTCAGCGCCGAGCCGCTCAGCCTGGATGACCTGATGGAACTGCTGGATATTTCTAAAGCCAGCGTGAGCATGAACCTGCACACGCTGGAACACCTGGGTATGGTGCGACAAGTGTGGGTGCGCGGGCGCGGCGGACGGCGAAAGTATTACGAGGCCGAAACCGACTTCTGGCAGATTATCTCGAATATCCTGAGCGGGCGGGAGCTGCGCGACGTGGAACGCGCCCTCCACGTGATGGACAATAACCTGGAACGTTTATCCAGGGCGCTGCCGGAGATGAGCGAGGAAGATCGCCACCTGGCGGAACTGTATATCGAACGTTTCCAGCAGATGCAGGGTTTGTTCCGACTCGCTCAACTTATCATCACGACCGTTCTGGCGCAGGCGCAGAATGTAGACCTCTCCACTTTGGGGAAATTCGGCTCAAACGATTAGCCCTTGTGATGCACTCTTGAGTCTCCTATAATGACAAAACCCGGTTGGGGGAGTGGCGGAATTGGCAGACGCGCATGACTTAGGATCATGTGGTGTATACCGTGCGGGTTCAAGTCCCGCCTTCCCCATCAAAATACTGCCAGGACAGGATGGGCTGCCATCTAACGAAAAACTTATGCTTACCGCCTTATCCTGATGCTATAATAAAACGAGCTAGAGTTCACCTCTGTTAAGGATGTATCCTTGAATATTCAAACCGAACGACTCGAAAACCACACCGCCCGTTTTACTGTCGAGCTGGACAGCGAACGCTTAGAACAGGCAAAACAGACTGCCGCGCGGAAGCTGGCGCAGCGGGTGAACATCCCCGGCTTTCGTAAGGGTAAAGCGCCCTACAGAATTCTGGTGAATTACATCGGTGAGGGCGCTGTGCTGGAAGAAGCAGTGGAAATTCTGGGCAACGAAATTTACAAACAGGCGCTTGACCAGTCCGGCATCGAACCCTATGGGCCGGGCGAACTGGAAGATTTCCAGATCGAACCGCAGCCGACCTTTAAGTTTTTGGTGCCGCTTCAGGCCGAGGTGAACCTGAACGATTATCGCTCGGTGCGGTTGGATTATTCCGAGCCGACGGTCGAAGATGAAGATGTGAACCGCTCGCTGAAGATGCTTCAGGAACAGCACGCGCTGGTGGAGGAAAGCCATAAACCGGCGGCGGAGGGCAATCGGGTGACGCTTGACATTCATGCGGTGCTGGTTCCTCTGGCTGACGCGCCAGAGGTCGCTGCCGCCGATGCCGGTGAAACCGAGGCCGATGAAGCGGAGTCGCCTGAAGATGACCACAACCATATGCCGGACGGCGAACCGTTTCTGCACGAGCATGACGCCTCATATATTCTGAGCGAGGATTATAACGAACCCGCGCCCGGTTTTCGTGAGGCGCTGTTAGGTGCGAATGTCGGCGAAAACCGCGAATTTGAACTGACGCTGCCGGATGATAAAGATGAATACGAAGGCCTGGCGGGGCGGCGGGTGAAGTTTCATGTGACGGTGAAAAAAATTGAAACCATCACGCTGCCATCTTTAAACGATGACTTCGCAGCCCGGGTGACAGC
The DNA here is from genome assembly GCA_014338005.1 of Chloroflexota bacterium. GTDB lineage: Bacteria > Chloroflexota > Anaerolineae > Aggregatilineales > Phototrophicaceae > CFX2. Next base: position 35,479 of record QUBZ01000004.1, on the reverse strand, counting down.
AGAGGAAGAAAAGCCGCTGACGCTGCTGGAACTGCGGATGCGGGTGCGCGAAAACCTGCAAAAGTATGCCGAAGAGCAGGCTAAATCTCGGTACGCGCAGGAAGCACTCGACAAAATGGTCGAACAGGCCACGATCAGTTTTTCCGAAGCGGAGTTGTTTGATTATACCGAGGATTATCTGAAGCGGCTGGATGGCGATCTTCGGCGGCGCGGCCTGACGCTGGACGATTATATGCGGATCACAAACAAAAGCCGCGAAGACCTGCACGATGATTATCATGACATGGTATCGTCGAATCTGAAACGTCTGCTGGTTTTGCGCGAGGTTATGAAGGCGGAAAATATCGCCGTTGGCGAGCAGGCGATTGACGAACAAATCGAGCGTATCCTGGAGCAGTACGGCCCGCAGCGCGAAGGACTGCGTTCAATTTTCCAGGATGCGAGGATGCGAGACAGCGTTCGGAACGAGTTGTTAGAGGAAGGCGTCTTTGACCGGATTGTGGCACTTGCCAAAGGCGAAATGCCGGAGGCTGTGCCGGCGGAACCCGCAGCGGATGAGACAGCGGTAGAAACAACACAAGGAAAAGAGGAGTAAATGGACTTCCATAACGTCATCCCAATGGTAATCGAACAAGGCAGTCGTGGGGAACGCGCTTACGATATTTATTCGCTTCTGCTCCGCGACCGGATTGTTTTGTTAGGCACGCCGATTAATGACCAGATCGCCAACCTGACCGTCGCGCAGCTTCTGTATCTCCAGCGCGAGGACCCCGACCGCCAGATCAATATGTATATCAATTCGCCCGGCGGGGGGGTGTATGCCGGCCTGGCGATTTATGACGCCATGCAGCAGATTTCCGCACCGGTCAGCACGGTGGCGCTGGGCCTGACGGCCAGCTTTGGTACGGTGCTGCTGGCCGCCGGGGAACACGGTATGCGTTACGCGCTGCCTAACTCTACCATTCACATGCACCAGCCGCTTGGCGGCGCACAGGGGCAGGCTTCGGATATTGTCATCGCGGCGAATGAAATTATGCGGCTGAAAGAACGGTTGCTGGATATTTTCGTCAAACACACCAAGCAGGAGCGCGACGTTATCGAACGCGATACCGACCGCGATATTTACCTGAGCGCCCAGCAGGCTGTTGAGTATGGTTTGATCGATTCGGTATTAAAGTCCCCGAACGGAGATCAGAAAAAGTGAGTTATCTTGCCGGGAGCCAACGCTGTTCATTCTGCGGTCGCAGCGCGATGGAGGTGGAACACCTCATCGGGGGCCCGGATGGCGTGTATATATGTAATTACTGCGTGGAGCGATGCCAGCTAAAACTGCTCGAACACAGCATGGCAAACGCTTACCGCCTGCCGCAGGATCAATTTGAGGTTGACCGGCTGCTTTCCCCGCGAGAGATTATGGCGCACCTGGACGAATATGTGGTCGGCCAGGAACATGCCAAGCGGGTGTTGAGCGTGGCGGTCTACAATCATTACAAACGGATCCAGTCCGGGAACGGCGGGGGGGATGTTGAACTCGAAAAGAGCAATATCCTTATCATCGGGCCGACCGGAAGCGGTAAAACGCTGCTGGCACAAACCCTGGCGCGCATTCTGGATGTGCCGTTTTGTATTGCCGACGCGACCTCGCTGACCGAAGCGGGGTACGTAGGCGAGGATGTCGAAAATATCCTGCTGCGACTCATCCAGGCGGCGGATGGTGACATCGCCCGCGCGGAGAAGGGCATCATCTACATTGATGAGATTGACAAAATCGCCCGCAAGTCGAACGATAACCCTTCGATCACCCGCGATGTGTCCGGCGAGGGGGTTCAGCAGGCGCTTTTGAAGATCGTCGAGGGGACGCTGGCGAACGTGCCGCCGCAGGGTGGCCGCAAACATCCGCATCAGGAATTTTTGCAGATTGATACGCGGGAAATCCTGTTTATTTGCGGAGGGATGTTCGACGGCATTGAAGACCACATCCGCAAGCGTGTTGGGCTAAAAGGGCGGCTGGGCTTCCATACCGACGACGAACGCGCGCTTGACCGCGACGAGGGCGCGCTGCTGCGGGAACTTAGCCCCGAAGACCTGATGGCTTATGGCATGATCCCGGAGTTTGTCGGGCGTATGCCGGTGCTGGTCAATGTCGAGCCGCTGAATCGGGAAGCCCTGATGCGAATTCTGGTGGAGCCGAAAAACGCACTCACCAAACAATACCTGCACCTGCTGGCGCTGGACGACGTTGAACTGATTTTTGAGGAGTCAGCGTTGGGCGCGGCAGCTGATCTGGCGCTTCAGCGTGGGACGGGCGCGCGCGGCCTTCGTTCGATCATCGAGAGCCGGCTGCTGGACGTGATGTTTGAAGTACCGGGGCGGAACGACATCCGCAAAGTGATTATTGATGCGGATGTCATCAATAATAAAAAACGCCCGCGCATTCATGGCGAGGGTGACGTAGAACTGACATGGGCCGACGACGGGAAACTGAACCCGGCGGCATAAAAAAGCAGGGGCGAACCCATCACCGGTTCGCCCTTATCATTGTTTAAACCTCTGGTTCAAAACTCAGGCGCAGCGGCGCAGTGGAGATAATGACCTCCGCGCGCCCGCCGATCTCGCGTTTGAACTGTATCACGTCCAGTTCCGAAGCGCCCTCGGTCAGCGGCCCCCAATTGCTGGGAATGACCCAGCGGGGGCGCATTTTTTTAACGACCTCAACTGCTTCACTGATCGTCAGCGTGCCGCTGCCGTCAATCGGCAGGATAGCAATATCCGGGTGGATGCGTTCCATCTCCGGGATGATTTGCGTATCCCCCGCATAGTAGATGTCAAAATAATTGACAGAAATGATAAATCCCAGACCGCCGTCGCTGAGGGGGTGCTGCCAGCTTTGAGGGGAATAAGCCGGGACGGCTTTGATGCTGGCGCGGTCAACGGCTAGGCTTTGCCAGGGGCGCAGCACGGTGCAGCCGGGGATTTCGTGGGCGACGCGCTCGTTGCCCACAACCAGCGTTTCGGGGCCGCGCAGCTTGTCAATATCGGCCAGCGAGCAGTGGTCGTAATGGTCGTGACCAACGAGGATGACATCTGCCAGGAAGGTATGCCGGGCGATTCGCCAGGGATTAATGTAGATCAGCGGCGGCCCCTGGATAAAAAAGCCGCCATGACCCAACCATTGAATACGGTCTATCATGCTGTGTTCGTTGATTTCTGCTTGTTTGCCGTTTAGGAACCTATGGTGACTATATCTGAAAAAGCGCGTTAACTCAATGCTGCTTGTGCGCTTAAAGCAGCATCTATATAATGAACTTAATCAAGCGACTTTAAGGAAGACCATCTATGTCCGATCAACCCACACGTAATCTGCCGCGTTCGGGGCAGCCGACCATCAAAAAGTTGAGTCAGACTTCACCGCTGGGGCAGCCGCCGAGCGATCCGATGGCCTGGACGCCGCCACCGCTGAACAAACTGGAGGACACCGGCTTAAACCTGCTTAATCTGGCCGACCTGGTGCTGAAGGTGCTGTATCTGGGCGGGGTGATGGCCGGGCATGAAATCAGTGAGATCGTCAAGCTGCCTTATGTCGGCGTGCTAGAAACGATCATGGAGTTTTTAAAGCGCGAAAAATACGTCGAGGTACGTGGTTCGGGCGGATTTGGCGAATCCTCGTACCAGTATGTGATTTCGGGCAAGGGTTCGGAAAAGGCGCGGGAGGCGACCGAACGGTCGCAGTATGCCGGCCCGGCGCCGGTTACGCTGAATACTTATGTGGCTTCGCAGCGGGCGCAGAATCGGGAGCGGTTGATCGTACACGAAGAAGAACTGCGCGGCGTGATGCAGCACCTGGTCATCTCTGACGAGATGTTGGGGCGCATTGGCCCGGCGGTCAATTCGGGGCGTTCGATCTTTCTGTACGGCCCCCCTGGTAACGGCAAAACAACGGTGGCGGAAACCATCGGGCGTATGATCCTGGGCGATGACGTGTGGATTCCCTACGCGATAGACATAGACGGCCAGGTAATCCGCGTTTTCGACAGCGTGAACCATCAACTTTCGGAGAAGGAAGCCCGCGTTAAACACGGTACAGGGTTGATTACCGACCCGCGCTGGGTCCGTATCCGCCGCCCGATGATTATGGTCGGCGGCGAGCTGACGCTGGCCGGGCTGGACCTGGTTTACGACGATACGAACAAGTATTACGAAGCGCCGTTCCAGATGAAGGCCAACGGCGGTATGTTCCTGATTGACGACTTTGGCCGCCAGCAGGTGCGCCCCCGCGACCTGCTCAACCGCTGGATTGTGCCGCTGGAAAAAGGCGTGGACTTCCTGACTCTACATACCGGGCGAAAGATCGAAATCCCGTTTTTCGTCCTGATTGTATTTTCGACCAACCTTGACCCGCGCGACCTGGTAGATGAGGCTTTTCTGCGCCGTATTCGCCACAAAATCGAGATTGGCGACCCGACCTACGAACAGTTCCGCGATATCTTCAAGCGCGTGTGCGAGGCCAAGCGGGTCAAATATGATGAAAACGTCCTGGCTTACCTGCTCAAAGAATGGTACATCAATCATGACCGTCCTCTGCGGGCGGTGCATCCGCGTGACTTGATCGCTCAACTGATTGATATTGCGACGTATGTGAACCAGCCGCCGGCGCTGACCAGGGAGTTAATTGATCGGGCGGCAGCGTCGTATTTTGTCAAGCTGTAAAAGAGCTTCGGTTGTGATGGTCGCACGCGCCAGCAGCGCCCTGCCTTCCGCAGCAGGCGAACGCTGGAGGAATGGATGAGCAAGGTTTTCAGCGGTTCAGCAGTGCCGCGCCAGTATGTGTTTATCATGGCGGATGGCGCGTTCGTCGTTCAGTGGGACGAAACGCGCGTTCAGGATTTGCTGACCGGGCGCTACCGGCAGTTTGACCGGGATAGTTTCGGCCATGCAATCACCGATTATGAACTCAATCAACTGAAGGCAGCCGGACGTGTCGAACACTATAACCGCCATTACGTCTGGCTGTACGCGCTGCCGGAGGGCAAACGCTTTGATGTTGAACTGAAAACCTTGCAGCGGATGCGTAACCGGGTACGCACGTATTATCTGAATACCACGCTGCCGAAATCACAGTTAGAATCCGTCCGGGTGCTGCTGCGTACGCTTGGTCTGGGCGACGAACTGTCCGCGTTTGAACGCGGCGATCTGGTCGCTATTATGGGAAAAAACGGCGCGCCGTTTCGCCACTTCACAGAAGTCGAGGGAGCGCAGCGGCGGTTGGTCAGCCGCGCGCCAGAGATGTTCAAAGACGCGGCAGTGGCCTTCAGCGAAAGCAGCCGGAGCGAAAATATGCACCCCCAGGATGAACACGGCATGGAGCCGGATGATCTGGCGACCGTGATCGCCAGCCAGACGGATACCTCCATAACACAGGGTAAGTGTGTAGTGCTGGTTGTTCGCGCCGACGATGATCGCGCGGCTATAGGGGATTTGTGCCAGGAAATGAATATGAGCGTGCAGGCGGCAGAGACGGCAGCATCAGGGCTGCAGCTGCTGGAGGATGCGCCGCCGCACCTGCTCATCATGGACCTGGAACTGGCCGATATGCACGGTTGGGAGATGCTGGGGAAGGTCAAGGAAATTGCCACCCTGCGCGATCTGCCGATTATCGTGATAGCCGAGCCAACCTCCTCGCCCAATCAGCAGTCCTTCGCGCTGTCGGTGGCAAAGGTTGATGTGTACCTGGTGAGGCCGGTGAGTATGGCAAAACTGCGCCAGAACATCTGGATGGCACTGAAAGAGCGTCCCCGCTGACCGTTGCGTTTTCCCCGGCCTGCTGGTAGAGTCGTCACAACCGGATCAAGGGTCAGGTCACAGCGCGTATGGTATGGGCGCTTGTTTTTGTTTTACTGGTTGTGGTGATGGCGGCTGCCTTGAACAACTCCGAATCAATCCCCTGGGTGCGCCAACTGCGGCGGCTGCACGCCGGGGCTGCACGTAAGGCGGAATGGATGGCCCCTGAAGAAGTGGTGGCGCAGGTGCGCGTTCACTACCTGGAAACCCTTCAGTGGATGCAGTCACTTGAGATGCTGGAATCGCCCCGGCAGCCCGGCGATGATGCCTGTTATCTGGACGGCGCGTGTCTCAAACGTTTCAGGGCGCTGCGCGGGCAGGGACAGGCCCGTTTTGCCGGCGTACTGCGCGCCGATCATCAGGTGCAGGTACGATATTTTTCCGAAGATGGCCGCCGCTGCCTGGTGATTGACCGCCAGACGGAGCGGCGCATGGCGACTTATGACCGCCGCACAGGCGTCCGTTTGCACACGCAGGATTTGGGCGACGGCGCGGTGGTTTACCAGATGGTTTATGATGGGCGCGCCCGCCGCTGGAAGATTGAAACCTTTATCCAGGAATTAGCCTCCGGTTTGGAGCGTTCCAAAGCGCCGGGGCGCGTGCTGATGTCGTTCCATCTGCCGGCGGCCAGTGGCCGGGACAGTTAAGCCTGAACCCCAATCGGGGTTCATTCGCGGCGCATTTCAACACAGGGCGGTACAGGCATGATTTTTGTCACCGGCGGAACCGGATTCCTGGGACGGCATCTTATCCCTGAACTGTGCCGGGCGGGTTTTAACCTGCGCGTGCTGACCCGCCGTCCGGCGGATCACCCCTGGTTGAAGCGTTATCCTCGTCTGGCGGTCGTTGAAGGCGACCTGCTGGATGCCGATGCGCTGCTGAAGGGGGTGGATGGCTGCCGGTATGTCATTCACGCCGGGGGGATGTTCCGCTTTTGGGGCGATGAAAACGCCTTCTCGGCGACCAATATACGCGGCACGGAAAACATGCTGAACGCAGCGGCGAGAGCCGGCGTTGAGCGGTTTATCCATATTTCCACCATCGCCGTCATCGGCCATCCTGACCCGGCGCACGTGATTGACGAGACTTATCCGCCGCGTCCGGCGGATGCCTACCAGCGCAGCAAGTGGCAGGCCGAACAGCTTGTTATGCGTGCGTACCATGAACAGGGCGTGCCGGTGGTCGTGCTGCGGCCTGGAGCTTATTACGGGCCGCTGGGGCATTATGCATTTAACCGGCTGTTTTTTAAAGACCCCATGCGCGGCATCATTATGCAGATCAACGGCGGGCGCTATATCATCTTCCCGGCTTACATCGCCGACGTGGTGCAGGGCGTGATGAAAGGGCTGGAATGTGGCCGCCTGGGGGCGGTGTATAACATCTGCGGGGATTGGATTTCGCACAAAGAAGCGTTTGACATCATCTGCCAGGAGGCGAACATTCGCTGGCCGCGCCTGCTGATTCCCGACTGGTTGGGCATTACGACGGCGCGTTTTCTGGAGGCTCTGGCGCTGGTTACACGTCAGGAGCCGTTCTGGCCGCTTAATTTGCGGTCGTATGTTTATAATAACTGGCGCGTCTCCAGCGACAAAGCCCGGCGGGAGCTGGGTTTCGTGCCGACCGATTTCCGCATGGGCGCGCGCGCAACGATTGCCTGGTATCGCGCCGGGCAGCCGGATGACCTGCCTGAACTGATGTGTTAAACAAAAAGATAACCGAAGTGGCTTGTGATGTTCGATGAAGTCAAAATCTACGTTCGCAGCGGGGATGGGGGACACGGCGCGATTGCCTTCCACCGCGAGAAGTTTGTGCCGCGCGGCGGCCCGTCCGGTGGTGATGGCGGGCGGGGCGGCGATGTTATTCTGAAGGTTAATCCGAAGCTGAATACATTCTCGCCGTTCCAGAAGCGGATCCACTTTAAAGCCAACTCTGGCGGGCGTGGCCGGAACAAAAACCAGACCGGCGCCAGCGCGGACAATCTGGAAGTGGAAGTGCCGCCGGGTACGGTGGTGCGGGATGCCGAAACCGGCGCGGTGATCGCCGACCTGGTGCGCCCGACCGACCGGGTGACGGTGGCGGTCGGCGGGCGGGGTGGGCGCGGAAATGCCCGGTTTGCCACGCCGTCCAATCAGGCGCCGCAGATCGCGGAGAAGGGCGAACCCGGACAGGAACGCTGGCTGCTGCTCGAACTGCGCCTGATTGCCGATGTGGGCATCGTCGGCGTGCCGAACGCCGGCAAGTCCACGCTGCTGTCGGTTATCAGCAACGCCAGGCCGAAAATCGCGGATTATCCCTTTACCACGCTGGAGCCGAACCTGGGCGTGGTGATCTACGGCGACCGTGATCTGGTGGTGGCGGACATTCCCGGCCTGATCGAGGGGGCGCATCTGGGGGTTGGCCTGGGACATGCCTTTTTGCGGCATGTGCAGCGGACGCGCGTTCTGGTGCATCTGCTGGACGGTGGGGGCGAAAACCCGCTGGCCGACTACAGCCAGATCAACTCGGAACTGGCGCTGTACGACGAACGGTTGGGGCAAAAACCGCAGATCGTCGTCTACAACAAAATGGACATTCCCACAGCGCGCGAACGCTGGCCGGAGATCGAAAAGGCGTTGAAGGCGCGCGGCGTGCAGCCGATGGCGATTTCCGCCGCTACCCAGGAAAACGTGCGCGCGCTGGTGCAGCGTGTTTTCCAGACGGTTGAAACGCTGCCGGAAGAAACCCGTATCCCGGTAGAGGAAATGCCGGTTTACGAACTGCCGGAGGAGGAACAGGCGTTTACCATCACCCATGAGGATGAGGGGGTATTCCGCGTATCCGGCAGGCGCATCGAACGCGCGGCGGCCATGACGTACTGGGATTACGACGAGGCTGTGATGCGTTTTCAAAACATTCTAGAGGCGTTGGGGGTTTCTGCTGCACTGGAGGAAGCCGGCGTTCAGCCGGGCGATACCGTTTATATCGGCGAACACGAACTTGAGTGGTCGGAATAATGCAGCGGATTGGCATCCTGGGCGGCACATTCGACCCGCCGCATATCGGGCATCTCATCCTGGCCGAATATGCTGCCGAGACGTTAGACCTCTTCCGGCTGTTATTTGTCCCGGCGGCGGACCCGCCCCACAAACGCAACGAACAAAAAACCGACGTTCAGCACCGTCTGGCGATGCTTGAACGGGCGATTGGCGATAATCCACGTTTTGTGCTTTCGCGGATAGATGTAGACCGCCCCGGCCCGCATTACTCGCTGGATATGGTGGAAATTGTGCAGGGGTTGTACCCCGGCGCGGAGCTGTACTTCTTGATGGGCGGCGATTCACTGCGCGATCTGCCGCGCTGGTTTCGCCCGGAGGCGCTTATTCGCCTGTGCCGGCTGGGGGTGATGCGCCGTCCCGGCGACGCGGTTTATCCCGACATGCACGAGGCGGTTTTGCCGGGATTGGCCGAGCGGGTGACGATGATTGAAGCGCCGCTGATCGGCGTTTCCTCGACCGAAATCGTGGAGCGGCTGCGCCGGGGGGCCAGCGTGCGTTATCTTGTCCCGGATGCCGTTCTGGATTACATTCTGGCAAACTACGTTTATGGTAGATGATGATGTCCTCTAAATCGTTTTTGATTCTGATGATGGCCGGCCTGCTGCTCGGTATGGCCTCGCTGCCGGCCATCGCGCAGGAAAATCCCGTGCCGACGCTTATTCCGCCGACCCTCGCGCCAACGGCGGACGCTGCCGGCATAAGTGACGCGCTGCTGGCGGAATCCACCACTGCGCGCATTCAGCGCGAAGGCAAGGTGCGCGTCGGCCTGCTGTACAATCTGCCGCCCTTTGGCGAATTGAACATTCGCGGTCAGGTGGCCGGCTTTGACGCCGACCTGGCGCGCAGCCTGGTCGAAACCTGGGGGCTGACGTTTGAGCCGGTGCAGGTCACGCGCCAGATGGCGCTCGACGCGCTGCGAAACGGCGATGTAGATATGGTCGTCGCGGCGCAGGTTCACCGCAGGGAACTGGATGGCATGGTGGAGTTCAGCCAGACTTACTATCCGACGGCTCAGGCGATGGCCGTCCGCGCCGATGATGGGGCGGTTTCGCTGGCGGCAATGGTCGGACGGCGAATCGGCGTGGTACTTGGGTATCCTGGCGAGCAGGCTGTCGCCGTCTGGCGGCAGCGCGCCGGCCTTATGGTGACGGTGATACCTTATTTAACGCTTGACCGGGCCGTGACGGCGCTGCTGACCGGCGAAGTGGACGGGGTGGTCGAAAACCGCGTGCAGCTAACACGGGTCATTCTCGATCTCAGTCTGGTGCGCCTGCTGGACGAGCCGGTTTCGCCGGAGCCTTACGCCGTCGTTGTGCCTCGGCAGGATGTGAACTTTCGCAATCTGGTCAACCGCACGCTGCAATATCTGAAAAAAACAGGCCGCCTGAATGAAATCCACCAGACTTATTTTGAAGGCGCAAACTACCCGGAAAACGCTCTGCCGCTGTGGGCGAATGTGGGTGACGAAGCGCCGACTCCGGCGTTGTTCGGCGGGGATGTGCCGTATCCGCCGCAGTATGTCGTGCCGCGTTTGCAGTCGGCGCGGGTAGTGCGTGTGGCGGGCGCTGCCGAACTCCAGCCGGACGCGCCGGAGAGCGAAAAACGGCTTGATGCGCTCAACCGGGCGCTGGTTGAGGCGATGGCCGCCCGCTGGGGTGTAAGCGTGGAGTTTATCCCCAACAGCGCGGGTAATGCGGCTGATCTGGTGGCGGCGGGGCAGGCCGACCTGGCGGTAGGCGTGCCGCTGGATTGGGCGCTGGCCGACCGGGTTGACCTGACCGGATTTTACCTGCTGCATGGCGAGCGGTTGATGGTCGAGCAGAACGCGCCCTACGAGACGTTTAACAGCCTGCGCGGGCGGTGGGTGGGCATATTCGCCAGCGAACCGGGCGCTGCCGACCGGGTGAACGCGCTGGCACAGACCGTGAACAGCAGTGTGCGTATCTTCACCATTTTGCGGGAGCAGGATGCTGCCTTCAATATGCTGGTGGAAGAAAACGCCGACGTGGTTTTTGGTGACAGCCTGAAACTGATCCCGCATCTGGAGGCGAATCCGGGTCTGCTGCGGATCACCACGCGGGGCGAAGCGCCTGACCCCTGGTACAGCCGGACGTACCGGGCGCTGGCCGTGCCGCGTAACGATCTGGATTTCCGGCTGCTGGTGGACTATACGCTGCAAGAGCTGGCTTATGACGGTGTATGGCGCGGTTTGATGTCCCCCGTGATGCTGCCTGAGGATATTCCCGCGCTGGAAATCTGGCCGGGGCCGTCGAGCTACCTGGGTTTTAACCTGGATGAGGCGCTGGCAGGGTAGGGCGTGCCTGGACAAGCTGCCCGAAGGTGAGGGCGGTCGAACCGGCCAGGATGTTCGCGAACATAACCAAGTGGACATGCCGGCGTTTTATGGCGCTAAACATGGTTGGTATACGCTCTATTGGCGCGAGAGCGTGTCAGGCCGAACGAGACTGCCCCAGCGTCGCTAGAATGATGCCGCCCAGGATGACGATGCTGCCGACGATCTGGAAGGGCAGCGGGGTTTCTCGGAACAAAAAATAGGCAATCGCCGCGCTGGCCGCCGGCTCAAGCTGGGTGGCGATGCTGACATACGTGGCCGGAAAAAACTTGAGTACGTAATTGAACGAGGTATGCCCCATCAACTGTGGTATGAGCGCCATGCTCACCAGCCAGATATATCCCTGTTGGCTGTAGCCGATGATTGGGATGCCCATCAGCAGCACCGCCAGCAGCAGAATAATGGCCGCGCAGCTGTACACCAGCCAGATATAAACCAGCAGCGACACCCCGCCGCGCAGCTTGCGCCCGATGGTGAAATATACGGCGACGGTCATCGCCCCGGCCAGGGCAAGCAGGCTGCCCAGCAGCGGATTATCGCCGACCGTCACGATACCTTCCGCCGGGATAACGACTCCCAGGCCGGCGAGCAGGTCGTTAAGCAGCCCGGCTACGACCGCGCTGCCGGTAATGCCGATCACCAGGCCGATGATGACCGGACGGGCCAGCCGCGCCTTGAGGAAAAATACTTCCAGCAGCGCCACCCACAGGGGATGAGTATTAACCAGCACAACGCTGATTAATACGCTGGTGTATTCCAGCGACAGCACCCAGGTGGCGAAATGCGCGGCCAGGAACAAGCCGGCGATGGCGGTAAAAACCAGATCGCTGCGTTGAAGGCGGCGGATTTCGTCGGTGTGGCGGCGCAGCGCGAGCGGCGTCAGGATGAGCGAGGCGATCCCCAGGCGGCCTGCGGCGATCATCAGCGAGGGCATTCCTTCCTGCTGCGCCAGCCGGATGAGGATAGAACCCATTGAAATGGCGGCGATGCCGATCACGATCACCAGATAAGCCCGCAGAGTCGCCTGCGGGCGCGCGAGGCTGAGGGGGTGCGCTTCGGTCATGGTGTGCCTTTGGGCAGGTAACGACCGGAGCGCGCCGACGGCGCCCCGGTCACAGATCTGCATTATCGTAACATCAAGCGAGGATGCAGGTCAAAGAGCCGCGCGAAAATGGACATATCAGAATAGTGTTAGAGTTCTGTCCTTTCGTCCAGTATCCTTCGACAACCCATCCCAATTATGCTAGGATAGTTTGCCATACCTGATAGTGGTTGTGGATTATTAACAGAAGGGGAAGTGAGATCATGGCCTTCGAACTGCCAAATCTACCATATGCGTTTAACGCGCTTGAGCCGCATATTGACGCGCGCACGATGGAAATTCATCATGGCAAGCACCATGCTGCCTACACGACTAACCTGAACAAGGCGCTGGAGAAATATCCTGATCTACAGTCGAAATCCATTGAAGAACTGTTGGGGTCGCTGGACAGCATCCCGGAGGATATTCGGACGACCGTTCGCAACAACGGCGGCGGTTACGCCAACCATAACCTGTTCTGGCTGATTATGGCCCCCAACGCGGGCGGCGAACCGACCGGCGATCTGGCGGCGGCCATCAATTCGGCATTTGGCAGTTTTGCCGCTTTTAAAGAGCAGTTTTCGGCGGCGGCGATGGGGCGTTTCGGGTCTGGCTGGGCCTGGCTGGTGGCCGGCGCGGGCGGCCTGAGCATCACCTCCACGCCGAATCAGGATACGCCGCTGATGGAGGGCAAAACGCCGATTCTGGGCCTGGATGTGTGGGAACACGCCTACTATCTGAACTACCAGAACCGCCGCGCCGATTACGTGGCGGCCTGGTGGAACGTGGTGAACTGGGCGGAAGTGGCGCGCCGTTACGCAGCGGCCAAGTAGCCGACTCGTCGCCAGAGAGCATAAAAGGCGGTACAATATGGCCGCCTTTTTTTGTTTTGAGTTCGCCAGGAGTTAAATATTGACTATGACCGAGTTTCGTGTTGAAAAAGACTCTTTAGGGCCGGTTAATGTCCCGGCCAGCGCGTATTATGGCGCTCAAACCCAGCGCGCCGTTGAGAATTTCCCGGTCAGTGGTTTGAAGCCGTACCCGGCTTTTATATGGTCTATGGCGCTCATCAAACGGGCGGCGGCGGAGGTGCATCTCGACCTGGGGCTGCTGGAAGCGCCGATGGCGCGCGCCATCATGCAGGCGGCGGACGAGGTATTGGCGGGCAAATTCAACGATCATTTTGTGGTGGATGTGTTCCAGGCTGGGGCCGGAACCAGCCACAATATGAACACCAACGAAGTGATTGCCAACCGCGCCAATGAAATCCTGGGTTTTAGTCTGGATGACCCGAAAAAGCCGGTTAATCCCAACGACCACGTGAACATGGCGCAAAGCACCAACGACACTATCCCGACGGCGATCCGGCTGGGTGCGCTGTGGCGGCTGGAAGAACTGGTGAATACTCTGCGGACGCTGGAATACGCCCTGCGGGCCAAGGCGGCGGAATGGGATGGAATCGTCAAAAGCGGGCGCACCCACCTGCAAGACGCCGTGCCGGTTCGTCTGGGGCAGGAAATCGGCGCGTGGGCGAAGGCCATCGAACGCGGCATCCAGAAGATCGAACAGGCTGCCGAAGGACTGCGCCGGTTGGGTATCGGCGGCACGGCGGTCGGCAGCGGCCTGAATGCCCATCCCGAATATCACCGGCGGATGGTTGCCAAACTGAGCGAACTGAGCGGGCTGAAACTCTACGAGTCAGATGATCTGTTCGAGTCCATGCAGTCCATGCAGGACGCGGTATTTTTCTCCGGGGCGCTGCGGACGGTGGCGCAAGACCTGATTCGGGTTGCCAACGACATCCGCCTGCTCGCCAGCGGCCCGACGACCGGGCTGGCAGAGCTGACCTGCCCGACGGTGCAGCCGGGGTCTTCGATCATGCCGGGTAAAGTTAACCCGGTGCTGGCCGAAATGCTGAACATGGCGATGTTCCACGTCATCGGGGACGACACGACCGTTCTGCTGGCCGGGCAGGCCGGCCAGCTTGAACTGAACGTGATGATGCCGATTATTGCCCACAATCTTTTTGAGATGATGCACGTTATGATCGGCGCGGTGCGCGCTTTTACCGAAAAGTGCGCAGTCGGGCTGATCGCCAACCGCAAGCAGGCGGAGGGCTGGCTGGCGCGCAACCCCATCCTGGTTACGGCGTTGAACCCGATCATCGGGTATAACAAGGGTAAAGAGGTCGCCATGAAATCGCTGGAAGAAGGCCGCAGCGTGCGCGATATCGTGGTGGAATTAGGGTATCTGTCGGCGGAGGAGGCCGACCGGGTGCTGGACGCCCGCCAGATGACGGAAGGCGGAATCCAGGGCGTTAGCGCGGGTGGCTAAGGCGGCTTTCTTGGGTTAGGATTGGTTGAGAATGTGGTTAAGATAAAGTATACTCAACCACATTCTCACAACCGTAAGGCGTGCGCGTGTTGAATCGAAAAATAGGCAAGTACGACGTTATCGAGCGCCTGGGGCGCGGCGGTATGGCGGAAGTGTTTCGCGCCTACCATGCCAGCCTTGATCGTTATGTTGCGATCAAGGTCTTACATGCTTTTCTGGCTGATGACCCCGAATTTAAGGGGCGCTTTGAACGAGAAGCGCAGAACGTCGCCAAACTCAAACATCCTAACATCGTTCAGGTGTATGACTTTGATTACGACCCGCCCAGCGAAAGTTACTACATGGTCATGGAGCTGGTCGAAGGGCCAACGCTGAAAGACCGTTTGCAGAGTTTGTCCGATCAGGGCAGCCTGATGCCGATAGCCGAGTCGCTGCGGATCATCCGGGAGGCGGCGGGAGCGCTGGCCTACGCGCACAGCCGTAACATGATTCACCGGGATGTGAAGCCGGCCAACCTGATGCTCGATCATGATAACCGGGTCGTGCTGACGGACTTCGGTATCGCCAAAATCGTGACCGGTGCGCAGTTCACCGCCAGCGGCGGCATGGTCGGCACGCCGGCTTATATGGCTCCCGAACAGGGGTTGGGCGAGGCAGGCGACGAACGCTCCGACCTGTATTCGCTTGGTATTATCCTGTTTCAACTGGTTACGAGTAAACTGCCGTATGACGCCGAAACGCCGCTGGCGATCATTCTGAAGCATCTCAATACGCCCACCCCGCTGGCGCGGACTTTTAAACCTGACCTGCCGGAAGCGATAGACCGTATTATCGCCAAGGCCATCGCTAAAGAATCGGACGATCGTTATCAGTCGGCAGCCGATTTCATTCGGGACCTGGAGCGCGCTGAGCGGGGCGAGCCGGTTGAAGCCGGCGCGGACGGTGAACGTCCGGTGCTGCTGCAATCCCCGGAACAAGAGACGGTGCGTATCCCGCGCGATGATACCCCGACGCAGGAAATTCCGCTGCCAGCGGCCCTTAACCGCCGGAGTTCACGCCGGTGGCGATGGGCTGGGGGGGCTGTTGTGCTGGTGGCGGCCCTGGTGCTGATCGGCGTGGCCAGCGGCGTATTTTCCGCCATCGGCATCGGGACGCCGACTGCAACGCCGACGGCGGAAGCAACGGATGAGGTGGCTGCTGCCGTGCCTACTGACACCGCCGAACAACCTTCTGATACGCCGGTTCGCGCGCCGACGGAGCGCCCGCCGAGCGAGACGGCACAGCCTACTGTTCGCCCTACCCAGACACCTGCGCCAAGTGATACGCCCACACGCGCGCCAACCACAACGCCGACTTCGCCGCCGACGTTTACTCTCACGCCAAGCCGCACCCCTGCGCCGAGTCATACGCCCACGCGCACGCCGACATGGACGCCATCGCCTAATGCCACCGAAACGGCAGTTGTGCTGGCCGCGATTCAAAGCGCCACCGCGACGGCCTGCCGGTTTGATTACGCCATTCTGGAACAGGAGCCGCCGGATAACGATATTTATCCGGCCAACCGGCCTTACGAGCGCAAGATTCTGCTGCAAAACACCGGCACGTGTGACTGGGAGCCGAACACATTTTTGAATTATATTGAAGGCGAGAGTTTTAATGCCGGGCCGCGCATTTTCATCCAGGAGCGGGTAGCCGTCGGCGGGCAGGTCGAACTGCGTTTTGTCGGTAAAACGCCGGTGCGCGGGGCAGAATATACCGGCGTCTGGGAGCTGCGGACGCCGAATCAGCGCAAAATTGGCGAACCGATGGAAATCAAAATCCGCGTTTATGAGGGGGGGGGATGAACCGCGAACAGGCCTGGGCTGTCGTCACCGAGTTTACGGCCAGCGAGTCGCTGCGGCGGCACATGCTGGCGGTAGAGGCCGCCATGCGCGCCTACGCGCCCCGTTTTAACGGCGATGCCGATACCTGGGGTATTACCGGCCTTTTGCACGACTTTGATTACGAGCGGTATCCTGATGTAGCCGTTGAAGGCCATCCGGTCGTGGGTGCGCGCATTCTGCGAGAGCGCGGTGTGCCGGAGGAAATTGTGCGCGCCATCCTGTCGCACGCCGAGGAAATCACGGGCGTGCAGCCGGAATCGGATATGGAAAAGGCGCTGGTGGCGGTAGATGAACTGACCGGGTTTTTGATCGCAGTGACCCTGGTGCGCCCCTCAAAAAGCATCCAGGATGTCCAGTTATCCTCGGTGAAGAAAAAGTGGAAGGATAAATTGTTCGCCGCGCCCGTCAACCGGCAGGAAATCGAACACGCGGCGGAACGGCTGGGTGTGCCGCTCGATGAACATATTCAGATTGTGCTGGAGGCGATGAAAACAAACGCCGCAGTCCTGGGGTTGTAACCCAAATGCCAGCCGAAAAAAACAGGCACAGCGCCTTAACAAACGCTGTGCCTTATTATCAAGCCACTTTTAATACTGCACGCGCACCGGTGTGCCGACATCCACAAAATAGTTAAAAAACCACTCCGCCTCCGGCGTGGGCATATTGACGCAGCCGTGACTCATCGGCTGCCCCCAATTGCTGTGCCAGTATGTGCCGTGCAGGGAATATCCCTGGTAGAAGTACATCACATATGGAACATCCGGCAGGTAATAACCCGGCCCGCTCATGGTCTGCGCCGGATATTTGACATAAACCTTAAAATCGCCCACAACGGTCGGCGTGGCCGGTAGGCCGGTGGATACCAGCACGTCGCGCAGCAGCACGCCGTCCTGGTAGGCGTACACACGCGAATCGCTCAGGTCAACGACCACCTGTTTGCCGCTCCACATGGTTGGGGACGGCGGGTTGTAGGGGGCCGCGTATCCACCCCCGGCGGACGCTTCGCCGGATGCCGCCGGGATGATGAGCGTCTGTCCGCTGTAAATCTGGTTGGGGTTGCCGAGATTATTGGCCTGGGCGATGATCGTCCAGTTAAGGCCGAAGCGCCGCGCGATTTGAGCCAGATGCTCGCCGGGCTGGACGACGTAAGTGGTATCGGCGGGCGGTGGGGCGGCTTCGACCAGGGCTGTCGGGATGTTTTCGACCGGGACGGGTTCGGACGGCAGGGCTTCGAGGGGCAGCATCTCGGCGGCAGCCGTCCAGACCAGAAGCTGCTGGCCGGGATAAATCAGGTTGGGATTGGTAATGTTGTTGCTCTGCATAAGCTGGTCGCGGGTTAACCCGTACAGCCGGGCGATATTATCCAGGTTTTCGCCGCGCTGGACGGTGTGATAGCTGGGGGTGCTGGCGACCAGCGGGTTTTCAACCACTGGCGGGGTCGGGTCATAATTCGGAATGATAAGCTGCTGGCCGGCCAGAATACGCCGCATGTCGGTAATGCCGTTAGCCTGGGCGATGGCTTCCATGCCCACCCCGTAATGCAGCGCGATGCGGAACAGGTTTTCGCCCGGCTGCACGGTATGGATGGTCTGCTGTGCCGATACAGGCGCGGCGGTTAAGACGAGGGTGAAAAGAGTGAGGGCAAGCGCGATCCATTTCCTGGGCGACATCCGGTTTCCTCCTGACTGGCGAGCGATGCTATAACGTTACATCAATATTTATTACAGGTCAATTTTGCTGGCGAACGGCTTTTTAATTCGGCAGTTCAGGTTTCTGCCGACGCTGTTTTGAGCCGGATTGCTGGGACAGCCGTTTGCCAGTACAATGGACGGCGTGGATCGTAACGCTGAGATCGGTTGTTGAATGCTGGTACGCTTTTATCGTCTGACCGATAAGGTTGGCGTGGTCATTCTGAAAAGCAGCGCCGCCCTGGCGCAGGCCACACTGGCGGGTATAAGTTCCCTCACCGGCACAGCGCGGCGCGGTGGGACTGCGGCGGCGGGCGGCCTGTTCGGGGTGATTGCGGCGGTCGCGCGTTTTTTCTTCAATCTGCTGCGCCGGGTGGCGCTGGCGGTCTGGTCCGTTTTGCGTGCCATCCTGGGCGTGATCGGCGGTATCGCGCTCTTTTTTCTCAACATGGGGCGGCGAACTTCAGGCCGCGCCACGCGATCTGCCGGGGAGGCGGTTTCCGGCACAATGGCGCGCCGGGCCGCCCGCGCAGAACTGGAAGTCGGCCTGACCGAAGACCCGCTGCGGGCGCAGAATCGCGTGTTGAGCGGGATGATGGTAGTGCTGCTGGCGGCGCTGCTGTTTGTGGTGTGGTGGGCCACCACGCCGGATAACCGCGCCGGGTTTGTCCCATCCGTCCCGGTTGGCGCCGGGCTGGTGAATTTTGCCGACACCACGCCGGGGACGGCGGTGGCTACAGCGCCCGGTTTACCCGCTACGCCGGTCCCGACGGCGACGGCGCTGCCCTCGGTGCTGGAAGTGCAGGGCAGCCTGGCCTACACCACCCGCGAGCGCGGCCAGACCGACATCTGGGTGGTGAACGTCGGCAGCCGGACGCCGCTGCGGCTCACCAACAGCCCCGCCGATGAGCGCGACCCGGCCTGGTCGCCGGATGGCCGCCGGCTGGCTTATGCCTCGAACCAGGATGGCAACTGGGAAATTTACGTTTACGATCTGGCGTCCGGGGCGACCACGCGCCTGACTTACGATTTATCTTTCCAGGCTGCGCCAAGCTGGAGTCCCGATGGGCTGTGGCTGGCCTATGAAAGCTACCAGGGCAGCAATCTGGATATATACGTCGCGCCGGTGGATGGCTCGCAGCCAGCGCAGCGCGTGACGAGCCACGCCGCGCCGGACTTTGCGCCGGCCTGGTCGCCGGATGGCCGGCGCATCGCTTTTGTTTCGCTGCGCGATGGTAACGCCGACATTTATATCTTTTCTCTCGATAATCCGAGCGACGAGGCTTCGATCAACCTGACCGGCACGCCGACCCGCCAGGAAGACCGCCCCAGGTGGAGTCCTGATGGTAAACTGCTGACTTTTAGCGCCCTGGATGAAGGGGCGGAAAAGGTTTTTGTCAAACCTGCCGATGACCCCCAGGCCGAAGCGCAGGTTCTGGAACGAGGCCGCGCGCCTGCCTGGGCGCCGGATGGGTCAAGCCTGGTTTTTGCGGTGGACTCGTTTGAAAGCACGCAGTTGATCGTTACCCCGTTCACCGAGGCAGGGATTTCCACCCTGGTGCTGCAAGTCGCGCCGGGGGCAACCGGCCCGGTCTGGAGCGGGACGCCCCTGCCCGCTGCGCTGGTGAATTCCGGTGGGTTGGGTCTGGGCGTGCCGCAGCCGCTGTATATCGAGCAGGAAAATGCGCCGGATGCCGATGGATTGTACAGGCTGGATACGCTGCTGGGGGTGCGCGCCCCCAGCGCCTATTTGAGCGAGCGGGTGAACGACTCGTTTAATGCGCTGCGCCAGAAAACGCTGGCGGTGGCAGGTTGGGATGTTCTGGGCGAGCTGGAAGATGCCTTCTGGGCGATTGATCGCCCACCGCAGCCGGGCGAGGAGCGCCGCAACTGGTATATGGCCGGACGGCAGTTCGGAGTGAACCGCAACCT
This sequence comes from Chloroflexota bacterium, assembly GCA_014338005.1. GTDB lineage: Bacteria > Chloroflexota > Anaerolineae > Aggregatilineales > Phototrophicaceae > CFX2. Next base: position 15,335 of record QUBZ01000004.1, on the reverse strand, counting down.
GATTGTTGGTTTCCCGGCCCGTATGGAAGTTGTGCGCGAGGACCTGGGCGTGAATACATCCTGGCGTGTTTATATTCGTGTGGCCGACGATGCCCAATCCGGCCAGCTTGGCGAACCGCTGCGCCATCTCCCCTGGGACATCGCCAGCCGCAACCTGGGCGATGTAGAGGCTTATGACGAGGGCGGGCGGCTGAAACCAGGCGTGCCGACGGGATACTATGTGGACTTTACGCAGCTTGCGGCGGATTACGGCTGGGAGCGCGTGCCTGCGGGGAGCGATTGGCGCGCCAATATCAACAGCGTCAATTACTGGCTGTTCCGCAAAACCGGCGGCCTGACGTGGTACGATGCGATGCGTGAGTTATATACGGTCGGACAGCTTGGCGGTTTTGCCCCCACGCCGACGGCAGCGCCGGTTGTGGAGGCCACACCGGAATCATAGGCGGTTTTGATGGGTTGTCAAAATGCGTAGGCAGGGTTTACCGGCGGTTTTACTGGTTCTGGTGGCAGTTGGGGGCTTTGGATTCATGGTCTGGATGAACGCTCAGCCCACACCCTCGCTGCGAACGATCATCCCGACCGAGCAGCAGCCGACCGAAGATTCGTCTGGCGGCTGGCAGGCGATTTTACGGGCCGGTTTTGGCAGCAACAGCACGCCGCTGCCGACCATTCAACCGCTGCTGACGCCGTTTGCGCCGCCGACGCTGGTTATCAGCGGTGATACCGACGTGGTTGCCATCCCGCCGGTAGAAGTCAGCGGCGATCTGCGTCCCACCATTAACGCCATCGTTACCCCCACGCGCCCCGCGCCGACGCCTTCACCGGCGGCGACGATTGAAATCACGGCGCAGTCGGTGACGCGCCCGCCTTCGGTATGGCAGCCGCCGCCGCTCGTCCCCCCAATTTCCCGCGATCCGCTGGGGCGTGACCATTACTGGTTTTCGCGCCCGGTAGACTCAAACGCGACCAATTATGCGCTGTTTTCCTACCCCTATGGTTCACGCGGGCCGCAGAAAGATAACCCCTGGCGCATCCATAACGGCGTTGATATGCCCAATCCAATCGGCCAGACAGTGCGCGCGGCAGGTCCAGGTACGGTGCTGTGGGCAGGCGGCGGTTTCCAGAACACGTTCAGCTACGGCAACGCGATTTTTATCAAGCACGATTTTGGCTATCGCGGCCAGACGCTTTATACGCTGTATGCACATCTGTCGGCGGTGCTGGTGACGGCAGGGGAGATCGTTAACGCGGGCGACCCGATTGGACTGGTGGGCAATACCGGGCGGGTGAGCGGGCCGCACGTGCATTTTGAAGTACGTATGGGCGGGGAGCGGTACGGCGACACGTATAATCCCCTGTTGTGGATGGTGCCGTATGTAGGGCATGGCGTCATCGCCGGGCGTGTGATGGACGGGCGCGGCAACCTGATTAACGATCATCTGGTGACGGTGCGCGACTGGCGAACCGGTCTGGTGACCGATTCGGTCACGACCTACATCTATGAAGATACGCCGTCGGATGTGAACGCTGACCCGCTGTGGGGGGAAAATTTCGTCGTGGCGGACGTGCCGGTGGGCCGCTATGAAGTCATCACCAGCGTGGACGGCCAGCGGGTATCCAAAATCATTGATGTGGTCGAAGGCACGACCGCTTTTGTCGAACTTTCTCCCCTTGAACCGGCCACTGCTCAGCCCGCCGGCACGCCCTAACGTGGGCGAACCGTTGGAAAGCCGTATGGCAGGCCGGTGGGGAATGGGCTAAACTTGCCTGACCGCTATTTCGTCCTTGTATCAGGAGCGACTACGTTATGTCCTCTCAGCCGATAAAAAATAGTCTGCGGCGCTTTGTGCCGCTGCTGTTAATCCTGCTGCTGTCCGCTCCGGTGGCGCTGGCGCAGCCTGTCACCGGAAGGCTGCTGACGCCGGGCGTGGTGGTGGAGGGCGCACTGGATGATAATAATCTGGCGCAGGTGTACACCTTTGAGGGCGCTGCCGACCAGACGATCAAATTGACTGTTACCGGCGCATCGGGGTTGGCGTTGCTGCTGACCGATTCGGAAGGCGCGCCGGTAGCCCAGGCTGTGGCTGCTAACGACACGCTGGCGCTGGCCGATGTGACGCTTCCGGCCACCGGTACGTATTACGTGACCGTATTTCGCCTGAGCGAAGCGACCGAAAGCGTGACGTTCCAGCTTTCGCTGGCGCTGGTGGTGGTGGAGGCCGCGCCGACCGCCACCCTGCCAACACCGGAAGCGAAGGTTGAGGCGACCGCCGAGGCAGCTGCCACGCCGGCGGGATTCACCCTGCCAGGCGAACTGCTTACGGTTACAGGGCTGCAAGTGGCGCTAACCTGGAACTCGACGGCCAACCTCGATCTGGAAGTGCGCGACCCGGTGGGTGGCAGCCTGTTTTTTAATACGCCGACCGTGAGCAGCGGCGGCCAGTTTGGCGTCAACGTGAACAGTGTGTGCGCTAATCTGACGGCGGAAGCGCCGACCGAAACTGCTTCCTGGACGGCTGGTGTGATTCCGACCGGCAGCTATGAGATACTGGTATATTACCAGCCGCTTCAGGACTGCCCGACCACCGACCCGGCCTCGTTTGTCGTCAGCGTTGTCGTGGATGGTCTGTCCGTTCCAGCGATTCAAGGCACGCTGCGCCCGAATGAGGTGTTTTTGAGCAGTTTCCGTGTTAATGCCGACGGGACTGCCGCCGTTGGGTCCGGCGGCATCCGTGTGGATCCGCCGGTTTTACAGGCCGGAACCCTGCAAGCGGCGCCGCAGCCGCTAACATTTGGCGCGCCGGCAGCAGGTTTCATCACCAGCGGCCAGCCATACCAGACCTATACATTCACCGGGCAGGCCGGTGACATCGTTTCGATGGCGATGAATGCAACATCGGGCAGCCTCGACCCGCTGCTGCTGGTCGTAGACCCCAACGGCGGCGTGATCGCCTTTAACGATGACGCTGCCGACGGCGTGACCGACTCGCTGGTTGTAAACCTGTCGCTAGTGCTGAGCGGCCAATATACGGTGGTCGCCACGCGCTACGGGCAGGAAATCGGTGGGACAGAAGGGGACTATGAACTGACGCTCTCCGGCGCGGTAACGCAGGGTATTGTGCCGAACTTCCCCGATCTGCCGAGTGGTTCGGTGGAAGTGAGCTTGCAGTGGGCGACCGCCGCAGACCTGCAACTGCTGGTGCGCGACCCGCAGGGGAACTCGATTTTTGATGATAACCCGCGCCTGCTGGCGACTGGCGGGCAGCTTGCGGCGGATGGCAACGTCAACTGCCGCGCTTCGGACGGCAGCCCGATTTCCTACATCTACTGGCCGGAGGGCCGGCTGCCGGGGGCCGGGCCTTATGAAGTCGAAGTGTGGTATCAGAACGAATGCGGCGATCCGCGCCCGGCGCAGTTTGTTTTGAACGTGGTGGCGAACAACCAGCTTGTTCAGTCGGTCACGCTGCAACTTCAGCCGACCGAACGCTACTTGACCAGCTTTTTCATCAATACCGACGGCACGATCACGGCGGGCGAGGGCGGCATCTTCGGCACCAGCCTAAGGCCGGACTCCGGTTCGCTGGATTTTGTCGGGCAGATTCCGAGCGCGCGTGTGGTTTCCAGCGGCGAAACCGTGACGGGCAGCATCCGGCTGAACAAGAAGTTCGATGTATATGCCTTCCAGGGTGAAGCCGGGGACGTGGTGACGATCAGTATGGAGGGGTTAAACGGGACGCTCGACCCGGTGCTGTTCCTGATTGACCCCAACAACGTGCAGATCGCGCAGAATGACGACGCCAACCGCGATACCACTAACTCGTTAATCAGCGAGTTCACCTTGCCAGAAGACGGGCAATACATTATCATAGCCACGCACTTCGGCGCGCGTTTTGGCGTGACTGCCGGGGACTACCGGTTAACCTTACGGTTGAATTAGGCTAAAAAAGCGTTACAATGGGGGGCAAGCTGTAACGGTTTGCCTCTTATTGTGAGTGAAATTGGCAGCCACAAATCGAATTGAAAGCGAATAAACCGATGAAATATCGTCTGTTTGTCCCAGGTCTCCTTGCCCTGGCTTTATTTATCGCCGCGTGCGCTCCTCCCCCGGTTTTACGCAACGACAAACTGCTCAACGACATCAGCCTGGTGACGGACGATCCTTGCGAGGCGCCATGCTGGAACGGCATTACGCCGGGCGAAACCCGCTGGACGGATGCGCTGACGATCGTCGAAGATGACGCGCGTATGACCGACCCGGAAACGCGCACGGCTGAAAACGGCCCGGCCATTGGCGCGCAGTGGAGCAAAGTTGACGGCGACATGTGCTGCCAGATGGTCAGCGAGGATGGTGAAACCGTCAGCTTCATTTCGTTGAGTCTGGCGCCGGAAATAACCGTTGAGGGAGTGTTGAGCGCGCAGGGCGCGCCGGCTTATGCGCTGGGTGCGCCGGTGACGGACGATCAGGCGGTTATTTATCTGTTTTACCCGGAACGGTCTTTTATTGTGGTTGTGTTTGTGGCCGGGGCAAACGCCGAACTGCTGCCTACCAGTGAGGTGATCGGCGCGCTGTATGCCACGCCAAAGGATATGGATTTAACCGTCAAAACGAGCAAACTTCATGCCTGGGAAGGGTACGCGGCTTTTAGCACCTACAGCGCCGATGCCCCCGACGAGGCTTTTGAAGTGACGCCGGAGGTGACGCTGACGCCAACGCCCGGCGGTTAAGCCGGTCAAATCAGGCTGCTAAGAGGCAGTATAACGCTAAAAACCAGAGGTTAGAAGGAGCAAGGCATCGTTATGAGCGAACAGATCGGTACAAACGCGCCCAGGTCGCTGGGTGATCTGGTGCCGAGGCAGGAAATCAAAGGCACCGTGAAGCGCCTGGAGCTGTATGGCGCTTTTGTAGACATCGGCATTGGTCAGGATGCCTTGTTGCATATTTCCCAACTGGGAAAGACGAATGTCCGTAATGTCGAAGATGTGGTTAAGGTTGGCGACGAGATCACCGCTTATGTGCTGAAGGTGGATCTCGAAGCCAAGCGCGTGGCGCTGTCGCTGATGCGCCCGCCCGCTTTGACCTGGGATGAAATCAGAGAAGGTATGGTTCTTAGCGGCACGGTCACGCGGCTGGAAAGTTACGGCGCGTTCATTGACGTGGGCGCGGAGCGCGACGCGATGGTGCATGTTTCGGAACTGTCGAGCGGTTACGTCAATTCGCCGTCGGATGTGGTTAAGGTTGGTGATACGGTTGAGGGCCGGGTTATTAAAATTAACCGCAAAAAACGGCAAATTGACATGAGTTTGAAAGCCGCCGAAGCGCCGAAGGCCGCCGCTGTAACAACGTCGTCGAGCGACGAGGATGAAGGCGACCTGCCGACAGCGATGGAGCTGGCGCTGCGCCGCGCGATGGCCGATAAACAGCCGTCCCGCCGTGAGAAAAGCCGCAAGCGGGATAAAGACCGCCGGTATGCGCTGGAGCAGGAAGAAATTCTGAGCCGCACCCTGCGCGACCATTCAAAATAAGCTGGCAAGTTTTACCGGGGTGAACTCTCGCTCTGGTTCGATAATATATAACAGACAAGGGGCTTCAGCCCCTTGTTGACCCGGTTTGTTCGGCGCATAACGGCGCGCGAGTATTATGTCCGCAGACTCTTAAACAGGCGCACGCCGGACACGATAAACAGCAGCGTCATCACCACTTCGTGGCTGAGACACCAACTGCAAAACGCCCTCAGGATGGAAGCCTGGACATAAACCAGGAACATCGAATAGATGAAACCAAACAGGGTGATGCCGAAAACCAGTGTAATGCCGTAATCCCGCAGCAGCGCCAAACGGTTTTCCAGCAAAATTAACGCGCCTATCCCCAGGTATGTCGCCAAACCCAGATAAGCTATCGGAATGCCGGCCACCTTGCCATATACGCTGCCGGTCACGCTGTCGCAGTTGAATGAATCGCCTTCGGCGCAGACAATCGCCGTCTCCGTTAGTTTGACATAACTCAAATAACCGGAGATCAAAATCCCGATAAAAACCAGCACCAGAGAAACAATACGCAGGGTATCGCGCGCGCCGGTGTTGATTTGTGCTGTGGATTGTATGGTTGACATTGCTTCACCCTATTGATTGATATACCGAAGTAACCGAACCGGAAGTGGGCTTCCGGCGGGAACATGCGTCAGCCCTTCCGGCACGATCAGCAGGCCGTCGGCCTGCACCATTGAAGTTAACACGCCGGAGCTTTGTGTGCCGGTTAAATGCGCGATAAGCTGCCCATTCTCATGGGGTGTTAATTTGACGCGCAGGTAGCTGCGCCGCCCATCGGAGCGAATATCCTCACCGGTTATAACATCAATTGTCGGCGTATGTTCGGCGCGGCTGCCCATCCGACACAAAACCGGGCGCACGAAAATATCGAACGTGACCATCGCCGAAACAGGATTGCCCGGCAGACCGAAAAATGGCACACCCTGGATGCTGCCGTAAGCCAGCGGTTTGCCGGGACGCAGATTGATGCGCCAGAACTCGATTTTACCCAACTCGTCAAGCACGGCACGCACGACATCAAACGCGCCGACCGACACCCCGGCAGAGCTAAGTATCAAATCAGGGTGCTGTTCGAGCGCCTCGTGAAAGCGACGGCGCACATCTTCCAGATTATCGCGGGCGATGGGCAGGCGAATCGGAAAACCGTGATAGGTCTGCACCAGGGCAGCCAGCGTATAACCGTTGCTGTCGCGGATTTTACCGGGAGGCTGCGGTTGGTCTAAATCCACCAGTTCATCGCCGGTAGACAGAATGGCAACTCGCGGCTGCCGGATGACCGGCACGTACATATATCCCAACGAGGCCAGGACGCCGATTTCCTGCGCCCGCAGCAGCGTTCCCGCCGCCAGAACGACATGCCCGGCTCGAATATCCTCTCCGATCTGACGCACGTTTTCGCCGGGCTGTGCGCTTCGGTAAATTTGTACAGTGGATGGCAGTGTTTCATGCCCGCCGGGCGTCCAACGGCCGTCGGTCTGTTCGACAGGGACAACTGTATCTGCGCCCGGCGGCAGCGGCGCACCGGTCATAATGCGAGCCGCCTCCCCCTGACAGAGCAGACGTTCCGGCGCTGCCCCGGCGGGAATATCCATGCTGGCTTTAAGCGACACGGGGTGGTCGCGGCTGGCGCCGGTTACATCTGCCGCGCGCACGGCGTAACCGTCCATGCTGGAATTAGCAAAAGGGGGCAGGTTAACCTCGGCGCGGATGTCTTCGGCCAGCACCCGATTCAGGCTGTCCGGCAGCGCAACTCGTTCAGCAGGAAGCGGCGCGACTTCTTGCAGGATGCGGTTTAAAGCGTCATCAACACTCCATAAATCGGTCATTGCGTTTAATATCTCATGATTTTGGCTACCGGATTCTATTATAACAAGCGTGTCAATGACCTGTTACGCTTTTTAACTCTGATTTATAATTAGGGTGAGGTAGGATTCTGAGGTGTGTTATGCAGCAAGTGGTGGCGATGAATCTGCAATCGCTGTTCGATCTGCTTCCCGATCTGACGCCGAACGACCAGCTTTTAGTCGAACGCGCCTACCGGAAGGCGGAAGCTGCCCATGCCGGCCAGTATCGCCAGTCCGGCGAACCCTACTTCACGCACTGCCTGGCGGTGGCGTACATCCTGGCGGAGATGAAGCTGGACGCCGAAGCGATTGGCGCGGCGCTGCTGCATGATGTGGTTGAAGATACGCAGGTGACGATTGAGGAACTGCGTAACGAGTTCGGGCCGAGTGTGGCGACCATCGTTGACGGCGTGAGCAAGTTGAAAAATCTGCCGATCAAGATGGAGAAGGATAAACGCAGCCGCAACGCCGACCGCGAGATGGAATACATCCGCAAAATGCTGCTGGCGATGGGCGATGATGTGCGGGTCGTGCTGGTTAAGCTGGCCGACCGGCTGCATAACATGCGTACCCTCGGTTATATGGAGCCGGAAAAACAGCGCGAAAAAGCGCAGGAAACGCTGGACATCTTCGCGCCGCTGGCGAACCGCCTGGGCATCTGGCAGATTAAGTGGGAACTGGAAGACCTGAGCTTTCGTTATTTGCAGCCGGAAACGTATAAAGCGATTGCCAAAAGCCTGGACGAGCGCCGCCCTGACCGGGAGGCTTATATTGCCCAGGTGGCGCAAACGCTGCGGGAGGCGCTCAAAGCGCAGGGCATCGAAAAAGTGGCTATCGCCGGGCGTCCCAAACACATCTACGGCATCTATAAAAAGATGGAACGTAAACAGCGCCCGCTGTCCCAGATTTATGACGTGCGCGCTGTGCGCGTGATCGTGGATACGGCCATCCAGTGTTATCAGGTGCTGGGTGTGGTGCATAATCTGTGGCGGCCAATCCCCGGTGAGTTTGATGATTATATCGCTTCTCCGAAGGATAACTTTTATCGCAGCCTGCATACCGCCGTGCTGGATAACCAGGGTAAAACGCTGGAAGTTCAGATACGCACCTGGGAGATGCACGAGGATGCCGAGTACGGCATCGCGGCGCACTGGCGCTATAAAGAGGGTAAGGCCAACAGCCGGGACGAATCATTCGAGCGGCGCTTGAGCTACCTGCGCCGTTTGATGGAGTTCGGGCCGGAACTGGAAAACCAGACCGCGGCGGAGTTTGTAGACACGATGAAAGCGGAGGTTTTTCAGGATCGTGTTTATGTTTTTACGCCCAAAGGGGACATCGTAGACCTGCCGAACGGCGCGACGCCTATTGATTTTGCTTACCACATCCACACGGAAATCGGCCACCGCTGCCGGGGGGCGAAGGTGCAGGGGCGGCTGGTGAACCTGACGCACACCCTCCACACCGGCGATCAGGTCGAAATTCTCACCTCCAAGCGGGGCGGCCCCAGCCTAGACTGGCTGAACCCCGATCAGGGATATGCTAAAACAGCCCGCGCCAGGGACAAAATCCGCCAGTATTTCCGAAAGCTCGACCGCGAAAAACACATTCTTAACGGGCGCGACGTTCTGGAGCGCGAACTCAAACGGCTGGGCCTGGAGCATACATCGTTTGATGCCGTCTCGCAGTTGTTCAGCTATGATAAGCTGGATGATTTCCTGGCCGCCGTCGGGTCAGGCGACATCACCGGGGCGCAGATTTCCGGGCGTATTCTGGAGAATGAACGCCGCCAGCAGCAGGCGCTGGAGGCGCAGGCCGACCGGTTGGTAGAGTCGCCCTCGCAGCTTACGCCAGGTAAAGCCAGCGGCGTGGACGTGATGGGCATGGATGGGATTCATCTGAATCTGGCCCCCTGCTGCAACCCGGTGTACGGCGATCCTATCGTTGGCTATGTGACACGCCGGCATGGGTTGAGAGTTCATCGCCAGGACTGCGCCAACATACGCTCGGTGGCCGAGCCGGAGCGTTTAATTCAGGTCAAGTGGGGCGTGCCGACGACCGAGCAGCGGTATGCCGTACCGCTGGAAATCGTGGCTTATGACCGTGATGGCCTGATGCGGGACATCAGCACCATCATCGCCGACGAAAAGGTGAGCATGACGAAAGTGCAGGTATCCACCCGCCAGAACGTGGCTACGTTCCAGATCACGATGGAAATCGCCAATCATCACCAGCTTACGCGCATCCTCAGCCGCATTTCGCATGTCCCCAATGTGATTGAAGCCCACCGCCGTTATATGTCTTAATGTATCTTAATTCTCACTTCCGCGTTAAGTTATCCATCATCTCTCCATAGTATTTCGTTTTTCATTTGCGGGATGCTAATGATGAGATTATAATATCCGGTTTAGATAGGGTTTGCTGCTGCCGGATCTGTTTGTTTTCAACTTAACGGGGTGAGAAGTATGGTAGATTTATTACGTGAAATCGCGGCTCGACAACTTCGAGAACTCGATGATAATATCCGGCTGGTTATCGTTCATCCGAACTATGTCTGCCAGCGTCACCTCCTGAATGTGTTATTTCAGACCAATAAATCCATCTACATTCGTTTTAACGACAGCCGACAGACGCACGAACAGCTTCGGGCGCAGTTAGACGACTCGTTGGCGCGGCAGGAAGCCAGCTTGGAAAGCGCCGAGATCGTTGTACTGGACGAAGGCGACCGGGCTGCCTCGGACAGCCTGGGGACGTTTGTGCTGGAACTGTTGGATCGCATGAAGAAGGGACGGGTTTTGCTGTTCACGCGGGTGGCGCCGGGCTTCGTGCGCGACTCTGCCGATATTCGCAAGCAGACCGGCTTCATCCCGATAGAGCGACAGTTAATGCTTTCGGATTACGCGCGCCTGGATGACAAAATGGCCTTTTTAGAGGTGCGCGCGCTGGGCAGCGGGCGGGTGATGTTAAACGGGCGCAGCGTGGATGATTGGGACGGCACTTTACCTCGCGCGCTGTTTTTTTATCTGGTTGACCGGGGTATGACGACCCGTAGCCAGATTTTTGAAACCTTCTGGCCGAACCTCAGCACACGGGAAGCCACTAACGTTTTTCATGTCACCAAGCGCAAAATCAGCGAGGTGCTGGGTGTGGATTTGACGACCTACTGGTCTGGTTTTTACCGCATTGCCTCGAATATTGACCTTCATTATGATGTTTTTTCGTTCACCGAGATGGTGCAGAACAGCGCCGTCGCCGCGCCGGAGGAAGCCGCGCGGCTGCTGTCTTATGCACTGTCGCTGTACCAGGGCAAATTTCTGAGATCGGTGGAAACAGATTGGGTCAAACGCCGCCGCCAGGAGATGGAGCATCTGTACGGCGAGGCGTTGATCGGCCTGGGCAAATTGATGGAGCAGGCCGAAAAACCGCGCGAGGCGCTGGGTTTGTACGTGCGGGCTTCTGCCGCCAACCGCCACCGCGAAGACCTGGCGCGCAGCATCATGCTGCTGTACCGGCAGCTGGGCTGGCACGAGGATGCCATCGCCACCTACCGGCGGCTGGAATCTGAACTTGAGAACGCCCTGGGGGTATCGCCCGCGCCCACGCTACAGGAACTTCTGGGGGAAATCCAGGCGGAGGCGGAGCGCGTTCATTAATTAAATGCTGGTTTTATCGCGGCATCAGCTCGCGCTTTCCGTTTCGGTTATACGCGGCTGGTAGCTGACCACTGCCGCCACACGCTCTTTTGACCGCAGCGAGATCACGATGTCGCCGCCGGGTTTACCGCGCCCTACCTGCGGCGCGCGCCCCAACCGCATATACAGCGGTTTGTTCCGGCTGGTTAAAACGATGATGTTGTCATCCTGGCGACCGATGGCTGCTGCGGCGATTTCCAGGCTGTCTTTAGGCAGGCGCATGGCGATCACGCCGCTGCCGGCCCGCCCCTGGGATGGGTATTCCGCCGCCGGCGAGATTTTTGCCACACCGTCGTCGGTGATTGTCCACACATACTGGTTGTCAACTGCCACCATCGCGCCGACCACACGGTCGCGCTGGCCGGATAATTTGATGCCGCGCATCCCGCCTGCCGGCAGGGTGGTTGGGCGCACGTCGTTTTCGCTGAAGCGAATGGCCTGGGCCTGAGCCGTGACCAGGATGATTTCGTTTTCGCCGGAGGTCATCAGCACCCAACCGAGGCGGTCGTCCTGCTCCACGTCCATCACGGTGAAGGCGTTGGCGCTCAGGCCGGGCAGGTCTTCCAGCCGCAGGCGTTTGACTTCTCCAGCGTCGGTCGCCATCAGCAGGAAGCCGGTTTCCAAGCCGTTGGGCAGGCTGAGCATGGCCGTGACCTGCTGGCTGCCGTTGAGTGGACAAAGGCTGCTGAAGGGTGTCCCTTCAGCGGGATCGTTGACCTGTGGAAGCTGGTGGACGGGAATGGTCGCGCACTGGCCGTCGGCAGTGAACAGGTACAGCACGTGGGTGGTATTGCTCGCCAGCACGAAACGCGGCGGCTCTGCCATGTCTGCCGTGACTTTTGGCGGCACGTTTTCGAAGCTGCGCCCCACTTTGCCTTCGACCGTCAGCGTTACCCAGGTATCGTCAGCGGGCATCAGGAATTCGGTGACGCTGGCAGCCGAAGCTGTGCCGTCCACGATGATGGTGCGCCGGGGGTCGTTATAGGCGTTTTTGATGAGGCCCAGCTCCTCGGCGATGACATCCCGCATTTTCTGCGGACTTTTGAGCAGCCCTTCCAGGTACTTGATGAGTTTGATTTTTTCTTTGTATTCTTCTTCGATTTTTTTGCGTTCCAGCGCGGCCAGCCGGCGAAGCTGCATGTCCAGGATGGCCTGTGCCTGAATGTCGTCTATGTGCAGCAGTTTTTTGAGGTTATTACGGGCGGTTTCGACGGTTTGCGACTTGCGGATGGTCGCAATCACATCGTCGAGCGCATCCATCGCTTTGAGCAGACCTTCCAGGATATGGGCGCGGTCCCTGGCACGTTTAAGTTCGTATTCGCTGCGCCGCCGCACGACTTCCAGCCGGTGATCGAGGTAAACCTTAAGCGCCTGTTTGAGCGTCAGCAGGCGCGGCTCGTTATCCACCAGTGCCAGCATGATGATACTGAAGGTTTCCTGAAGCGGCGTAAGCTGGAACAGCCGCGCCAGGATGGGCGTGGCCTCCGCCCCGCGCTGGAGTTCGATCACCAGGCGCAGGCCCTGCCGGTCGGATTCGTCGCGCAGATCGGCAATACCTTCGAGTTTTCCATCACGCGCCAGTGCCGCCACCCGCTCGATCAGCGCCGCTTTGTTGGTCTGGTAGGGTAGTTCACTGACGATAATGCGGGATTTGCCGCGCCCCATATCCTCGACGTGGACTTTGGCGCGCACCGTGATCTTACCGCGCCCGGTGGCATAAGCCGCTGCCAGCGTATCTTCGCCGTTTTCCTGTCCATCAATGTGCCTGTAAACCAGGCCGCCGGTGGGGAAATCCGGCCCTTTGATGAACCGCATCAGGTCTTCCACGCCGATGTCATCCAGTTTGTTCCAGTTGTTGAGCATATACACCAGCGCGTCGCACACCTCACCCAGATTATGTGGCGGAACGTTGGTTGACATGCCGACGGCAATGCCGGACGAACCGTTGACCAGCAGATTGGGGAAGCTGGCCGGCAGCAGAAGGGGTTCCTTCAGGCTGCCGTCGAAATTTTCGACAAAATCCACCGTGTTTTTGTCTATGTCAACCAGCAGCTCTTCGCCGATCTGCTCCATGCGTGCTTCGGTATAACGCATGGCTGCCGGGCCGTCGCCGTCAATGCTGCCGAAGTTGCCCTGGCCGTCAATCAAGCCATAGCGCATGGAAAAATCCTGTGCCAGCCGCACCATCGCTTCGTAGACGGCGGCGTCACCGTGCGGGTGATACTTACCCAGCACCTCACCGACGATACGGGCGCTCTTTTTGTAGGGCGTATCAGCGCGAATCCCCATGTCGTACATGGCGTATAAAATGCGCCGGTGAACGGGTTTAAGACCGTCGCGGGCATCGGGCAGCGCGCGCGCTACGATGACGCTCATCGCATAATCCAGGTAAGCATCGCGCATTTCCTGGCCGATGTTCACCTGGCGTACTGTGCCGTTGGTCATGGGAAGTTCCTTAGAAGTACCATCTGATTTATGATTGACCATGAGTTCACGCTGCTCATTCTAGGGGCAGGCGGCCTGCCTGTCAAACTTTGAACTTTTGTTCTATTATACCACAGGATTGTAACCTACGCTTGGCCGACTGTTCGCCGTTTTTTCATGGCTTGAAGCGAGAGCGTGTGGTAGTATGCTTCTCTATGATAAACTCGATACGACCAACCCTGTTTATTACCCTTCTGGCTGTTTTGCTGGCGGCCTGTTTGCCGCAAGCACCCATTTATATCTATATCACGCCGACGCCTGAACCGGGGACACCGGTTCCAACCGTCGAGGTGACCGAAGCCGTGACGGCGGCGACCGTGACTGTGACCAATCATACACCGACGCCTACGCCCACATCCAGTCTGTCGCCTACCCCCGGCAGCCCGACGCCGACCGTCCTGGGGGCGGTGCTGGCGCCAGGTTATACACTGCCGCCGACGACCACACCGCGCGCGACCGCCACGCCATCCGCCACCAGCACGCCGACGACCGGCCCCAGTGCCACGCCGCGCGGCCCAACGGCCACGCCGCTGCCCGGCCTTGACCCGAACCTGATAGGCATCCAGCTTGACCCGACACTGAATCAGGATGACTGGAATCTGGCGATGCAGGACATCCGCCGCCTGGAGGTTAAATGGCTGAAAGTCCAGGTGGCGTGGGAGATGCTGCAACCTAACGGCCCGGACGAGATCAGCGAGGACTTTCGACGACTGGAAATTTATCTGGAGACGGCCAGTAATGATGGCCTGAGCATCCTGGTGAGCGTGGCGAAAGCGCCGCCCTGGGCGCGCGATACACAGACCGAGGACGGCCCACCGCGCGACCCGAACGCGCTGGCGGCCTTCATCAGCCTGATGCTGCGCGAATTCGGCCCGGCGGTGGATGCGGTGGAAGTGTGGAACGAGCCGAATCTTGAGCGCGAATGGCAGGGCAGGCCGATCAACGGCGGTGAGTATATGGCTTTATTCCGCCCGGCTTATGAGGCTGTCCGGCAGTATTCGGCGGACATCGCCATCATCACTGCCGGCCTGGCGCCGACGGGCGATAATCCCGGTTCGGTGGATGACCGCGCTTATTTGCAGCAGATGTATAATGCCGGGCTGGCAAACTATAAGGACGTGGCTGTTGGCATACACCCCTACGGTTGGGGCAACCCGCCGGACGCGCGCTGCTGCGATTTTGACCCCGAACCCGGTTGGGATGACGACCCGCACTTTTTCTTTCTGGATAATCTGGAAGATTACCGCCAAATCATGGTCAACAACGGCCACGCCGACGCCCGACTGTGGGCGACCGAGTTCGGCTGGGCGACCTGGGCCGATTTGCCGGGCAGCGCGCCCGAACCCTGGATGGATTATGTAAATGAATGCCAGCAGGGCGATTATATCATCCAGGCGTTTGAGATCGGCCAGGAGCGGGATTACATCGGGCCGATGATTCTGTGGAACCTGAACTTTGGCGTGCTGGGCAATCTGGTCGAAAACGGGGACGAACGCGCCGCCTACAGCCTGATTATCCCGCGCGGCATCCGCGAACGCGCCGCCTACTGGATGCTTTATGACGCGATCAAAACGGACATCCCACAGTTGGAGTCCTATGCCGTCTGCCCCGGTTCGGGCGGCGGGTGAGCCGAATCTGCGTTTTAAAACGAAAAGGGCGGGTTTTTTACCCGCCCCTGGAGTTTGGCAGATTAAAGGAAGTCGTTGTGAGAAAACAGCGACTTTTTTGTTGCGGGGATAAGGAAAAGGAGGCAGAAGGTAGTTCAGGAACG